>DASTLA010000129.1:0-12729 GCA_035715525.1 Nitrospiraceae bacterium
CGCGTGAGAAAGGCTTGTTGCCCGGCCACGCGTGGGTCGATTCGTCGAGTTGGTACGTGAGGTCCACCAGTCGGCTGGCCTGCCCGCTCATAAATCCTCCCTGGCATGCTGCGGCCATCAGAAAAATGGCACATAACGCAACGAGTCGCATGCTCATCCTTACATCTCCCCTGTTTGTCCAAGGTGTTGTCTACCGGATCGTGGAGAAATAGGGTACTCTGCGACATTCGGTACTGCAAATAGGAGACTTTCGAGCCGCCATGGGAGACCTGTGCGCATCGGACTTTTCGGGCCGTCGTTGGTCCGCAACCTATCACCTTACGGGATCTGCCTCGGACGCAAAGGCGCGCGCCGAATTGCTCTGCATCGAGCAAACCGTCGAGTCTGCGGATCACATCATCCCTCCGGGCGCGATTCGAGAGCATCTGCTGGGTCAAGTGGCCGAGTTTCGATGCGTCCGAGAAGAGCGATATGAGGCTGTCCTGACCTACCCGGTCGAGCTGCTCGATGAATCGGTCGGCTCGCTGCTTCACGTCGCCTACGGAAGCGCCAGCCTTCAGCGCGGGGTCAGGCTCGCCGACATCCGGATCCCGCAGACGGAGCTGTCACGTTGGGATGGCCCCCGGTTCGGCACGGCCGGCCTTCGGAAATTGTTGGGCGTGTCCGATCGATCTCTTGCTTGCGGGGTCCTCAAGCCCTTGGGCTTATCTGCCAGTCAGCTGGCAGACCTCGCTCGCGACTTTGCGCTGGGCGGAATAGACATCGTGAAGGATGACCAAGGGTTGGCCGATCATCGCTTTTGTTCTTTCACGGAACGGGTGTCACGTTGCGCTGAAGCAGTGGCCGAAGCTTCCGCACGCACCGGCCAACGCTGTTTGTACGCTCCGCATCTCACTGGATCCTTCGCAAGGATTTTAGAGCAGGCAGACTACGCGCATCGGGCCGGCGCCGGTGCCGCACTGGTCTGTCCAGGAATCGTAGGGTTTGACCAAATAGCAGAGTTGGTACGACAGAAGGCCCTTGGCCTTCCGATCCTTTCCCATCCGGCCTTGATGGGATCGTACTACGTTGCTCGCGATGCAGGTATCGCTCCACATATTATATTCGGATTGATGCCTCGCCTTGCCGGAGCCGACGTGACGATCTATCCGACTTTTGGCCTGAACTATCCCATCTCGCGAGAAGATGGTCGTGCCATCGCCACGGCATGCCGGTGTACTCTTGGGCATCTCCCCGCAATCTTTCCCACCGCTGCCGGTCGCATGGGCCCAACGCGTATCTCTGAAATGGCTGATGTCTACGGCAACGACCTGGTATACGTGTTGGGCAGCGAACTGCACGGCAATCAGGGCAACGTACGTGAAGCTTGCCGTGCATTTCTGCGGCAGCTCAGAATTGAATGAAGCTCAACGGTATTTAGCGTGTCGCACGAGCCATATGACGCAAGCCATTGACTTAACGTATTATTCTTGCTCCTAAAGTACTCGCCGAATAGGCCGAAACAGTATAGGTGCCGATTCGTTGTTGCTGCTGGCCTCGGTCTCTTCTGCGAGGTGCCATATGGTTCAAGCGCTCCACACAGCTCTCTCGGGACTGACCGCATTCGCGCGGACAGTGCAGACGACGGCCCACAACCTCGCCAACGTGCATACGGCCGGGTTCACACGAGGCCGGAGCGACTTTCAGGAGACGCTGGATGGCGGCGTCCGCGCTTCCGATATCACGGACCAGGTGCCCGGTCCCATATTCCAGCAGACCTCCCAGGGCTCGCACTTCGAAATGCAATCCCATGTCGACATCGGGGAAGAGATGGTGAACCTCCGCTTGGCTCAGCGGGAATTCGAATTGAACGCATCGGTCGTCAGCACCTCCGATCAAATGCTCGGCACAGTCCTCAACATTCGCAAGTAACACAGACTCTCCTTTTGGACGGCGAATTGAGCACGACGGATCGAGAGAGCGGCAAGGGCACCGTTGACGCCATGCCGAACCTGCTATCCATTCCGGCGAGAAAGCTCCGCCTGGGAATGTACGTGCACCTCGATTGCTCTTGGTTCCTTCACCCTTTCGCGCATCAACAGTTTAAACTTTCCTCTGAGGAACAACTTCAACGGATCGTGGCCCTCGACCTGTCGGTCCTGATCGATCCCTTACGATCAGATGCAGGCGCCGAATTACCGCTAGAGCCCGAGCCCGCACATGACGCGGCCGGCTCCGAACCAACGCGTTCATCCGAATGCTCCGACGGCGCCGGTTCTGTCCCAGTACCGTTGCCTGCCGCGGTGCAACAACCGGAGCCGCAGAGTATCGATCGATTTTTCGAAGGCCTCCGCGGCGCCGACCAGCTCTGCGCGAAAGCCTGCCTCGAGTTTCAACAAGCCTTCCAGGGTCTGGGTGCAGGACAGGATAGCGGCGTCGCCGGGACCAAATCGGTCATCAATCACCTGGTGGCTCTGGTCTCCGACGAGAGCATGGCGAGCGCGGTATCCGGCCTGCTGGACTGCCGCCTTCTGGACGAACTGGATCTGCATCATGCCCTGAACGTATCCCTGCTTTCCATGATGGTGGGCCAGCAGCTTGAATTCGCGCCGGAGGACCTCAAAGTTTTGGGTATCGGTGCCCTGCTACACGACGTGGGGGAACGGAACATTGCTCCGGAAGTGCTGGCCCGCCGCGGCGATCCAGCGCCCCAGGACCAAGCGTTGTACGTTCGGCACCCGGAATTCGGGTTGGCCATCCTTCAAGCCATTCCCTCCTTTCCCTCGGAAGGCCTACGAATCATAGAAGATCACCATGAACGCTTGGACGGCTCGGGGTATCCTCATGGCTTGGACGGAGAGAACTTGTCTTTGTTCACCAAAGTCGTCATGGTCATCGACCTCTACGATGATTTGATCCGCGCGCGTCCTCCCAAACGCAGCCTCTCGCCAAGCGAAGCCTTGGCCTACCTCTTCCGGCACACACAGCGCAGTCTGTCCAGGGAAGTTGTCGTCGCCCTCATTCAATGTTTGAGCGTTTACCCGCCGGGCACGATCGTCGAAATGGTCAACGGCGCATACGGATTGATTCTAAACGTCAACAGGCATGATCGTTTCAGGCCACTGGTTCTCCTCTATACGCCGGCAGAGTCCGAAACCAGCCCCGTGATTGTGAATCTGATGACCGACACCAGCAGAGCCATTGCCCGACGGGCCGCCAGGCAACATATCTCTCCCCGGGTTCTCAAATACTTGGATTTCAAACGATGGCTCTCGTACTTCCTGCGCGATTTCCCCCGCTCCTCCGTTGTCTCTGCGGCGGCGTAATTCATGCGGCCGCCCTCAAGATTCATTGACAACGCGCCGATACCCTGTACGAGAATCATCGTGCAACGACATAGAACGGAAAACAGCGGAACAAAGGAAGCTTCACTTGGGTATCGTAGCAGGCGATGACGCCCACCCTGTCCCCCCCGGGGCCGTCGCGGTCCGGCCGGAAGACCTGCGGGTCGGAATGTACGTCGACCTGAACTGTTCGTGGTTCAGACACCCCTTCCCTTGGAGAGCCTTCAAAATCACATCCGAAAGCCAATTGGCTACCATCCGAGGATTGTGCCTCGCTTCCGTCCTTGTGTTCCCCAAGGACTCTGATCGTAAATCCCCCACCCAGGAGCCTTCCCAGCCCGACTCGAGAGAGGAAACGAACGCTCTGAAACCGTCTGCCAATGCCCTCCTCCCGGCTGGCGAGCACCATGCCGACTATCACCAGGCCGTCCAACTGGCCACAGAGGTCTATCAACAAGTGGTCCAACGTAGCTCGCAGATGATGAAAGATGTATGTAACGGCTCCGTCGATGGGTTGAGCAACGCTAAAGTGATGATCAACGGGATCAGCACGCTGATCGCGAATACAGAAGCGGCGAGCGCGATGGCCAGCTTGTTCGACACCGAAGAACTGGACAACGTCAGCCTGTTGCATGCTCTAAACGTCGCCACGCTTGCAATGATGGTCGCGAAACATTTTAAGATCGGCGAAGAAGAGATGCGTCTCATCGGCATGGCTGGCCTCCTGCACGATATCGGCGAGCAGCGGGTACCGCTCCGCATCGTGAGGAACCGTTCGAAGATCACGCGGGTCGAGGCGCTCGAATACCAGCGCCATGCCCAACATTCCGTTGACATGCTGACGCGATTCCAGGGATTCCCCGACGAAGTGCTCGACATCATTCGCCATCATCACGAGCGGTTGGACGGCTCAGGCTACCCTGAAAAGTTGAAAGGTGACCAGATCCCGCTGCCGACTCGAATCGTGAGCGGGGTCGACCAATATGATTCGCTGGTCAACAACCCGGAAGCAGAGCAGGCCTTATCGCCGGCGGAATCGCTCGCGCACATGTACAAGAACCAAAAACACCTGTTCTCTCCCGAAGTCATCGTGGCGATGATCCAGACCTTCGGCGTCTATCCCCCCGGTACCGTAGTCGCGTTAACGGACGGTACCTTGGGCTTGGTCCTGAACCTGAACATGGAGTTCCGTCTGAAGCCGTTAATCCTGGCCTACAACCCAGCCTCCCCCAAGGCAACACCGGATATTCTTGATCTCTCGCAAGACGACCAGCGGACGATTGTCCGTGCCATCCCCAAGCACGATCTGCCGCGAGAGATCATGGATTACTTGTGCCTGAAGCGATGGACAGGCTATTTCATCCAGTCCTCCATCTGCACCATTCGCGAACACGCCGCGTGACCGCAATCCGCCACCTGGCGGGGTGACAGGCGGGTATGCTATCTCACAGCATGACCGCCCCTCGCATACTCCTGCTCATTCCCCCTTTGACGCAGTTGAATACGCCCTATCCCTCCACCGCCTACCTCACGGGATTTCTCCGTTCCAGGGGGTATGAAGCCTCCCAGGCCGACCTCGGCATCGAAATGATCTTGCGTCTGTTTTCCCGCCCGGGGTTGGGACGGGCCTTCTCCGAGATCAGGGCCGCCGGCGGGACCTGGCCCGGCGAAGTCCTCCAGATGCTGACCCTTCAGGCGGCTTATCTGGACACAATTGAGCCGGTTATCACGTTTCTCCAGGGACACGACGACATGTTGGCAGCCCATCTTGCCCGCGCAGGGGCTCTCCCGGAAGGGCCTCGTTTTTCAGCCGCTCGTCGGGCTCGGGGATCCGGTCGTTCGGCCTCTGCGCTGGATGAAGCCCGCCATCGGGCGACGCTCTACATCGAAGACCTGACGGATCTTCTCCATCACACGATAGCGCCTCATTTGTCGTTGAACCGTTATGCCGAATCTCTGGTGCAGTCCGCCGCTTCGTTCGACGGCCTCTATCAGGCTTTGCAGCAGCAGCCCAGCCTGACCGATCACCTGCTCTGCGACAGCCTATGGCCCCACGTTGAACGGTCAAAACCGGTTCTGGTCGGGCTCACCGTTCCTTTTCCCGGAAACCTCGTCGGAGCCTTTCGCATCGCCCAAGCCCTGAAGGGCCGTTATCCGGGGATCAAAATCGCGCTCGGCGGCGGGTACGCCAATACGGAGTTACGCCGGGTGGAAGATCCGCGTGTCTTCTCTTATATCGATTTCATTACACTGGACGACGGCGAGCGGCCGCTCCTTTGTCTCCTAGAGCATTTGGCAGGACGTCGGAAGGTGGAAGCGCTCTGCCGCACGTTTGTCCTGGAAGAAGGCAAGGTAATCCTTCGGAACGGCTGCACCGAACCAGAATTCGCCATGGACGAGCTCGGCACTCCCACTTACCATGGCCTTCCCCTGGGACAGTATTTATCCATCGTCGATACCTTGAACCCCCTGCACCGCCTGTGGTCCGAGGGCCATTGGAACAAACTCACCGTGGCACACGGCTGCTATTGGAAGCAATGCACCTTCTGCGATGTGGGCCTGGACTACATCGGACGCTACGAGGCCACGCCCACGCAGACATTGCTTCAGCGGATCGAGACCTTGATCAAGGAAACCGGGCACCGTGGGTTTCACTTCGTCGATGAAGCGGCTCCTCCTGCCGCGCTCAAGACGCTGGCCCTCGGCGTGCTGGAGCGCGGACTCACCATTTGCTGGTGGGGCAATATCCGATTCGAGGAGGCGTTCTCCGCAGATCTTGCCCGACTGCTCGCCTCTTCAGGCTGCATCGCGCTCACAGCAGGACTGGAGGCGGCTTCGGATCGGCTGTTGCAGCAGATGAAGAAAGGCATCACGGTGGATCAAACCGCCCGCGTCGCGGCGGCGCTCCGACAAGCCGGAATCTTGGTTCATGCCTACCTCATGTATGGATGTCCGGGGGAAACGATTCAAGAGACCGTGGACGCATTGGAGCGCGTGCGGCAGTTGTTTCACGGGGACCTGCTGCAATCCGCATTCTGGCATCGCTTCACCGCGACGGCACATAGTCCGATCGGGCTGAATCCATCCGCCGCCGGGATTCGCATTCTGGGGCCCTCGTTCGCGGGCTTCGCAGAGAATGATCTGCGGCATGACGACCCGGCTGGGCGATGCCCGCTCTGGCTGGCGGAGGGCTTACGATCGGCGGTGATGAATTACATGGAAGGCAGAGGAACCACGCTGCCTGTGTCACGCTGGTTCAGGCATCGCGTACCGGCCCCGCTGGTACCGCGTACCTGGCTGCAGCGAGCATTGTCGGAAGGCCCCATGTCGGAGGACAGGGCCGAGCGGCGATGTGTGTGGATCGGATCGCCCCCGATTCTTGAACGAAGCAGGACTTCGCGGTGGCGAGTGATCCTGCCTACGAAAGCCGAGGACTTTGTCTTGTCTCTGCCGGCCGATGAAGCCGAATGGCTGGTGACGTTGCTGCGAGAGGCCAGCCCCGAAGCCACACCAGGCGGCAAAGAGTACCCCCGGCTCACCGACCTCCGAAGCCGCTTTCCCGGTGTGGGCCGGCGGACATTCGCACGGTTCTGCACGACCACGACCTGGTCCACCGCGCGCCGAGCCGGCTTGCTTCTGGTCTAGCCAGGTTCAGGTAGCCACAGTTTAAAAAACAAAGGGGAGCCGGCCGAAGCCGGCTCCCCTCATATACGTTTACACCCTCCGGCTACTTGTTGGGTTGCGGCGTGTAGCGAAGATAGGGCTTCACTGCTTTGAAGCCCTTTGGAAACAAATTTTTGGCCTCCGCATCGCTGACCGCGGGAGTAATGATGCAATCTTGCCCATCCTTCCAATTGACCGGCGTCGCCACTTTGTACTTGGCCGTCAACTGCAGCGAGTCGATGACTCGGAGCAGTTCATCGAAGTTCCGCCCGCACGAGGCGGGATAGGTCAGCATCATCTTGATCTTCTTGTCCGGACCGATCACGAAGACCGACCGAACGGTCATGTTGTCCAACGCGTTTGGGTGGATCATGTCGTACAACATGGCCACCTTCTTTTCCGGATCGGCAATCAGGGGGTAACTGACCGTGCAATTTTGAGTTTCGTTGATATCTTTGGTCCACCCGCGGTGGTCCTCCAGAGGATCCACGCTGATGGCAAGGATCTTCACGCCTCGCTTCTCAAACTCGCCCTTGATTCTGGCCATATACCCCAGTTCCGTCGTGCAGACGGGCGTATAATCCTTAGGGTGAGAAAACAGAATCCCCCAGTTGTTGCCCAACCATTCGTGAAAGTTGACCTTCCCTTCTGTCGTGTCGGCCGTGAAGTTCGGAGCCTCGTCGCCAAGTCGTAATGCCATGGTGCCCTCCTCTCTGGGAATAGATGGTAGGTGATCAAAGAAAGACCGATAAGTACACCGGTTGGTTAGACTACCGCGTCTCGGAGACAGGGCGCAAGCGGGACGCCTTCTGCGGACCTTAAGTTTCGGTGCCGCCGTCCGATACAGTGATCAGAAACTAAGGGAGTATGATGGAAGAGACACGAAAGTCCAAATCCAGGCTGCGGATCGCTTCGGACCCGATGTATCAGTTACTCCGGGAAGGATGCATCACCGAGTTCAACGCCAAGAAGGCGGCCGGAGAGCGCGTCGATCTACGTAGCTGTGATCTTCGCGGGGTTGATCTCCGCGGTCTCGATGCCGATCATTTGGACTTCAGCGATTCATATTTCCGACAAGCTGACCTTCGTGGAGTGGACTTCCGGAAAGCTCGGTTGGAAGGTGCGAGCATCAATGCCGCTAAAATTTCGGGAACGTACTTTCCGGCTGAGCTGACACCCTCCGAGATCGAGTTGTCGCTCTTGCACGGCACACGCATGCGGTACCAGCCCACGATTTAGCTGATCGCCTTCGTCTCTCAGGCACCGGTGACATTGAGCCGCGTACGCACTTTCTGCTCTTTCGAGTCAACAAGGTCGACGTCGACCAAAAAAAGCCGGTCCTCCGGAACCTTACCTTCTCCTACCAGCGCTTCGCGAACCGATTGGGCGCGTCTCTGCGCGAGAGTGCGAAGCTCTCCTTCTGTGACCGGCATGACGGAGATCAGCTCTGTTCGGATTTCTTCAGGGCTCAGCACCCGCACGACCGATTTCCCGTTCGCAAGCACCTCGGTTTTCGTCGCCTGCCTACCCACTTTTTCTGCATAGAGATCACCAAGCAGTTCGGCTTCTCGCTCCATGGAAGGTGCACTCTGGAGATTTTTCTTTCCGCCCTGGGTAAATCGCCGCTGCACCTCTTCGCCAATCTTCCCCAAGGCGATGGCATCACGGTCCCGCTTCCGATCGGCGGATCCCGTGATCTCGAGGCGCAACGCCGGACGTTCCTCCAGTGCCTTGGCCAACTGGGACAGCTTGGCCTGTTCGGACTGAACCAGTTCATGGCTCCCGGCCTCGAATTCAAGATATTGAAGCTCGTCCCCGCTGCCTCCCACCAGCCCACCGAGCGCGGCAAAAGGTGACGTGGCAACCTTCGTAATGAGATTCACCAATGTGTTCAAAACGACCCGTCCGTATCGGAAATCAGGCTCGTTCAAGTCCCCGCGAACGGGCAAGTCGATATCGATGCGCCCATGGCGGTCCTTCAACAGTGCAACAGCAAGACGAACCGGAAGGCTCGTGGCGTCGCGACTGTTCGTACTTTCGCCGAACGTGAACTGATCTATCAGTACCTTATTTTCTCCCACCAGCTGCTTCTGCGACAGACGATAGGCGAGATCGAGTGAGAGCCTTCCTTTTTCAATGGGAAAGCCGACGTACTTCCCCGCATAAGGCGAGACAGCCGTGAGATCAATTCCCTGAAAGACCACCTTCAGATCAGTGTATGTGTCGCTGCTGAGCGGATTGATCTTTCCTTGAATCTTGATGGGCGCCACCCGATCCACTTTGCCGGCGAGGGACACATCCGCCTTGGCTACCTGCTTTGAAGATAAGCCTTTGATCGATCCACTCAAGTCGTAAAGGCCGGTCATCACTCGTGGATCTATTGATTCGTCAACGAAGGTCGCCGAAAAGTTTTCCAGTGTCACTCTGTCGATGCTAATAGGCGTGGGGCCGGCAGTATCGGCTTTCGCCTTCTGCCTGTTCGCGGGCTTTGGCGCCGCGGATGATCCTGTATCCTGCTCGAGCAATATTTGAGTAATATTCATCCTCCCGTCCGGTGCGGTGACGACTCGCACAGCGGGATCGCGAAGTGCGATCTCCCCGATCCGTACGCTCGTTGGATCAAAGGCCAGGACAACATTCGTGAGCCCCAGCGCCTTCCAGTTCAACAACTCCTCGTCCGATGGTCGATGCCTGACGTGAAGATTGGTAATACCGAGCTTCCCCGCATACCGCAGCATAGGGACCGCCTCATGCACAGCGCGGTAGTTCACCTCTCCTGCGAGTCCGAACTCCCCCTCCGTAATTTCAACCTGTAGGAATCGATCCATGTAAGGCTGAAACGGACGAAGGCCCAAATGATCGACGGAGACAGTAAAATCGGCCTCTATCGGCTCAAGTCTGATGCGCCCCTTGGTCTCGATGACCCCGGTCCTATTCAGCCGCAGACTGGCCGAAAGCGGCATGGCCCCCGAAACAGGCATATGGATTTCCTTGAGCGAAATCGTTAGGTCGTCGACTTGGATTTCCGCGGGATGCTGGAGCGTTTGATCCTCGATTGTTATGGCGCCCTTTGTAAGTTCGACCTCTTGCACGCCGATCGACCAGGACTTATTGGGATTGACGGACGGACCCGACTGCGAAACACCAGCGGTGCCGCCGGTTGGCGTGGCCTGCGGCCGTGGAGGGATCAGCATATCCTCGAAATTGATGGAGCCATCGGGTTCCCGTAAGATACGTAGGCGCGGCTGACTCACTCGCACCGCTTCGATCTCGACGCTTTGCCTGGGCAAATCAAACCTTATTCCCTCGACCCCTAACGATGTAAGGTCGATAACGGGGTCCAGATCTCCAGGCGCCGTCATACTGAAACCGGACAGCAAGATCTTCCCTTCAGTTAGTCGAATGTTGACGGGCTTATCTGTCACATCGAAGTGATACCGACCGGACAATGTGATGGCCCCGCCGGTCAGGTCGAAGCGGAACCGATCTCGAACGCTGGGCCAGAATGTGCTTAGCTTGATATTGGACAGCGACAACGTGCCTTCCGATTCGAGCGGATCCAACGACAGGGTTCCCTCCCAGGCAAGCGTCTCATCCTGCCCAAACTCCGCGCTAAAGGCATAGGCGTTTTCACCGCCCTCTCTGGTGCTAAAATTCCGCAAGGTAATTTCAATGGGTACCACATCAATGTTGACGGGACGAGCTTTTGATACGTCTCGATACTCAAGGACCCCTTGCCGGATGACAAGTTCTCTGATCTGGATGGGTGGAATTTTTGCTTTTGGTCTTGGCGCAGGAGGGGGTTCAGAAGTCTCTTTGGGCGGGGGAACTAAGCTCAGCAAATTTAGCTTCCCATCCTGCCCGATTACGACCGATCCGAATGGAAGCGTCAGTTTGATTTCATCGAACAAATAAGCGCGTCGAACTAGCGACGTTGCCTCGAAGTTGATAAACAGCTCGTGAAACCCTGCCATCGAAGTGCCATCCTGCTCCCGGATGTCGAGGTCGGACAGTGTAACGGCGAACGTAAAAGGATTGAAGGTCATCTCGCCAAGCAGCACGGGATGTCGCAGTGTCTCAGAGACCATAGGAATGACGTAGCGTTTCACGGTATAGGGGACAGCAAAAAACCCGACGAAGGCGTAGAGAACCAGAAGGCAACCTGCAACAATCAGCCAGGTTCTATATCGTTTGAGGATGGGCATTTAGAGGAGCGGGTATGGCGCGCCCGGCTGGAATCGAACCAGCGACCCTCAGCTTAGAAGGCTGATGCTCTATCCAACTGAGCTACGGGCGCCCCTAGGTTTTTCAATTAGTTGCATTCTGACGTTTCAGGTGGGATTCATCAAGTGTGATCTTGCACGGCCCTAGCGGCAGCAGCCTGAAATCCGCGGCGAAGCTGATCGGCTCACCTTCTACACGATCAGATAATTCCTGACAAGGAAAGATCTTTCGACCATCCCAAGGCGAGGACTACGTGGCGGCACGCAGAACGAGCGGGGTACGCCGTCTGTGTAATGGCAACCAGGCGTCGCGGAGATATGCTGGAACAAGGTTGATGATCGGAAGAGTTCAACATGCTTCCCATCGTTCAGCGCCACCAAGGAACCAAGGAGGATTGCAAGGTGAATGACCGATATAGTTCGCGCAAAAATGAGCATGGCAAGGTCACGCTGACAGTGAACGGCTTGGTGGGAGAGGGTATCCTGCTCAATATATCCGTGCCAGGCGCCCTGATCGAAACTGGCGTCCCGCTTGCGACGGGTCAGTTCGTTCATCTCCGTCTCACAATAGCCACGCAACAGATCCGCGTAAATCTGGCTGCCGTACGATGGGTCAATGGGCCAAGGGCAGGAATAGAATTTATTCGCATGTCCGAAGAAGACCAAGCGCGGTTGCGGTGGTATGTGGGCTTCGTAGAAAAACGGCGTGTAACGACTCGGCAGTGGAGCGAAGCAGTAATTTGTTCCGGATTCTCCGGCATTTAGACGCAGAGCAATTAAGATGCCTCTAAAGAGCTACCCTATTCGAATGTGTACCATGAGATGGCGCGCGCTATGCTTAAAACAGCTCTTCAAGAGGATGCCATCATGATAGTTCGGCTCGACGTTCGATATCACAAGCTACCATTTCGCTTTTGGCAAATCCTCCGATACCAGGTAGCACTTGATGGAACCTGGCATGCGGCGGGGAATCCCGCCTGGGTCTGCCCGCTTCGCTTCGGCGGGATAGAAGACTGCGTGCGTTATGCGAGAATTGCCGTATTCCGATATCTAGAAAATCGGCAGCACGTCCAGATCCCCGACCGCTTTGAATGGCGCATCTATGATCATGATGCCCTCACCCTATGTGCAACCTGTCAAAACCCCCTTCATCGCGGAGTCAGACTCGGTTGGCGATTGACGGCAGTGGAACTAAGCCAATCGCAATGTGCCAACTGCACCAATTTGCCTCCGCCGCAGCCTACGGCGGCACAGTTCCCTCTTGCACTCATCCGCGTCCCCTCTCATCTGGATTCGAAGCTCACATAGTTGACGCTCGCTCGGCGATGGCCGGCCAATTGCCACGGCTCGTGGAGAGAACCACCTTAGCCTCCTACCAGGAATAAACTTCCATAAGCAGCTGAAACCTTAGGCGGTGCAAGCAGGAATCCATTCGATCCAAACGGACGGACTAGAGTCGCTGTCGTGCTAGTCTGCGGGAATAAGAGTCAGGATCTTGATCTCGAAAGGTATCAAAACTA
>DASTLA010000130.1:0-4642 GCA_035715525.1 Nitrospiraceae bacterium
AAGCCGATGCGGCCGGTCTCCACGTGCGAGCGGCGGACGAGCACATTTGCGTAGGTCCCCCTGAGGCGGCGCTCAGCTATCGTAATATTCCCAACGTGCTCAGTGCGGCGGAGGTCACCGGAGCGGATGCGATCCATCCCGGCTATGGTTTCTTGTCAGAGAATGCGCACTTCGCCGAAGTGTGCGAATCCATCGGCATCAAATTCATTGGTCCCACGTCCGAAAACATCGCATTGATGGGCGATAAGTCCAAGGCACGAGAAGTTGTCGCCAAGCGGGGTCTTCCCGTGACGCCGGGCAGCCCGGGCGAATTGCGCAGCGAGCAGGACGCGCTCGAAGCCGCTAAAGCGATCGGATTTCCCGTGATCATCAAAGCGTCCGCCGGCGGCGGCGGCCGCGGCATGCGGGTCGTCAACAAGGCCGAAGAGCTGGGCCGCGCGTTCCAAGCGGCCCAAGCGGAGGCCAAGTCGACGTTCGGTCACGACGGCGTATACTTGGAGCGCTATTTTTTGGAGCCGCGCCACATCGAAGTGCAAATCATCGCCGACAATCGAGGGCACGTCGTGCACCTTGGAGAACGTGATTGCTCGATCCAGCGCCGGCATCAGAAATTGGTCGAGGAGACGCCGTCCCCGGCCGTCGATGAGCGGCTACGGCGTGAAATCGGGCGTGTCGCGGTGGAAGCGGTCAAAGCGATCCATTATCGGAACGTCGGCACAGTGGAATTTCTCCTCGACAAGGACCGGAACTTTTTCTTTATGGAAGTGAATACCCGGATACAGGTCGAGCATCCGATCACGGAGATGGTGACCGGCATCGATTTGATCAAGGAGCAGATTCGCATCGCGGCCGGTATGGCGCTGACTTTCAAGCAGCCGGACATCAAGCTGAGCGGTCACAGTTTCGAATGCCGGATCAATGCGGAAGACCCGGAGAAGTTTACACCCTGTCCTGGACAGATCACGAAGTATTCCGCCCCGGGCGGGTTCGGCGTCCGCGTCGACTCGGCGATGGAACCGAACGCCACCGTCGTGCCCCAGTATGATTCGCTGATTGCAAAATTGATCACGCACGGCCGTGACCGTCAAGAGGCGATGGCGCGGATGCGACGGGCCTTGAACGAATTCGTGATCGAAGGAATCAAGACGACCATTCCTCTCCACAAGCGAATCTTCAGCGATCCTGACTTTCAGAAGGGATACGTGTCTACGACGTTTCTCGAGCGGTTGCTGGCCAATCAGTCCCCCTAGCCCGCGATCGGCTTCGTATGAGCACCATGCTGCCGCAATCCCGCCGTCCGGAACTCAAGGGACTGTATCTCATCCTCGATCCCTCGCTACGTGCCGACCGCCCCTTGAGCGACGTGCTGAAGGAAGCAGCGGACCACGGCGTGCGGTTATTTCAATATCGGGACAAGCAAGCCAGCATGAAACTCGCTTACGAGCGGGCGAGGGCGCTACGACAGGCGGCATTGGAGACCCGGACCCTGCTGATCATCAACGATCGTTGCGATTTAGCGATGGCGGTGGACGCCGACGGTGTGCATGTAGGGCAGGAAGACCTGCCGGTGGCGCATGCGCGCGCCCTGCTCGGTGGTGACAAGATTATCGGTCTCTCCACACACAATCTCGAGCAGGTGCGGGCGGCTGAATCGGCCGGAGCCGACTACCTTGGATTCGGTCCGATTTTATCGACCGCGACCAAATCCGATCATGACCCGGTCGTGGGCATTGCGGGATTCCAAGCAGCCCGTGGGATGACGTCGCTTCCGATCTTCGCCATCGGCGGCATCAAGGCCGGAACGTTGCCCGAACTACTCCGCGCCGGGGCCGATGGGGTAGCCGTGGCGTCCGCGATTCTGGCCGCGCCGGATATGGGGAGAGCGATCGCCGACTTCCTTACGGCTTTTCGGCTACGCGGTCTGCCAGTTGCCTGATCCCCTCGCTGTGGGCCAGCATCTCAATCGTCTCGCTCCAATTTTCTGATAGGCCGGCGAGGTAGTGAAGAGGCCCGATCACCGGCACCCCCGCTCGGGGCCCCAAGAGCTCGACAGTCGATCGCTGCTGGACCTCTTCGACCGCGTCGCGCGGCGGAACGGTCTGATTGAGCACGAGTGCGATGATTCGTCCCTCGGCTTGCCGAAGTGCCTCGAGCGTAAGTAAGGCCTGGTTGATTCCGCCCAAACCGGTTCTAGCAACCACCACGACGGGCAGATTCAACGCCACGATGAGGTCGCGCACCGACCAATCGTCTCCTACGGGGACCAGGAGCCCGCCTGCTCCTTCCACGACGATCGGTCGAAATCGCTCGGTGAGGCGGCGATACTTCCGGACGATGTCCTCGAGATCAACCCTGGTCCCTTCGAGACGGGCTGCGTCGAATGGAGCAAGCGGCTGCCGGAAGCGGTAGGGATTCACCTCCTGCAATGTCTGTAACGGTGCGACTTCTGCCAGCAGTCTGCCGCCATCGCTGAGCGCCTCGGCGCCGGGCTGGACGCCGGTTTCGACCGGTTTCATGGCTCCGGGGGTGGCGCCGCTCAATCGGAGGTGACGGAGTAATGCAGCCGAGATGACGGTCTTGCCGACTCCCGTATCCGTGCCGGTGACGAAGAGACCCGTCAACATGGCGGCATCTCAGATCACCCTGCTGTCCAAATTCCAGATCTGACCGGACACACCCTTGAGCAGAGCCAGAAGATAAATGGTGCGCGCCACTTCATCGAGTCCCGAAGGCCGTCCGACTGTATGATCCCGAAAAGCCTCGTCGGATGGCATCGCATTACCAGCCAAGGGGGTCGCTTTCCATCCGGGATAAACGAGGTTGACCCGAATGCCAGACGGCCCCCACTCGCGCGCCGCGGTTTTGACCAGACCGACCAGTCCGGCCTTAGACGCGGCGTAGGCCGCCTGCCCCCGACTTCCCTGCGCGCCGGCATAGGATCCGACGACGACGATGCCGCCTCCGCCTCGATCGATCATGGCGGCTGCGGCGGCCTGCAGACAGTGAAAAGTCCCGGTGAGGTTCGTTTCGATCGTGGCGACCCATTCGGACTCCGGACAGCGGATAACCAAATGACCGTCGGCAGTCCCGGCATTGCAGATCATCGCGTCCAGCGCCTGATAATCCGTTCGGATGGCGTTCACCATCGCCAGCACGGCATCCGACGAGCGGATATCGGCCTGATAAATGGCGCCGTCGGATCCTGCTTCACGCACGAAGTCCAGGGTCTGGCGGGCCTCTTCGATTCGCTGCCGGTAGTGCACGCCGACGACCCATCCGTTGTGAGCGAACGTGCGGCAGAGTGCGCGGCCGATGCCGCCGGACGCGCCAGTGATCAGCACAGTGGGAGGGCGCGTCTGCCTTCCTTCGGTCTTTCGCTTGGACGGCATCATCGGCGGACCGGAATTATGGGAGGCGTGGGCGGAGAAGGCAAGCTGGAAACCGCCGTCTTGCCGCCCCCAGGTGAGTGTGTTACGGTGGATTTCGACAGGAGGCTGCTCGTGAAAACTCAGACACTGGTGTTGTCATCGATATGCTGGCTAGGTTTTGTGGCTTTGGGCATTTCCATGGTCGAATCGCAAGCCATAGCCGTAGAAGGTGGAGAAGTCATTGCCCAATCGGTCGATTACTTTCCGGACACCACCGGGACCCGCTGGCAGTATCGAGGTCAGATTTCCGAGGGGCCCCTCCAGACCATCGAAAACAAGTTTTTCACCAACGTCTCCACTGTGACAGGGACCCGCACGCTCAAAGGCGGACCGTTGGTCACGGTATTTCACGACACCAATCCGGGCAATCACGGTCCATCTGATTCCTTCTACCGGCGTGATGCCGCCGGCATCGTTTACTACGGGTCGGAACCCGGTACGCCGCTCGAACGACAGCTGGTGCCTTATCAGATCATCCGTTTCCCCATGAGGGTGGCCCAATCGTTCCAGCAGTTTAACCGTACGGACATTGATTTCGGCAGTGACCTGGACGGCGACGGCACCAATGAGCATGTCGACGTGCAGGGGAATTCCACGGTCATGGGACAGGAAGCGGTCACCGTACCGGCCGGGACCTATCACGATGCGGTCAAAGTAGAAGCGCGGATGACCTTACGAATCCGACTGTCCTCCAGTCGGCGAACCGCGGTAGGGACCGATGTGATGACGGCGTGGTTTGCACGCGGCGTCGGGTTGGTGAAATATGTCGAGCGGCAGGAATTGGCCGCCTTGAAAGAAGACCGCGCCAGCATTACCGAGATCACGGAGGAGTTGGAGGAGGTTGACGTCAAATCCTCGCCGGCCTCACACAGCCGGAGTAAATCCTCGCCTCAGGGTATTTTCGCTGACGACGCGGGGCACCATGAATTGTTTGAGGTAGTCTTCGCCGCCGGCCTTCGTTCCCACACCAGATAACCGGTGCCCGCCGAACGGTTGCCGGCCGACCAGTGCGCCGGTAATGGGCCGGTTGAGATAGAGATTTCCTACGTCGAAGGTTTTGCGCGCCATGTCCAACACGCGCGGGCTGCGAGAATAGATTCCCCCTGTGAGGGCGTAAACCGTATTGTTAGCCAGCGCAATGGCCTCGGCGATCGACTGCGCCCGCATCACAGACAACACCGGCCCGAAGATTTCCTCCTGTGCCAGTCTGTGCG
>DASTLA010000131.1:0-6850 GCA_035715525.1 Nitrospiraceae bacterium
ACGGCATTCGCGGCGACATAGTTGAAATCGACATAGCTTTGATAGATGTGCAGAGTCGCGGTTTGGGTAAGGAATAGAATGTTCCCCGAGACGACGAGGACCGCACCAAACTCGCCGATGGCCCTCGCGATGGTCAACGTGGCTCCGTAGACCAATCCCCATCGAAGTGCTGGCAGCGTGACCTTCGTAAAGACCTGCCATTCGCTGGCTCCTAAGGTACGCGCGGCCTCCTCTTCTTCGGTTCCAATGGTTTGGAGGAGCGGAGTCAGTTCGCGAACCACGAAGGGGAAGGTGACGAAGAGAGTGGCGACGATCATGGCCGGCAATGCGAACAACACCTTCACGCCTGCATGCCCCAACAAGATCCCCAGCATTGTGTCCGGCCCGAACAACAGGATCAGCATGAACCCGGCGATCACCGGAGAGACGGCAAACGGCAGATCGATGACGCCGCTGACCAAGCTGCGGCCCCAGAATTGCTGGCGTGCCAGCACCAACGCCGTCATCGTTCCGAACACCAGATTGACGGCGAGGACGATCATGGTGATTTCCGCCGTCAGCCAGAATCCGTGCAGCGCTTCGGGTCGCGTGAGTTCGGTCCAGAACGCGGCGAACCCCTCTCCGAAACTCTGGGTCATCAGATAGACAATCGGCCCCACGAGCAGGATGAGAAAATACGACCAGGTCATTCCGATGAGCAGGCGACGCACGAGCGGTTTCTCCCTCCCCATGCCAATCGATTCATGCCTACGCGGCGACGGTCGGCTGTTCAGCCTCGCGCCGTATCGGGCCCCCGAATGTCCGAGGTACCCATCGCGGCAGCCGCTCGCCCGGCGGACGAGTCAATCGCTCCAATAACAGCAGCGCCAGGAACGAAAGCATCAGGATCAGCACCGACACGGAGGTGGCCGCCTGGGGGTTATAGCTCTCAATCTCGCCGTACACATAGACGGAGGCAACCTGGGTCTTCATCGGAATATTGCCCGCCACGATGACGATGGACCCGAATTCGCCGAGCGCTCGAACGAAGGTCAAGAACACGCCGGTCAGCAGGCCGGGCAGTACCGACGGAACCGTGATTTTCCAGAAGGTCGTCCAGGGGCCGGCTCCCAACGTGAATGCGGCCTCCTCTTGATCGCGCTCCAGCCCCATGAGCACCGGTTGAAGGGATCGAATCGTAAACGGCATAGTGACGAACAGCATCGCCAGGATGATGCCGGGCCTGTTGTACAAGACCGCCATGCCGCCCTGCTGAAGCCACGATCCAAGGATACTCGTCGGGCCATAGATCGCGGCGATCATCAATCCCGCCACCAAGGTCGGAATCGCAAACGGCAAATCCACGAGCGCATTGAGCAGCCAGCGCCCCGGGAATTCATACCGCACCAGCACCACTGCAGACACGGTTCCGAACGCGGCGTTCATGATCGTGGCGATCGCGGCCGTTTCCAACGTCAGCCAGAGCGCCGCGGTCGCTTGGGGCGCCGCGAGATCCTGAAGAAATCGATCCAGGCCCGCCTCGAAGGATTGCCACGTCAGGACGGCGAGGGGGAGGAAGATCAAGGCAAAGACGTAGCCCACCGTCGTGGACCGCAGTGCAAGGCGAATCACTGTTTGAGTGGTCACGTGCCGGCTCCGGTTCAATGCTGACGCGCCGAGTCTTCGACCACCCGAGTCCAGAGGCCGGTGGCGCCGAACAGCTTTCCGCTGATTTGCTCCCATCCGCCAAGGTCCGCGACCGTGAACAGCTTGGCGGGTTGCGGAAGCGACCCGGTCTGTTTTGCATCGCCCTTGTCCAACGGCCGAAAGCCCAACTCCACGAAGGCTCGTTGGGCTTCCGGCCCATGCAGAAATGCGACGAAGGCTTCGGCGACGTCGCGGACCTTGTGGCGATCCGCATAACGATCCACGACCGCCGCGGGATTTTCGATCCAGACGGTTTCATTCGGGACGATGATCTCATAGGGACGGTTGCTCTTGACGCGGGGCAGCAGCTCGTTTTCGTAGGTGATGATGACGTCGCCCACACCGCGCTCGAACGTCGTAACGGATTCGCGGCCGCTCTTGTCCATGACCCGCACGTTGCGTTGTATCCGCCGCAACAATTCCAGGGCTTGTGCGTCCGCAGCCTCGGCCGACGGAGGCTTTCCCCCTGTGTTGTGTTCGGCCAGCTTGAGTCCGGCCCCATAAATGGCGATGACATCCCACATGGCTCCGCCGGACGTCTTGGGATTGGGATACAAGACCTCCACGCCGGGCTTGCCGAGATCTTGCCAGCCGGTGATTCCTTTCGGATTGCCTTTTCTGACCCCGAGCGCAACCACCGAGGCCGAAATCATTCCGCCGTGCGGACCTTTCTTCCAATCATGGGTGATTAGTCCTCCCTTCACGATCTGATCCACGTCGGCTTCCAGAGACAACACCGCGACGTCTGCGTCGAATCCACCGAGAATGGCGCGAGCCTGCGCGCCCGAAGCGCCATAGGACGTGCGCACGCGCACATCTTGCCCTGTCCGTTGCTTCCACATCCGCTGAAAGGCGGGAATGATGTGACGCTCGTACGCCTCCTTCGGCACACTGTAGGCCGCTACGATGAGCTCTCGATTCTCTGCGCCCTCCGAAAAAAAGGGACTGGTCACGACCACCGATGTCGCCGCCATGAAGGCGGCCAATAGCAGCTTTCTAAGGATGATGTGCATGTGTTCCGGCCTTTCTGGTCGAATCGGCAAATTGGCTCAATGTGTAATGATCGAGGATGTTCGCAATCGCGTCCCGGACCTCGCCCATCGCCTCTTGCAACGGACAGACGTCCTTCTGGGCGTAGGGGCAGTCGGAGCACTTCTGATAAGCCGTTTTACTGACGCAGGAGATCGGTGCAAGGGGCCCATCCAGGATACGGATGACCTGACCCAACGTAATTTCTTGCGGCGGTTTGATCAGGGAGTATCCTCCGCGCAGGCCGCGGCGACTGGCGAGGAGCCCGGCCCGTTTCAGAGCCAGGAGGATCTGTTCGAGGAATTCGACGGGAATATGCTGTCGGTCTGCTATCTCATGGCGCTGCAGGACGCGGCCTCCATAGGTGTCATGGAGTTCGAGCAATGCGCGGAGTCCGTACTCGCTTTTTTTGGAGAATTTCATGATCGGCCGAATTAAGTTTGATGAACTCTACTGTGTTAATCAAGTTCTTGCACAATAGCCTAGTCGGCGCTTGTTGATCAAGGCGGCAGTGAGTGATCGAGAAATGTCTACCGGCGGGCTGTAGCGCAGAATCCAGAAGGCCTTGGCTCATGCAAGTTATTGAAATCGGACGGCCTCTTTCTTGACACTCCGTAACCATTCTTGTTAGCTTCACGCTGCATTCGATCGAACGCACGCGCCTCCCACGAGATGGATAGTCAGTGACCTTCCAAGATCTTATTCTCACCCTCAATCGGTTTTGGGCAGCGCGTAGATGCGTCGTCCATCAGCCCTACGATCTCGAAATGGGGGCCGGTACCTTTCATCCGGCCACGTTTTTACGCTCGCTGGGACCGGAGCCCTGGCGTTCCGCCTATCCGCAGCCCTGCCGACGTCCCACCGACGGTCGCTACGGCGAAAATCCCAATCGCATGCAGCACTACTACCAGTATCAGGTCGTGTTGAAACCCGCGCCGGCCGACATTCAACTGATCTATTTGGAAAGCTTGAAAGAGCTCGGCATCGATCCCAAGAAGCACGACATTCGATTCGTGCAGGATGACTGGGAGTCGCCGACGCTGGGAGCCTGGGGGCTCGGATGGGAAGTGCGGTTGGACGGGATGGAAATCACTCAATTCACCTATTTCCAGGAGATCGGCGGAGTTCCGCTGCACCCGATCACGGGCGAGATCACGTACGGCACTGAACGCATCGCCATGTACTTGCAGCAGGTCGACAACGTGTTTGATCTGACTTGGACCGACGGCATGACCTATGGCGACGTGCATCATCGGACAGAAGTGGAATTTTCTCGGTATAACTTCGAGGAGGGGGACGTGGCCATGTTGATGGCGACGTTCCAGTCCTTCGAATCCGAGTGCAAGCGACTCCTTGACAGGCAGCTCACCTTGCCGGCTTACGATTACTGCATCAAGACCTCGCACATGTTCAACTTGCTGGATGCGCGCGGGGCCATCAGCGTGACCGAGCGCACCGCCTACATCGCCCGGGTTCGCGCATTGGCGCGGCGTTGCGCCGAGGGCTATCTGGCTGATCGAGAAGCCATGGGTCATCCGCTCCTCAGACAATCCGGCAGGTCTGCGAAAACAGTCGCCCCGAGAGAAACGGGACGCCGCTGACGGGATTGATCCGACGCACGATGCCACGCAAGCCGACCATACGTAAACCGCCCGGGTTGCCAAAGGGACCGCCCTCGACCGAACTACTTCTGGAAATCGGGACGGAGGAATTGCCCTATCAATTCGTCGGAGCGGCGCTCCATGCCTTGCGGCACGCCGCGGAAACCCTGCTGGCGGAACAGCGCCTCAGCTATGGAACGCTCCGAACGCTGGGTACACCGCGGCGTCTCGTGCTGCTGGTCGAGGGCCTGGCAAGCCGCCAAGCGCCGGCCGTCAAGGAAACGATGGGCCCGTCCAAGGCCGTCGCATTCGACCAGAGCGGCCAACCGACCAAGGCTGCGATCGGCTTTGCGGCAAGTCAGGGCGTGTCGGTACAGGCGCTGGAAATTCGAACGACGCCCAAAGGGGAGTACGTCTTTGCGGTCAAGGAGGAAAAAGGGCAGGCAACGCACAGCGTCCTCACAGAGGTTTTATCTCCTCTGCTCGGCAAGCTCAGTTTTCCTAAGGCCATGCATTGGAACGAGACCGGAGTCCGCTTTGCCAGACCGATACGCTGGCTCGTGGCCCTGTGCGACGGCAAGGTGCTGCCGATTCAGTTCGCCTCCATCAGGGCGGGCAATGTGAGTCTGGGACATCGGGTCCTGAGTGCCGAGGCCGCCAAGCGTCGCGGGTTCACCGTCAAGAGCATTGCGCAGTATCTGAAGGAGGCCGAGCGTCAGGGCGTCATCGTGGACCAGGCCAAGCGGCGCGAGATGATCCTTGAACAGCTCGATCAGCTGGCCAATTCGGCGCGCGGGCGGCTGCATCAGGATGAAGAGCTCCTGGAGCAGGCCGTCTACATGGTCGAATATCCCCACACGATTATGGGTTCCTTCAAGCCGCATTACCTGTCGCTGCCGAAAGAAGTGTTGATGACCTCGATGAAGGAGCACCAGGGCTACTTCGCTTTGGTCGATCAGAAGGGCGGACTCTTGCCCAATTTTCTCGCCGTGACCAACATGAAGCTGCCCAACATGCAGCTCATCCGCGAAGGCAATGAACGAGTCCTGGCGGCCAGGCTGGCCGATGCCAGGTTCTTCTTCGAGGAGGACCGGAAGGTCCCGCTCGCTGAACGAGCCAAGAAACTGTCTCAGGTGACCTTTCATCAGAAACTCGGAACGATGGCCCAGAAGCAGGAGCGGGTCAGGAAATTGGCCGGCCTCGCCGCGTCGCTTCTCGCGCCTGGCAACGAAGAAGTGCGTCGGAACTGCGAACGGGCGGCAGGTTTGTGCAAAGCCGACCTGATCACAGGCATGGTCGGCGAATTCCCCGAGCTCCAAGGGATCATGGGCAGTGAATATGCCGAACATGACGGGGAGCCGGAGGCGGTCAGTGCCGGGATCCGCGAGCAGTACCTTCCGCGTTCGATGGAAGGCGAGCTGCCGCAGACACTGATCGGTCAGGTACTTTCCATCGCGGACAGAATGGATTCGCTCGCCGGCTTTTTCCATGTGGGCATTACGCCGACCGGTTCTGAGGATCCCTTTGCCCTTCGCCGACACGCCACGGCCCTGATTCGGACCATACTTGAATGCAACCATCGGCTGAATCTCGGCAAGCTGATCGACAACGCGAGAAACTTCGTGATTGCCGACAACATCAAAGGGGTCCCCGATTCCGAGAGTGAAGGGCGACGGCGCGTCGCTGACTTTATCTTTGAGCGGCTGAAATACTATGGTCGGACCATTCATGGCCTCCGGGAGGACGTCATGGAGGCCGTTCTGCATGCGGATGTGGATAGGGCGTTCGATCTGATCGAGTTGCTCGATAAAATGAAAGCGATTCATGCCATCAGCTCGCAGCCGGCCTTTGATCCGCTTATCGTAGGGTTCAAGCGCGCGCACCGTTTGACGGAAAAGGAGCAATGGGATCGGAAGCCAGTGGACAAGGCGTTGTTTCGAGAGGCTGCAGAGCTGGAATTGGCGCAGGTCCTGGAACAAGAACGGGACCAATTTGCGGCCTGCATGGCTCACGGCGACTATGCGGGCGCGCTCGATCGTTTGGTACGCCTCAAGGGTCCGATCGATGAGTTCTTCAATGCCGTCATGGTCAATACGGAGGATCCGGCGGTCCGCAGCAATCGTCTCTCGCTGCTCAAAGAAGTGGACGATTTGTTCATGTCATTCGCTGATTTCTCTCAGATTATGGTACAAGGGATAGCGTAATGGAGGGCTCGTGGATCCGGCTCGCGACAGCGACCTCGACAGGGCCGAGACGGAGAGTACCCAGGATCTCAGGAACAAAAAGGTGCGTCGATTCGCCTCTGCCGTCAGCATCGTGCTGATGGTGGTGTGTAATGCGGTGTTCCTCTTCGGTATATGGGTCACCGGCGTCAATTTCGAGCGGCTCGTCCGCACCCCGGATATCTATGATCCCGTCCACGATATTTGTCTGCGACTCTCCTATCGAAATGTTCCCGGCGCCGCGAACCCCGTGCAGTTCTGTTCGGAATGGATCAACCTCGCCGATTCAAGCGGCAAAACTCATACATTCGA
>DASTLA010000132.1:0-2148 GCA_035715525.1 Nitrospiraceae bacterium
TTCCTGGTGTCACACTTCCGACGGTCGGCATCCCCTCCGGCCACAATGAAGGCCTGGTCTCAACGCATGAAACAGGGCAGGGCTCGGTTCAGAGTGGGAGCCAAAAACGCGATCACTAAACTGTCTTTCGCCCGATGCATATCATCAAGTGCCTCGTCGCCTCTTTACTCAAGAAATCGACCCTATAAGCCGAAAGAGAGGGATAGGGTGGTTCTTGCCGCGACCACAAATGTGTGCGACCGGAGCACGGTTGCCTCTCCCAGCGAGCGAGGACGATAGGCAGAGGCCTCGGCCAACGTAGAGGAGGGTAGGTCCATGAACATCACCGAAGAGATCAGTGCGCATACCACCACCCTCAGGTTGGAGGGAAACTTTACCTACACACAACGGAAGCCTTTTCAAGATGCCATCAAGAGCGCCTGCGCGCGCAACCAACAGCACATTGTGATCGACTTGTCGCAGGTCTCGTTTCTCGATAGCGCCGCGTTGGGTTTGCTCATGGTGACGCATCGCCAGTTGCTCGCAGAAAAGCGCCGACTCTCGATCTGCAAACCGCAGTCGACGGTCAAGCAGATTATTGAGCTCGCGAACCTGCATAAGACGATTCCTGTCGTAGATTCGGACGTCGCCCCCGCGATGAAGAAGAGCGCGTAGTCCTTCATCTCTGTTACCCGGATAGAAGGAGTCGTCGATGCAGATTGCCGAACGTCGAATCGGTTCTGCGGTGGTTCTCGACTTGCGGGGTGAAATGACCTATGCGAATCGGGCACAGTTCAAGGCGGCTGTGGAACGGGCTCGTCAAGCCGGCTGCCGGAATCTCATTCTGAACATGGAGGGTGTCCGTTTTCTGGATAGTTCGGCCCTCGGTATGCTGGCCCTTATTTCACAAAGTTTCAAACTACATCGGGGCGTCGTGAGCCTCCTGAACCCACAAAGCTACGTCCGGGAAATTATCAGCCTCGCAAATGTGCACCACCTGTTGGCTGTGTACGATGACGAGCAGGATGCGCTGTCGGGACGCGGCCTGCCTGTCGTCTCCTGAGCTGGAGCTGTCCTTGTCTTTACCCGCAGAATTTTCCGCAGCAAGCTCTGCGCGCGCCGATCCCAAATTTGCCCCAGTCATTCTTTTGGTCGATGACGACGATATCGCACGCCGTAGCTTGGCCGGCCGACTCAAGCGCTTGGGATATGCCGTCATCGAGGCAGCCAACGGCAATGCGGGGTTGGCAGCCATCCACGCCCACCGACCCGACTTGGTCATACTTGACTGGATGATGCCCGGCCTGGATGGCCCTTCCGTGTGCGAAGCCATCCGGCAGGATCCAACCCTCAAATCGATGCAGGTTGTTCTGATGACGGCGCATGATCGCCCGGATCAGATCGCCGAAGGTCTGTCACGAGGAGCGGATGATTTTTTAAGCAAGGCGGCCAGCAAACAGGAAGTGCTCGCGCGGGTCCAATCCAATCTTCGAGCCAGCGCGCTCGTCCGCGAGATCGAACGGACTCGCGATGACCTGAATCGATCCAACCAGCTTCTAACGGCGAAACAAGCACAACTGGAATGCGAATTGCAATCCGCGGCCGAATTCGTCCGCTCCCAGTTGCCGCCAGCGGGTTCACCGGCATCGGGGCTGAGGATGGGATGGGCTTATCAGCCTTCCCTGACGTTGGGTGGCGACTTGTTTCATGTGAGCCAGTGGGCGCCGGAAACGCTCGGCCTTTATATCCTCGATGCGTCGGGGCACGGCGTTGCCGCGGCCCTGCGGGCCATCGCCCTGATGAGCTTTTTGCGTGAGGAGAATTTAGCGAAAGTGGTGGGAACGTACGATCCGGGCGCCATTGTTACCGAAGCTAATCGACGGTTTCCTCTCACCAACGAAGGAGAGTATTTCACGGTCTGGGTCGGACGCATCCATCTGCCTTCCCGCTCGCTGCTCTATGCGGCCGCGGGGCATGGAGGCGCGCTCCTGCAGTCCGCCGGCTCGAGCCAATGGCTGACCGCCTCCAGCCTGCCCTTGGGGTTCGATGCCGAGAACGAATTCCGCAGCAGCTACATGCAATTACATGAAGACGATCGGCTGTTCTTGTTCAGCGACGGGATCTACGAGGCACCGGCCTCCTCCGGTGAGTTATGGGGACGTCAGCGTC
>DASTLA010000133.1:0-8108 GCA_035715525.1 Nitrospiraceae bacterium
GCCCGTTTGATGAGTCCCATGGCGCGGATCATCGCACGAGGCATCCGGAGCTGACTGATCGGGAAGTTTTCGATGGCGCGCGCCGTTTGCACACCATAATAAGCGTCGACCGGGACGGGCAATTCCCCCATCGTATCTCGCTCGATGCGCGTGGGAACCGTGTGGAGGACCGCGGAAGGTTGATTCGTCTGATCGGGGTTCTCGGCGGCGGATTTTTTGCTCATCGTAGCGCTCCTCGAATGGGTTCGGATCTCGCGGAGCGCGCATCTTAAACGCTCATGCGGCGGAATCACAAGTCTGGAGGTTGGAGAAGGAAAGGAAGGCTGACTGATCAAAGCGGGCCCGCCGAGAGGCGGGCCCTGCTCCACACATTCGTTGGTGACGGCTTAGGCGACCTTCACATCGATCTGTTTCGGCTTCGCCTTCTCGGATTTCGGAAGATGCAGCCGCAACACCCCCTCAGTGTACTCGGCCTTCACGTTGGCTTCGTCTATACTGTCAGGCAGCGCGAAAGTCCTCACGAACCGACCGTATGCGCGCTCGATCCGATGATACTTCTTTCCCTTCTCTTCCTTTTCCTGCTTGCGCTCGCCCTGAATCGTAAGGACTCCATCTTCGACGCTCACCCGGACGTCCTCTTTCTTGACTTCAGGCAGCTCAACCTTAATCGTGTAGGCCGCCTCGGTCTCACTGATATCAACCAACGGAGTCCACTCAGCCGCCGTCATCACTTCCTTCCCGTTGCCTCCCAGAGCAGGACGGGCAAACATACGGTTCAACCGCTCGGACATTTCTTCCAACTCGCGGAACGGATCCCATTTCACCACAGCCATGACATGACCTCCTTGTGAGAGACAAAAACCCACTCTTGATACACATCAATTCTCACAGGAGGTAGGTAAGCTTATGGTGCGAGAAGTCAAGGGCAGATGCCGAGGCGACAGGAGAGGAAGCCATCCCCTTGACAGGAGAACCCGGATCATTATCTATTATTCCCCCCAAGGGGAGGAGCACACCGTCATGCTGGAATTAGTATCCTACGCATTATTGGGCGGATTTTTGTTGGCGACATCCTTGGTGTTGTGGTGGTTCGTCGGGCGAGCCGAATGACGCTATCGGCGCTCAACGGGAACATAGGGCCGATTGTGTTCGCCCGAATAAATCTGGTCGGGCCGGTAGAGTTTGTTTTCTCGCAATTGTTCCAGCCAATGGGCCAACCAGCCGCTTACCCGCGCCATTGCGAATAGAGGCGTGAACAGATCCACGTCGATTCCCATCTTGTCGTAGATGATGCCCGAGTAAAAGTCTACGTTCGGATGAATGGCCTTGTCCTGTAGCTGCTCAGCAGCCACTTGCTCTACCGCGACGGCCACCTCATATAAAGGCGACGTGCCGCAGACATTGAACAATCGGACACAGAGATCCTGCAATACCGTCGCGCGGGGATCTTTGACCTTGTACACCCGATGACCGAATCCCATGAGCTTTTGCTTTTGGGACAATCTCGCCGTCACGTAGGTCTCCGCGTTACCCGCGGAACCGATCTCCCGCAGCATCGCGACGACTTCCTCGTTCGCCCCTCCATGCAGCGGCCCTTTCAACGCACCGATCG
Organism: Nitrospiraceae bacterium; assembly: GCA_035715525.1. Classification (GTDB taxonomy): domain Bacteria; phylum Nitrospirota; class Nitrospiria; order Nitrospirales; family Nitrospiraceae; genus JAHBWI01. The sequence goes on from DASTLA010000133.1 coordinate 1,613, forward strand.
CGGAGGCAACGACGGTGTAGGGATCGGCGAGCGTGGATGCCGTTACCATGCCGGCGAAGGTGGACGCATTCATGGTGTGCTCGGCATGGAGGATCAGGCAATCGTCGAAGACATCCGTCCACAAGGGATGGGGCGTGCTCTCCGTCAGCATGTAGAGGAAATTCTCTGCAAAGCCCAGATCGTCGCGCGGCGGGATGTAGTCGTCGCCACGACGCAATCGCGCCCACGCCGCCACGATGGTCGGCAATTTCGCGATCAAGCGGACTGCCGACCAATAATTGTTTCCCACGTCTTTCACGTTTCGTCCGGGGTAGAACATGCCGAGCGCGGCCACCGCGGCCTGCAAGGCATCCATCGGATGCCCGTGCTCGGGAAGACACTTCAGAAGATCGACGATGCGGAACTTGATTCGGCGGTGATGAGTGATATCCTGCATCCATTGCGACAGTTCGGACGCATTGGGCAGCCGTCCGAACAGCAGCAGATAGCTGGTTTCGAGAAAGCTCGACTTCGCACAAAGCTCCTCCACGCGAATGCCGCGATACTCCAGCACTCCGCGGGTACCGTCGACGTCGCTGATGGCCGATTTTGCGGCAGGCACGCCGGCAAGGCCGGGCATGAAATCATGGGGCATGAAATAGACCTCCTCTATGAATCACGTGCACGTGAGTCCAGCATAGCATGAGAGAGCCGCAGGACTCAGCCCTCGGCTTGAATTGCCCAAGACTGCTTGGCATACTGAGTGCACATCACCATGACCTATGCTGAGGAGACGACGCGGCGCAACGCGAGCCGCGACAAGAGTGCTGTTCGGCCCTCGGAATTCTGTTCAATTCCATCCAGCCGCTCACCGTCATTCATCGTTACGCCGCAACTGCTCCGGGAGGAAACCGATGGTCATGCGCATGCTCCTGATCGTCCTGATAGTAGCGGCTTTCTCGAATGCCCCTTGCGCGTGGGCGGAAGAGGAAACCGTATTATTTGCGGTGGTGAGCGAGATACCGAGAGATAAATTTCACGTCGTCGCCAAGGGGCTCTTGGACGGAAACGTCGTGGACGTCAGATTATCGCCCTCGGAATCCGTCGCGGGCAATCCGGTGTGGAGGAAGCTGGAGATCTGTCACGCCCTGAAAGCGGAGGGAGCAAAGACGAGTGAAGGATTCAAGGTTTCCGTCGTCCGTGTCTTGGATGCGAGCATGCTGCCCATGCAGCTTCAAGGCATCGCAGGAGACTGTCTGATCAAGAAGGCCCTGGAAATCGCGCCGATGGCGGATTGAAAAGGTGAATCCGAGGGACGACTGCTGATCAACGTCGTTCAGCACGTCCATCAGTCGCGTTTGGGCATTGGCTCACTCAGAGCAGGCGGGACAGAGGCTGGGCTCTTCTTCACGATCCGATTCTTCCGCGGTGAGCGGAAAAAGCTGCTCGCACAACCGGCAGGAACGAATTTCGAAATAGGCCACTCCCTCGTCGTCGATGTCCGTAGGCAGGAGAAGCTCCGTCGGATCGTAACCGAGCAAGGCTCCGTCTTCGAACCGGACGACAGCCAGGCGATCATTGAAGACCTGAAAAGAGGCTTCCTTTCCCTTCCGATCGAGCAGGTGGCCGATCACGACGACAGGTTGCCCCTTGCGCTTGGTTCGCAAATCCTTGAGGCTGCGTTGAGATGGAGACGCGCAAGAATATCGTCCGGCCTGGTCACTGGTATCGGTCCCGAACAGCGGCATGATGCCTCCAAGCTATCGAGAAGGTGATGTAACATAGGGCAAAAATTATCGTCAAGCCGGCGTCAGGCCGGAAGAGGAAAGGGGCCGTCCATGGCGGAGATCACGATTTACCAGAAACCAACCTGTTCGACGTGCCGGGAAGCGATTCGTCTCGTGAGGGAAAGCGGTCGTCCATTTACCGCCATCAATTACTATGAGAAACCTTTCTCCAAATCGCAGCTGAAGGCGCTGCTGAAGAAAGCGGGGCTCTCGCCGCGCGATATCCTGCGGACGAAGGAGGACGTATACAAGACGCTCAAGTTGTCCGCAAAAGATATCGACGACGAAGAGCTTATAACTGTCATGCTTGCTCATCCGGACTTGATCCAACGCCCGCTCGTGGAAAAGGGCGACAAGGTCATCTTGGCCAGACCGGCGGAGCAAGTCAGAACTCTTCTCTAGGCGATGTCCACCGTGGATAGCATCGGCCAAGAAACCAACATCTATTGGTGTTCGAGATGACCGAACCGAAGTTTGCCGGAGGCCGGTTCGATCCACACCTTGAGCCGACCGTCCAGGATGCTGAGAAGCGTCTCCCCGACCAATTGGCGCCGCCACCCCCGTAGAACGGGAATATCGGGCTCGCTGCCTTCTGGCTTGCGGTCGATCATAGATTGAAGATCGCCTGTGGTGGCGATGAGAGATGACGAAATGTTGTCGGCTGCCGCTCGCGCCTTCAACACCGCCTGCATCAATTCTAAGACTCCGGTTGATTCAGGGTCAGGTTTTCGATCACGAGGAATCTCGGGCCACTCCGACTCCGGCCGCGCGAGGGCACGCTGAATCACCCCAAGCAGGGCCTGACCGTTGCGCTCGATTTCCGAGCCGTACATCCCCCGCATGCCGCGCAACTGGTCGAGCGTCCGAGGCGTTTGCCGGGCCAACTGCAATAACACTTCATCGCGCAACACGCGCCCGCGTGGGACATTCCTGCGCCGTGCTTCGGATTCCCGCCAGGCAGTCAGATCGCGCAAGACGGCCGCCGCGCGCGGCTTCAGGCTGTCCCAGCCGCGGATGCGTTGATAGCGTTCCTGCGGGTTGCGCGCTTGCGCGCCGAGCGAGACTTCCAGACGGGAAAACTCCTCGTCCACCCATTCGAGCCGACCCATCACCGCCAATTTCTGCCGTAGATGGCGCTGAACCGGAAGAAGAAACTTGACGTCGTCCAGCGCGTACACGAGTTGCTCAGGGCTCAGCGGTCGTTGGCTCCAATTCGTGAAGGTGTGCGCCTTGTCCAAACGCACGCCTTGCACTCGCTGCACGAGATTGGCGTACGCGGTCTGGGCGCCATAGCCGACCATGGCCGCGGCAATTTGCGTATCGAAAAACGGCTTCGGCAATTGCCCGGCATGATGGGAGAACAGTTCGAGGTCTTGCCGCCCCGCGTGCAACACTTTTTCGATGTTGCTGTCGCACAGAATTTCCCAAAATCGCCCCAGCGGTGCGGACTGCTGGATGGCGGGGAAGTCGATAACCGCCGCAAGCCCTTCGGCCGCAACCTGAATGAGTTCCAATCGTGGGATGAAATGCTCCTCCCCCATGAATTCGGTATCAATCGCAATCGTGCGGCAGGATTCCAGTTGATCGCACAGCTGCGTGAGCGTGTCTGCGGTGGAAATATATGTGAGCTGGGATGAAGTGGTCACAAGCGGCTATTCAGTCGGACGATACTCGGCGCCTCGCGAGCGCGGCGGCTCCGTATTGCTCAAGCTGAGATACTCCTTCAAATATTGGTAGGCCTCAAGAATGCGCCGCAACTCCGGCTCCGAGCTGCGGTCCCCGTTTCGTGCATCCGGGTGCAGCTCCTTCGCACGTTGCCGGAAAACCGTGGTCACTTCGGTGAGCGCCGTACCGAATTCGAGCCCTAGGGCCTCGTACGCATCATGTGCCGTGTTGATTTCGCTCTTGGGAGCGTCGGGATCGCCGCCGCCTGCGGCTTTGAGAAAATCGGCGAGGCTGATCTTGCGTCGGCGGCGCCGCGGGCGCTCGCGAACCTCGCTGTCCAGATCGTCCCAGCGGTCCTCCACGAATTCAAGTCGGGATTCCAGGCGAATGGCCCCCGATAAATCGGTGATCTGGAGTAATTCTTCTTCGATCTGCCGAAGCGAGCATTCGACCTCGTCGAGCCCCTGCTCGACACGAAAAAAACTGTCGACGCGCTCCTGCATCATAAAGTCGACGGCGAACTCGATGCTGTCGGCGTTTTTGGCGCGGAGCATGTCGATGCGACGCCGCATGCCACGTTGATATTTGAAGAGACGGTTGTTCGTGAAGGCCACTGCATCCACCCACAGAACGAGCCACTGACGGCTGGTCCACGGCCATCTTAGCACAACACTTTGGGAGAGAATAAGTCAGCGGCTTCGCTGGTGAGGTACCGACGGCAGACAACCGCTCTATCGCAAGTCGTCGTCCATCTTCGCGCGTCGCCTGGCAACAGCGGTCTCTCGCGCGGCGGCGGCCACGGCTTTGGCCACGCGCGGGACGATCTCACGGTCGAAGAGGCTAGGAATGATGTAGTCTTCCGACAATGCTGAAGGCGGCACGGCATCCGCGATGGCCCGAGCCGCGGCGAGCTTCATCTGTTCGTTGATCTCCCGAGCCTGCACGTCCAACGCCCCACGGAAAATTCCCGGATAGGCCAAGGCATTGTTGATTTGATTCGGAAAGTCGGACCTCCCGGTCGCGAAGATTCGCGAGGCTTCGTCCCCTACCCGAGGATCGATCTCCGGATCGGGGTTCGCCATCGCAAAGACGATACGATCGTGATTCATCCGTTCCAAATCCTCTCGCACCAACACGTTGCCGACGGAGAGACCGATAAATACGTCCGCTCCCTGCAAGGCTCGCTGCACAGTTCCTCGCGGTTGGTCCCGCCTGATGCACGACTGTAAATCGGTTCGACTTGCACGCAACTCCTCGGTTTCTCCCGCCAGCACGATCCCTTCCTTGTCGCAGCCGACGAGATGAGAGGCTCCTGCTGCAAGCAGAATGCGGCAACAAGCGGTCCCTGCCGCCCCCAATCCGTTGACGACAATCCGCACGTCCTCGAGCTTCTTACCCACCACTTTGAGAGCATTCGTCAGTGCGGCCAACAACACCACCGCTGTCCCGTGCTGATCATCGTGCATGACCGGGATAGTCAGCACCGCTTTCAACGCGCGCTCGATTTCGAAACAACGCGGCGCGCTGATATCTTCGAGATTGATGGCGCCAAATCCGGGCGCTATGCCCTGGACGATGCGAACGATCTCTTCAGGGTCCTGCGTGCTCAGGCAGATCGGCCAGGCATCGATGTCGGCAAACTCCTTGAAGATCATCGCTTTCCCTTCCATGACGGGAAGCGCAGCCTCCGGGCCCAAATTTCCCAACCCCAGCACGGCAGATCCATCGGTGACCACCGCTACTGAGTTGTTTTTGATGGTGAACGCATAGGCTTTGGTCGGGTCTCTCGAAATGGCCCGGCAGACCCTCCCCACACCGGGGGTATATACCATCGACAACACATTGCGCGTCGTCACCGGCACTTTGCTGTGCACACGGATCTTCCCACCCAGGTGCATGAGAAATATGCGATCGGAAGCCGACAGGACGTTGACTTCGGGCAGACTTTCTAGGCGTTCCAGGACACGGTCGCCGTGGGACTCGTTTTGCACATCGAACGTGATGTCGCGGATCATTCGGTCTGCGTTCGCCGATACGATATCGACGGCACCGAGGTTGGCACCCTCTTCGGCAAGCACCCCGGCGACCTTGGCGAAGATTCCAGGTTTGTTCAGCAGGGCCAGCCGCACCGTCAGGCGGTAGTTGGAGTAGGGTCCGATATCATCGGTCGTCACGATCGATCACCGTATGAGAGAGGAAGGCTACTTAGAAGTGTATCACAGGAGCGGTTTCAGGAATCGTGCAACTCTTCGCCGTGGTGGAGTTGCCGTCCATCGTCGCCTTGAGCTTCGTCCTCCTCGCCGGGCCGCCTCGTGCCTCGCCTTCGTTGACCGTCTTCGCCGCAGCGTGTTAGGGTCGACACATGGACGGCGCACCTGGTTCGCGGAAAGCGAACCGCCTTCAACAGGAAACCAGCCCCTATCTTCTTCAGCACGCGTACAACCCGGTGAACTGGTATCCCTGGGGACCCGAAGCACTGGCGACAGCCGCTCGACTCCACCGCCCGATTCTCCTCTCGATCGGATATTCGTCTTGTCATTGGTGCCATGTCATGGAGCGGGAGTCGTTCGAGAACGAGGCCATTGCGGCGTTGATGAACGAGCACTTCGTCTGCATCAAGGTGGATCGGGAGGAGCGTCCGGATCTGGACGACATCTACATGCAAGCCACCTTGGCCTTGAATCACAATCAAGGCGGCTGGCCCATGACCGTATTCCTGACGCCGGACCAGAAGCCGTTTTTCGCGGGCACCTACTTTCCGCCGGAGGACCGTTGGGGGCGGCCCGGTTTTCCGACCGTCCTCAAGAAGATTGCCGAATACTGGGACAAAGATCCCGAGGGACTGCGCGAACAAGCCGCTACGCTGACGGCGCGCTTGAAAGAAGGGGGGCAGGCACCTTCGCCGACCACGGTGGGCGAGGCCGAACTGGACCAAGCGGTCACGCAGTTTGCCGAGGAATTCGATGCTCACAACGGAGGCTTCGGCGGAGCACCCAAATTCCCGCCGGCCACAGGTCTTTCGTTGCTGTTGCGATCCTATCATCGCACCGGAGATTCCCATACCC
>DASTLA010000134.1:0-14735 GCA_035715525.1 Nitrospiraceae bacterium
TCTGGTTCGGCGGCATCTGGCTCGCCGTCGGCTCCCCGTTTCTGCTCATCGGCTCGTTCCTGGCAGTGCAGGAAGCCTCTTTGTCCCAGCGCCTGGAGGCCGACGGAAGAACCGTACAGGGCCTCGTCTTGACCAAGAGCAGGCGAACCTCCTCGTCCAGCTCGGGCCGCAGCGGAAGCCCCATCTACGAAATTACCTATCGCTTCTTGACCGCCGAGGGAACCGTGCAAGGAAAGGCCCAGGTTCCCGGCGATACCTGGGACAGCCTGGTCGAACGAGAACCGATCGGCATCACGTATCTGCCGGATGATCCCCGCCGCCATCGGGTAGCAGGTCAGAGCAGCGGATGGATCCTGCCGGCCATCTTCGCCGGGCTCGGCTCGGTCTTTACCCTGATCGGCGGAATCGTGCTGCTCCGGGCACGCAGCAGGCTACGGATCACGAGGCGGCTGCAGCGGGAAGGCGTGACCGTCAGCGCCACCATCACGGACATCCGTCCCACGAGGGTCCGCATCAACGGCGTACAACAGGTGGATGTCGTCTATCGTTATCAGGATGAACAAGGTCGGTCGCACAGCGGAAAGGAAACGTTTTCCCCGGAAGAGGCGGAAGGCTGGAAAGAGGGAGCTCGAGTTGCCGTTCGCTATGATCGGCGAAAGCCGAATCACAGCATCTGGGTCGGGACACCATGAATCAGCCGTTGCCGGTGCGGTCGCTGCGTCCGCTCTGGATGATCGCGCGCCGCTGCGTGTATCTTTGGGTCGGAGCCATTTTTCTCGTGCTCGGTTTCGTGTTCCTTTCGATCGGCATCGGCACCACGTTCCAAGAACATGCCTACAAGAGCCGAGGGCTCGGCGTGCGGGCCGTCGTGCTCGAAAAAACTCTGATCCGGGCCGACCGGCAGGAGCAGCCGCGTACCCGGTATCTTCTCGCTTATCACTTTGTCTCCGCGAACGGCGAAGCCAAGCAGGGAACGGTCGAAGTACCGGTGGAACAGTGGGAAGCAGTCGAGCCGGGCAAGACCTTTGCTTTGACGTACCTGCCAGAGGAAGCCGAGACCGGCCGGGTGCTGAGCGGGGACGAGTGGATTGCCGGGCTCGTCTTCAGCCTCGTCGGCGGCGTCTTTGCGCTGCTCGGCGGAGCGCTCGCCTTCGTCGACGGCCGCATGCTGGTCCGCACCGCCCGCCTCCTGCGAGGCGGGGTGACGACGGAGGGGACGGTCTTACGCGTGGGCCCCACCGGCCTGTCGATCAATCGAATCCCGCAATGGCGGATCCATTACCGCTATCGGGATCAGCTCGGGCGGACCCACGAAGGGCAGTCCCATCCGGTCTCGCCGGAGGAAGGCTCGGCCTGGATGGTCGGTGACAAAGCGAACGTCCGCTTCGATCGCCGTCGGCCGGAGAACAGCCTGTGGCTGGGCCGGTCGTGAGGGAGAGAGACCATGTGCTGACGCGGGTCCAGGAAACAGCTGCCGGATCACTGGATTGTGAATTTTGAATTATGAGTTCTGAGCTATGACCGAACACGACCTCGACAAGCTTCTCGGCGGGTTCGCGGCGGACACGCTGACGCCGGAGGAGCGGCGCAAGCTTTACCAAGCCGCTATCGAGGACCAAGAGGTCGTCCATCAGCCGGCCGACGAACGGTCTTTGAAGGACCTCCTCTCCGACCCGACCGTTCGCCGGCGGTTGTCGGAAGCAGTCGGCCCAGACGATCCGCAGCGCAGCGGGCCCTCGTGGTTGGCATGGTTTCGAAAGCCGGCAGGGGTCGCGTTCGCGGGCGGTCTCGCTCTGGCACTCTTGGCTCTCTTCTTCGGCATCAGAACCTCTGATGAACGCGCGATAGAGCCCGTCGATCGGCGCCCGAACGAAAATGCTGCGGCTCCTGGAACAGGCCTGCCATCCGAAGCGCCACAAGCACAGCCGTCACCCTCCCCACTCCTGCCGCCCCGGATCGATGGTCCTGCTGCAACGATTGGGGACGGGCAGAATCACACGGGGACGATGGCACCGGATCAAGACCCATCGCAGGTCGGCGCACGCGACCTCTTCTATCGCGCTCTCTCGGGCCCTGCCGGCAAAGCGACGCAGGCGGCCCGCGGACGGCGGTCGCTCGCCGAGCCTGCCGAGACTCAACGCGCCGAATCGAAGGCAGAACGCTTCGTTAATCCTCGTAAATCGGCGGGGTTCTCGACAGAGCAGGCGCCGCTGGGCTTTCGCTACGGCTTCATCACGGTCGGCGCGACCGGCCGCGAGGAGGAGATCAGTGAAGCAGCGGTCCGTATAGGGTCCGGATCGACAAAACTGACGGTGGAGGCCAACCAGGCTTCTTATCTGCAGGTGTGGCGGACCGCCGTCGATCGATCGGCGCAGTTGCTTTTGCCGGATAAGGAGACGGGCAAGATATCGCTCAAAATCGCAGCCGGTCAGCGGGAACAGATTTCGTTGCCGCCCGAGACTGAACCCATGACGCTGACCATCCGACTCTCCCGCATGCCGTTCGGGCCGATTACCAGGCAGGAGGCCGTACTCCTCGGCAGGCTGTCCTCACGGCAACTTACCCAAACCATCGCACCGGGCGAGCCGAGCGGCTTGCCAGAACATGCGACGTACGTGGTGCGCCAAGATTCATCGCCCGACGCCCAAGTAGTCGCGACGATACTTCTCGGTCGCTGACCGCTAGACCAGTCGAAGACCTGCAAATTTTGCACATCCCGCTGCAGTGATGGGCTGCCTCCTGTTATCGCTTCTGCAAACTCCGGCAAATCAGGTGGATTTCGTCGTTCAGAGCCGGGCATGGGAGTTGCTGAAAGCGATGGCGGAATCTTACGACTGATGCCCTATGTCTAAACTGGTCTGTGCAGCCTGCCAAGCATTCTTGTCGATGGGATTATGGGACAAGCATACGGAGCGCTGGTATTGCATCGATTGTCTTCCGCCGCTCGGCCCACTGAAGGAGAGGATGCGCCCGGTGAAGCCTTTGCTTAAAACGCAAAGCGCCGATCCTGCCACCAACCAGACGAGTACCCATGATGAGTGACGCCGGTGCTTGGGCTGTGGTCCTCCCCCTGCTCCTTCTTCGCAGCTGAGCGAAGCTCGGTCCGCCCAGACGAGGCCTGCATGTTTCGACAGTCTCGCCAAGTTCAGCCGATACAGAGCACGGTCTGGTCGGAATTGGCGCGCGTCGGCCTCATCGTCACGTTGGAAAAGAGGCTGCTGGCGATCATCCTGTCCTATGCCCTGGCCATCGGTCTCTTTTCGCTGGTCATCCCGTTGGTCGTGCAGGAGTTGACCAACACCTTCGTGTTCTCGATCCAGCCCATCATGATCGCGACGCTGGCGCTGATCGTCCTGTTCGGTCTCTTGTTCATCGGATTCTTCCGGGTCTTTCAAACCAGCGCGACGGAAACTCTGTTTCAACGCCTGTACGCTCGGATCGCGATCGCCATGACCGAACACTTGCCGCGCGTCAGGGAAGACGTCTTTCTCCCGAGTTATGCCAACTATTTCGGGGAAGCCGAGCTGCTGCCGCGGGCGGTCGTCGTCGTGCTGGTCGATCTGATCAATCTCATCGTGTCCGGCACCGCCGGCCTATGCATGCTCATCGTCTATCATCCCTACTTCCTGCTGTACGACGGCTTTCTGTTGGGCGGGTTCGCTCTCGTGCTGGTCACGACGGGCCAAGGCGGCATCCGCGCGACCCACGCGGTCTCCCAGGCGCATTACGATCTCATGACTTGGATTCAGGAGGTGGCACAAAACCGCCTCCATTTCAAAGCAACCTCCAGCGCTGCACTGTTGCTGAAAAAAACGGATCACCTGGCGGAGCAGTATCTGGCGGCTCGACGCAGCCGATCAGGAATCTTGACCTGGCGACAATACGTGAGCACGGTCATGTGGGAGGCAGTCTGTCACAGCGGGATGATCGCGCTGGGAGGCTGGCTGCTGTCGAACGGCCACATCACCCTTGGTCAGTTCGTGGCCGCAGAAGTCATCGTCGGTACCCTGCTCTTGAACCTCGATACGGTCACGAGACGGATGTATGCGGTCACGTACATTCTCACGTCGCTCGATGAGCTCTCGCGGGTCTTCTCGCTGCCGAAGGACGACCTCGTCCGCCAAGTCGGCTTGCTTTCTCCACGATCACGAGCCGCCGGTCTCCATGTCACGTGCAAAGGAGTCACGGCCCGCGTGGGCAGCGGCGATGCCCTCGTTGAATCATTCGACCTCGAAGTCGCGCCCGGCGAAAAGATCTGAATCATTTCCAGCCGGAGCACCAGCAAGTCAGTCCTTGCCATGCTGCTGGCAGGCCTCGCGCGACCGCAGGAGGGTGTCGTCCGCTACAACGAGATCGACCTGCGGGAGCTGACGATGGAAGAGGTCAATGCGGATCGCGGGCTCGTCCTGGACTCCCTACTCACCCTTTTTGGAGGATCCATCGAGGAAAACATCACCCTCCGCCGACCGGAGATCGGATTCGAAGACCTGCGCTGGGCGCTTCGATTGACCGAGCTGGACGATGAGATCGATGCGTTGCCGCAAGGCCTCGATACGCCCGTCGTGGCAGGCGGCAAGCTGTTCACCAAAAGCCAGATCTTGCGCATGCTCGTCGCGCGTGCGGTCGTGACGCGTCCTCCTTTGTTAGTGTTCGACGGAACGCTGCACAACATGGAACCCGCTCTGCGGCAGGTCCTGTTGCGACGACTGTGCAACAAGGAAGAAGGCTGGACCGCGATTTTCGTCACCAACGACCCGGCGATCGGCGACTATGTGGATCGCCGCATCGTCCTTGATTGATGCAGGATCATCGGCATGAAACGAGGATCGCCCTGCAAGGAGACCGCTCCCCGTGTTAGCATAGAACCATTCCGGGACCCCTCGTATGTTTAGGCCTGTTCCGCGCGCCGCCCTCTTCCTAAGAATTCCCTACCGCCTCATCGCGGCCGTTGTCCTGACGCTCGGCCTGGTCGCGGCGGTGCTCCTTTTGTTCAGCCTCGAGCGGGAGAAGCTCCTGCTTCGGGGCCTCACGGAAGGACAGTCCGTTTCTAGCGAACTGTTCGCGGCCCTCTGGCGTTCCCGCCGCGATCTGATCATGGTCACTTTACTCGTGTTCCTGGTCAGCGCGATCGGCATCGCTGCCGTCATCACGCTGCTCCATTACGACAGCACGCGCCGGACGCTGGAAGAGGTGAAGGGATTGGCGCGCAACATTCTTCAAAGCATCCCCACCGGCATCCTCACGCTGAACGGAAATGGCGTCATTACGGCGGTGAACCCGGCTGCGGAGTCGGTGCTGAAACGGTCGTCGGTTGAGCTGCTCGGCCGGTCCTATGAAACCGTATTTGCGGAGGGAGACACCGTTCGAGCGGCGCTGAATGCGGCTCTTCGCGCGCATCGCCATGTGACTCAACAGGATGTCCCGTATGAGAGCGGGGACGGCATGCTCCATACGATCCGCGTCAGCACTGCGGAGCTGCGGAGCGAGGAGGGCCAACCGTCGGGCGTGATTCTCCAGGCTCAGGACATCACCGAATGGCTAGCCTTGGAACAACGGGTCCGCATCGCCGACAAACTTTCGGCTCTTCACACTCTCTCGGCCGGAGTGGCGCACGAGTTGCGGAATCCGCTGAGCGCGATGGATCTGAATCTTCATCTGCTCGAGGAAGAATTCAAGGAGCAGGGACTGCTGGGCAAGCCCGCTGCCCATTACATTCAAGTCCTGAACGCGGAGTGCCGCCGACTTTCGACGATCCTCGACAATTTTCTGAAGTTCGCGCGACCGGGCGCGGTGGGGCTCCACGAAGTGCACCTTCCGGCCGTGATCGAGCACATCCTGTCGCTCATGCGTTTCGAGGCCGAGGAAAGGAAAATCATCCTCGAGCAATCGGTGGAAAGGGATTTGCCGCCCCTCATGGGCGATGAGACGCAAATCGGTCAAGTCCTGGTCAACGTCCTCGTCAACGCGTTCCATGCCATGCCGCAAGGGGGACGGTGCCGGGTCATCGCCTGCGACCGTCGGCAAGGGGAAGCGCGGTCGATCGAGGTCTCGGTTCAGGATACCGGCATCGGCATCACACGGGACGAGTTACCACGTTTGTTCGAGCCTTTTTATACGACCAAGTCCGGTGGCACCGGCCTCGGGCTGTCCATCGCCTACCGCATCATGCAGGACCACGGCGGAACGATCCATGTTTCGAGTCAACCGGGATCGGGCACGACGGTGGTGATGCAATTCCCGGTCGCAGTTCGGCAGCCGCAGCACATGGAAATCGGATGACCAGCATGCCCGGATCGAACATCCTCGTCGTCGACGACGAAATCAACATTCGGAACGCCATGGTGACGGTCCTCGAAAAGCGCGGACACCAGGTTCGCGCCGCTGCGACCGGTGAGGAGGCGATGCAGCAACTCGAAGGCAATCCCGCGCAGTTGGTCCTCACCGACCTTCGGATGCCTGGAATGGGAGGGCTGGAATTCCTCCGTCGACTGAAAAGTGCCTGGCCGGAAACGGAGGTCGTCGTGATGACCGCCTACGGGTCCATCGATACCGCGGTCGAGGCCATGCGAGCGGGGGCCTACGACTATCTGACGAAGCCGATCGACCGGGAACGCTTTCCGCTGGTGGTGGAGAAGGCCTTGGAGCGGCAGGCGTTGGCCCACGAAAACAAAAAGCTCCGCGACCGCCTTGAGACCAAGACGCGCTTCGACCAGATGGTGGGTGAAAGCGAGGCGTTGCAGCAGGTCTACCATTTGGTCGACATGGTGGCGGACAGCAGCGTGACCGTCTTGTTGACCGGTGAGAGCGGAACGGGCAAAGAATTGGTGGCCCGCGCCATTCATCACAAGAGCGACAGAGCCAACGGTCCATTTGTCACCCTCAACTGCGGCGCGTTGCCCGACGAGCTGTTCGAAAGCGAATTGTTCGGCTACGAAAAAGGGGCCTTCACCGGCGCGATGATCACGAAGGCCGGACGGTTCGAACTGGCCGACGGCGGTACGCTGCTGCTCGACGAGGTGGGGGAGCTCTCGCTGAAATCGCAGGTCGATTTCCTACGGGTCTTGGAAACGAAGGAGTTTCGGCGGCTGGGGGGCACCAAGCTGATCAAGGTGGATGCCAGGATCATCGCGGCGACGAATCGCAATTTGGAGGAAGCGGTCAAGCAAGGCGATTTCCGCGAAGACCTCTATTACCGGCTCAACGTGGTACCGATCAAACTGCCGCCGTTGCGCGAGCGAGGGGACGACGTTCCTCTGCTGGCGGAGCGGTTCCTCCAGGAGTTTTCTGCGCAACACCACCGGCAGCCGAAGGCCGTCTCCCCGGAGGCGATGCGCCTCCTGCGGCTCTACGGCTGGCCGGGCAACATCCGCCAACTGCGCAACCTCATGGAGCGGCTGGTGATCACGGTGCAAGACCCGGCCATCCGGCCGGAGCACCTTCCTGAAGACATCCAAGCGAGCAAGGAAGACAAGCGAACCATGGTCGTGGCCCTCGGTTCGTCGCTGCAAGACATCGAGCGCGAAGCCATCCGCCGCACCCTCGCCGAAGTCACGAATCACCGGGAGAAGGCTGCCAAACTATTGGGGATCAGCCTCCGCACCCTTCAATACAAAATCAAAGAGTACGGCATCCGCGATTAGCCTCTGCTTCCGCCGCTTCCTCCCCATCCCTCACCTCGGCCCATTTGATCCTGCAAGATTTGCACGGCATCGGAGCCGTTCGGGAGCCGGCTCTGCAAGTCTTGCGTTCAGCGGGATCTGCCGGTCCTCTGTCGAACCGCATCCTCGACATCCCCCTTCGCAAGTCCGCATTTTCATGCCGCTGCCCGTTAGGTGCCCCGGCTTTTCCCTGCGGCATCGTCCCTGCATCTGCCCGGACGACGGACGAAGGACGGAGCCGCGATGAAGAGCGACAAGGAAACCACTCGCCTCGATCAGCTTCAGAACATGCTAGCACTCTGCCCGACCGACATCCTCGCCCGCTGCGAACTCGCGTCCCTCCTGGAGGGGCGCGGCGAACTGGACGAAGCGGTGCGGCACTGGAAGGCCGTGCTGGAATCGGACCAGAACAATCTCCAGGCGCGAGAAGGGCTCACGCGCTGCCGTCGCACCAAGCGCAGTGAGAGACCCGAGGAACCCAAGGCTGGACCGGGTACATGCTGACTTTCCTCTGGATCATCCTCGGCAGCCATGCGGTCGGTGTTGTGCTCCCTTTCTGTTGGCCGCGTCGACCGGAACGGCAAGGCGTGGCCGCTGCCGCCTGCGCCATTCTGGCGAGCGGCGCCGGCATCGCGCTGGGATTCGCCGGCCTCGCGGCATCCGAGCCCGTGGCCGCCTCGCTCCCCTCGACCATCCCCCTGCTGAGTTTTTCGATTAGGCTGGACCCGCTCTCCGCATTCTTCGTCCTGACCATTTCGCTGGCGGCGCTGGCGGCTTCGATTTACGCCATCGGATACGTCGGGCATTTCCAAGGACGGGTTTCCGTCGCGGCCTTGGGAAGCCTGTACAACGCGTTTCTCTGTTCCATGATTCTCGTCGTCCTCGCCGATGATGGGCTGTTTTTTCTCATCCTGTGGGAGCTGATGTCGCTGACCTCGTATTTGCTGGTGGTCACCGAGCATGACAAGGCGGACGTCCGCTATGCAGGCCTGTTCTACGTCATCATGACGCACGTCGGAACCGCCTTCATCGTGCTGGCGTTCCTGGTTTTCTTCCAGCAAGGGGATTCCTTTTCGTTCGAGTCGTTCCGCAGGCCCGACCAGCCGTTGCCTGAAGGTCTCAGGACCTTGTCCTTTTTAGCGGCCTTGGTCGGATTCGGCACCAAGGCCGGCATCGTCCCGCTGCACGTGTGGCTGCCCTATGCCCATCCGGCCGCCCCGTCCCACGTCTCCGCCCTCATGTCCGGCGTGATGATCAAGACGGCGATCTATGGCTTGCTGAGGGTCATGTTCGATTTTCTCGGTGGGGAAGCCCCTTGGTGGTGGGGATTCACGATCCTGGCGGTCGGCGCGGTCTCCGCGTTGCTGGGAGTCATGTACGCGTTGATGGAGCACGACCTCAAGCGGCTGCTGGCTTACCATAGCGTAGAAAACATCGGCATCATCCTCCTCGGCATCGGCGCGGGCATGATTTTCCATACCTACGGTTTGGAGGAGCTGGCGGCGCTCGGACTGATCGCAGGCTTGTACCACACCATCAATCACGCCATGTTCAAGGCCCTGTTGTTTCTGGGGGCCGGCTCGCTGCTCTACGCCACGCATACCGGCAACATGGAAGAATACGGCGGTCTGCTGCGCCGTATGCCCTGGACCGGCGCCTGTTTTCTGATCGGAGCCGTGTCCATTGCGGCGCTTCCCCCCACCAATGGGTTCGTGAGCGAATGGCTGGTTTTTCAGAGCCTCTTCCTCAGCTTCCAGATCCCTTCGCTGCTCATGAAATTCATGCTCCCGATCGCCGCTGCGATGCTGGCCCTGACCGGTGTGCTGGCCTTGGCTTGCTTCGCCAAAGCCTTCGGGCTCTCGTTTCTGGCGCAGCCGCGCAGTGCCCACGCGCGCCATGCGCGGGAAGTCCCCCGGTCCATGCGCGCCGGCATGGCGCTCCTGTCTGCCTTCTGCGTCCTGCTCGGCCTCGCGCCGATGCTGGTCGTGCCTTTGTTGGATCGCATCACCGCTCCCATGACCGGCCTGTCCGTCGCGCAGAAGATGCTCGCCTACGACGGGTGGGCGCTGGCTCCGGTCAACGTGGAGTTTTCCAGCCTGTCGCCGGTCGTGCTGGCCTTGGTGCTCGCCGCAACGGCGGCAGCGGCGCTCGCCCTGGTCGCCCGGTTCGGCTTCCCTCGCATTCGCCACACCAAGACGTGGGGATGCGGGATCCGCCTCTCGCCTCGGATGGAATACAGCGCCACCGGCTTCGTACAGCCGATCAAACGGGTGTTCAGCACCATTTACCAGCCGACCGTGCGACTCGAGACCGAGTTCCTCCAGGAGTCGAAATATTTCGCCAAACGCCGCCGCTTCGCGTTTCACATCGAGCCGATCTTCGAGACCTATCTATATCGACCGCTCATCACGCTGACGGGAAGCCTGGCGGACCGATTGCGGATCATTCAGGCAGGCAGCCTGCACCGGTACCTGGCCTACATGTTCGTCGCTCTGGTGCTGCTCTTACTCGTAGCAATGTAGCGAGGAGGCGGGATGTTGTTGACGGTCCTTCAGGCAGTTGTGCTCACGGTGGCTCAGGCGCTGGTACTCTTGGCAGTGGCACCGGGCATCGTCGGACTGATCCGCAAGGTGAAGGCGCGGCTGCAATGTCGCCGGGGAGCCAGGCTCTTCCAGCCCTATGCCGATCTGGCCAAGCTCTTCAGGAAGCAGCCGGTCGTGTCCACGACGGCCTCATGGATCTTCACAGCCGCTCCCTACATCGTGTTCAGCGCGACCCTCACCGCTGGTCTGCTCGTCCCGGTCTTCGCCTCGCAAGTACCGCTCAACTTTGCGGGCAACATCATCGCCTTCGTCTATCTGTTCGCGCTGGGGACGTTCTTTCTGATTTTGGCGGGGCTCGATGCAGGCTCGACCTTCGGAGGGATGGGTGCCAGCCGGGAAGCCATCGTCGCCTCCCTCACCGAACCGGCCATGATCATGTCGGTGTTCGCGATCGCGCTGACGACCGGCTCCACCAACCTCAGTACGATCGTCCACAAGACGGCGCTCCTCAGCGGCATCGTGACCGCCCCCGCTCCCCATTTGATGGCACTGGCGGCGTTGGTGATCGTCACGATCGCCGAAACGGGCCGCGTGCCGGTCGACAACCCGGCGACGCACCTCGAGCTGACGATGATCCATGAGGCCATGGTGCTGGAATATTCCGGGCGCTACCTGGCGCTGCTCGAATGGGCGAACGGGATCAAGCTGCTCGTGTTCCTCACCCTCATCGCCAACGTCTTCGCCCCCTGGGGGATTGCCACGAGCCTCGCGCCGCTCGCGATCATCGGCGGCATGGGCGCCTACCTCGTGAAAGTCGCAGGGCTGGCCGTATTGATCGGAATGCTGGAGTGCATGTTCGCCAAGCTGCGCCTCTTTCGCGTGACCGATCTGCTCGGCGCCGCCTTCATCCTCGCGTTGCTCGGCTTGTTGTTCTTTTACATCTTGGGAGGATGAGGGTGTCCTGGCTGACTCCGCACATCGGCTCGCAACTCGTGGATCTCGGGTCCGCTCTGCTGCTCTTGACCTGCTTCGCGATCGTCGCGCAACGGCGCCTCTCTGCCTGCGTGGATCTCTTCGCCTTGCAATCGATGTTTCTCGCCATGACCGCGGCGCTCGTGGCCTTTCTCACCGGGACCCGCCATATCTACATCGCGGCGGCGCTCACGGTCGTGGTCAAGGTCATCGTCATCCCGCGGGTACTCAAGCGGGTGATCGAACGGCTCAACGTGACACGCGAGTTGGTGATGAACATCAACGTACCGGCCAGCCTGCTCATCTGTGGAGCATTGGTGATGGTCGCGTTCTTCATCACCCAGCCGATCATTTCCTTCGGCCACCTTTTGACCCGCGATTCCCTGGCCATCGCGCTGGCCATCGTGTTGATCGGGTTCTTCACCATGATCGCACGGCAAAAGGCCGTGACTCAGATGATCGCCTTTCTGGTCATGGAAAACGGCCTTTTTCTCGGAGCGACCGCGGCAACCTACGGCATGCCGCTGATCGTGGAATTGGGCGTGTTCTTCGACGTGCTGGTCGCGGCCTTGATTGCCGGCATCTACACGAATCGCCTGCAAGATGCGTTCGACAGCGTCGATACCAGCCAGCTCAGCGAGCTGAAAGAATGACCGACGACATGACATCCATCGCAGTCGTCCTGCTGATCCTCGCCCCGCTTACGGCCGGACTCTTGAGCCTGGTGATCCGGACGTCGCGCCTGCTGCACCTGGTGAACCTCGCCAGCATGACGATCCTCCTGGCGGCGGAAGCCGTCATCGGGCGGACGGTGCTCGCCCGGGGATCATTGAGGGCGATCGGCGACATCGTCTTCATCGATGCGCTTTCGTCCCTCATTTTGTTCATTATCGGCACCGTTGGAATCGCCTGTTCGCTGTACATGAGGTCGTATTTGGATGAACAAGTCGAGCGCGGGGTCATCGCACCGAGCCGGCTCAACCTGTTTTTCTTTCTATTCCACATGTTCTTGCTCGCAATGGTCGCAGCGACCATCGCCAACAGCCTCGGCGTGCAGTGGGTGGCCATCGAGGCAACGACCCTCGCGACGACCTTCCTGATCGCGTTTTGGCGCAGGCGCGAATCGCTGGAGGCCGGCTGGAAGTATTTGATCCTCTGTTCGGTCGGCATCTCGCTGGCCCTCTTCGGCGTCGTGCTGATGTACTATTCATCCCTTCGCGTCCTGGGCGATGTCAGTTCGGCCTTGAACATCACGCAACTCCAGGAAGTCGCGTCCCAACTGGACCCCCACATCCTCAAGATCGCGTTCGTGTTCCTATTCGTCGGGTACGGCACGAAGGTGGGGCTCGTGCCCATGCATACCTGGCTTCCCGACGCTTACACCGAGGCACCGGCTCCCGTCGCGGCGATGCTCGCCGGCGTGCTGGAAACCGTCTCGGTCTATGCGATCGTGCGCAGCAAAGGGATTGTGGATCAGGCCGTCTCGCCCGACTTCACCGGCAGCCTGCTGGCGCTGTTCGGCCTCGTCTCGTTTGCGCTCGCCGCGTTCTTCATCCTGCTGCAGCACAACTACAAACGGCTGTTGGCCTATTCCAGCATCGAGCACATGGGGCTGGCGATGGTCGGGTTCGGTGTCGGCGGGCCACTCGGCACATTCGGCGGTCTCTTCCATTTGGTGAATCATGCATTCGCCAAGTCGTTGGCCTTCTTCGCCGCCGGCAACATCCATCGTCGCTACAAATCGGTCGAGATCGATCAGGTACAGGGGCTCGTCACGGTCCTGCCCACCTCGGCAGTGGCGATCCTCATCGCAGGGCTAGCACTCGCGGCGCTGCCTCCCTTCGCGCTCTTTGCCAGCGAGATGCAGATCGTCACCGCTCTTGGCACCATGGGATTGCCCGGCGATTGGGGGCGGCCGGGGGCGAGGAGCCCGGTTGTGATTCTGTTGCTCTGCAGCGTCGTCGCCTTCGCCGGGTTCTTGTATCGGATTACGAGCATGGTATGGGGCAGCGCGCCGCGTGAGATCGCCCGGGGAGAATGCTGGACGATAGGGCAGGTCTCGCTGATTGTCTTGAGTGTATTGCTCGTCACTCTCTGTTGGGTCCTTCCGCCGCCCTTGCGTCAACTGCTCGACCAAGCCTCTTCGATGCTGGATAGCAGGTAACGTGATGACAGATCGATCGTCCGCCGCGGAACAACTTCAGGCAGCCTTCCCCAGTCTCGTCCCGGATTATTCCACCGACAAACGGACGATTCACTATCGGGTATCGGCCTCTCAATTACGGGACATCGCCCGTCATCTGCACGATAAGCAACGCGGCCGGCTCGCGTTGCTCTCAGCCGCCGAGGGCGCCGCCGGCAAGGCCCGGCATGACCTGCACTATCTCTTTGCGCTGGGTCCGAACCAGCCCTGGATCATGCTGATGCTGGAATTGTCGGGTGAAGAGCGGCTCTTTCCTTCGATCACGCCTTCCGTCCATGCCGCGCAATGGTACGAGCGCGAAATCCGCGATCTCTTCGGCCTGATCCCGCATGGGCATCCGGACCTGCGTCGTCTGATCCGCCATGAGCACTGGCCCAAGGGCACCCATCCACTTCAAAAGCGGTTCGCATGGGACAGCATTCTGGGCCGGGAGCCGGGCGAATATCACTTCCGCCACATCGAGGGCGAAGGGGTATTCGAGGTGCCGGTCGGGCCGATCCATGCCGGGATCATCGAACCGGGGCATTTTCGATTTTCCGTGGCCGGCGAGCCGATCATGCAACTCGAGCTGCGCCACTTCTGGAAACACCGGGGCGTGGAGAAATTGTTCGAGCAGCGCAGGCTGGCGGAGGGGACCCCGCTTGCGGAACGTGTGTCAGGAGATACGGCGGTGGGCCACGGCTTGGCCTACTGCCAAGCAGTTGAGGGCTTGCTGCAAATAGACGTGCCGCGGCGCGCGCGCTTCCTGCGCTCGTTGTTGCTGGAGTTGGAGCGGCTTCACAATCATCTCGGCGACGTCGGCGCGATCTGCAACGATACCGCCTATGCCCTCGCCCATGCTCACTGCAGTCGCATGAAGGAACACATGCTCCAACTCAACGATCGGCTGGGCCGATCGCGTTTCTTGCGCGGCTGGCTCTGTCCAGGCGGCCTGACCAGGGATCTCGATCAGGCAGCGCTTGATCACATCGTGGAGCAACTGAACAGGGTCGAAAAGGACTTCTCGGAGCTCGAGAAGATCATTTTGGCCAATGCCTCGCTGACGGACCGGCTGGAAACGACCGGCGTGTTGACGGAACGGATCGCTTGGGACCACGGAGTGGTCGGTCCGGTAGGCCGCGCGTCGGGCATGGACCAAGATGTCCGGAGGGACCGTCCGTTTGCAGGCTATGACGAATTGCCGGTGACCGTTCCGCTCTACCGATACGGAGACGTCCGGGCCCGACTGCGCGTGCGGATGGATGAAATTCACGAGTCCGTCCGGCTCATCGGTGAAATCAGGCGCCGGATCCCGTCGGGGCCGGTGCTCGAGCCGACCGGAGGAGCCTCTCCTCGTCACGGCGAGCGGGCCTTCTCGGC
>DASTLA010000135.1:0-17281 GCA_035715525.1 Nitrospiraceae bacterium
CGGGCACCAGGCTATGCCAGTCGTCATGATAGAGATCGAATCGTGGGCAACCGGTGAGCTGAAGGGAGGTGCTGGGGCTGCCTAGATCTTTCTGAAATGCCGCGTACTGGCGGGGTCCCCACAGAAAGTAATCGTCGATCATCTCCTTCACCCCTGCGTCCCGAACGATATTCAGCAACTCACGGTACTCGCATCTGAGGACTCCACCCTCGGTGTCGAGCACTCCGGTCCGTATGCCGAGCGTCCGATAGAGGCGTATGGCGGGGGCGTTGGCCTTCCTGGCATAGTTCAGAAGCACGTAATCCGGCAATTCTTTGGTGACATGTTGCTGCTGGTCGTACATGGGAACCAGCACGACGCGGATGCCACGCAAGGCCAGCTGGGCGCCCAATAAGCCCAGTCCGAACAGATCGCGACCCGGATTGTCGAGGACGAGGCAGGCGGTTTTCTGGACAGCTCGAGCGAACATATGGCAGACGTTCCGGCCTCTAGGCCTTGGGCAGCCGCGCGTGACCCCGTCGTGAAAAGACCTCGGACAGCGGCCCATCGTCGATTCTCAGCAGCTGAAGGCACAGCAGGGCAAAGAGCACCAGCACGATAGATTTTTCGATCACCCGCTCCTGGGGCCACCACAGTCCTCCCAGCGCCACGAACGTCCCTGCCGCGACGATTCCCGCCATGCGCACCCATTGCATGGAAATCGCATAGGCCTGATGCCCGGCCCACACATAGAGGGCGGCCAGCGCGCCGTAACAAATCGTGAGCGCCCAGGCCGCACCCCAGGCGCCGTACAGACGGGTCAGAACCATATTTGCCGCGATGACGATCGTGACATGAATGAATTGAAGGAACGGCTGCCACATCGTCTTCTCGCCGACCTGCACCGCGGCCGTGCCCAGCGGGGCAAAGCCGAATAAATAATAGCCCAGCACGAAGATGGGAATGAGAGGAGTCGCTTCGGCATATCGCGACTCGAACCCGAACCAGGTCAAGATCGGGACGGCAAGCAACAACACCGCGAGCGCAGTCACCGTGAGCGCGGCCACGTACAGAACCGCGGCACCCCCGAGCAAGCGTCTGGCATCGGCCCTCTCTCCGGCTACGCGAATGTAAAACGGGAACCAGGCGGGTTTCACCGCATCATAGAACAACTTCACTGCCTGTCCGATCTGATTGGCCATGGAATACAGACCGATGTCGTGGAGCAGGGCCCACTTATCGAGAAAGAAACGGTCGGCGCGATTGGCTGCGGCCTCCAGCACCGCCGAAGGCACTAGCGGCAAGCCGAAGCGCAGGGCCTGAGAGAGTCGTCCCCAGCGTGGCGGCCAGGCCATATTGCTGACGAGCCAGATCGTCGTGCCGCAGGCCACAAGGGCGGATCCGACCAACTGAACGCCGACGATGCCCCGCACGCCCCACCCCCCGTAGATCGCTACCAGCGTGAAGCCGACGGTGAATGCCGCCGTCGCCAGTGAGACGACGAGCAGCAATCGGCTGCGCTCCAAGACGCGCAGCAAGAACAACGGGCACAAGCCGGCCCCCGACCAAAAAGCCCACCAGAGGCCTAGGCGAAGATCCGGGTCAAACGGGACGCTGGAGATCACGGGTTGCACGAGCGATCGACCGAACTGATCCAGCAGGAATGTGCCCCCCAGCAAGGACCCGACGCAGACGATCCACACGGCGGTCAAACCGGCTGCGGCATCACCCGCGCGATTCCATTCGTGATAGTAACGCATGATGGCGTGCGGCAGACCCAGCGACAATACGGCGGGTAAGATGAAGGGAAGCAGCGAGATCAGGGCCAGGGCGCCGAATTCCTCGGGAGAAAGCTGCGACACGTAAGCCGGGAGCAGGAGGATCCCGCTGGCTCGCTGGAGCAGGTTGCCCATCCCGTACAACGTGACATGGCCGAACAACCTGCGTAATGCCTGCGAGCCGGCTAACCCTCCATATCCAGTCTCTCCATTCGAGGTGTCCGTCCTCCCCATCAAATCCCGTTCAACAGGTAGCTCTGGGTGGGACGCGTGTGCTCGATGGCCATGGATCCGCCGTCTCGCGATCGCAGCACGGTGATGCCCGCGAGCGTGTAGCCCTTGACGCGCGTGACAGTCGTGCCCAAACCGCCGCTGGGTTCAAGGAATTGGCGGACCGAGTCTCCGAAAAGATCTTCGATCGAACGCTCGATCCCACCGAATGCAGGCACCGGTCCAAAGTCGGCGTCTAGAAACTTCCCGTCCGGCCGGTACAACCGAACCGTGGGATACACGGAGTCCCCGTATTCCGGATTGGAGGAATGGTTGATCAAGAGCAATCCGGTCAGGTGGGATTCGGACACCACGGCCTTGGGATTGATGCTCATGAACCCCACATGCTTTTTCTTCGAGAAATCGTTCAGCGTTCTCGCGAAGGCGCCGGTCCGGTAATTGGTGAAGAATCGGTCGCCTTCGTAGCTCATGGAAAAGATGTTGATGTCCGACAGCGCATCCGTATGCTCGCCGAGGTTCATGATCATCATGAACATCGAATCGTCGACCGCGATGCCGCGGGCCTCGCACAACTCGTTGATGTTGATTTCAAGCGTCTCACCGGCTCCCCAGGATCCGATTTCGCCGAAATCGTGAAGGAAGCGGCCGTCGCGCCCTGTCAAGGCGCCCCGGACCGTCATGCGCTGCTTGCGGCCGGTCAACAGCGGCAGGAACATCCGCATGTCGGGGCTGCGGCCTTGTCGCAGCTTTGCCAGCGTCTGCCTGGCCGCTTTCTTCCAGCTGAACCGGCAAAAATCGAGACGCACGGCCTGACTCACCCGGTTCACACAGCCCCGAAAAACCGGGAACCCGAATCGCGGCTCGGTATCTTTCCAAAACCCAGCTGGAAACATGGAGGCCTAAAAATGGTGAATGTTGAAATCCCCGCTCGCGTGGCGGGACCACGTGAGCGGCTGGTTGATATGCCGCCCGGATATGTGCACGGACCCCGGCTTGTCGCCCAGCAAATGCCGGATGTTCGGCACCAACTCGTTCAGATGAAGGACGACGGAGGCGCGAGGTTCCAGGGCATAGGATTTCCGAAACACCGAGGTCCCGTCGCTGCGTCGGATGTCGAGGTGAAAGGCTTTGTCGCACTGAGACGGATCCGCCCCGAAATAACTGTTTTGGACGATCACCGACGTATCGATGGACGGCGAGGACGGAATAACCGTCGGCTCGTACTGCAGCCGGTGGTCATCTTCATACCGCATGCGATCGGTTTCATGCGTGAAATCGGCATGTCCCTTGGCGTCCCAATAGGTCGCGAAGAACAGCGTGCCGACATATTTGTTGTGCTTCAGCGGGGGTAGAAAGTCCGGAACCAGCTGCACGCCGATGCTGCCTTGGAAGCGATCGACCAGGGAGGAGAGCGCACACTGCCATTGTCCTAGCGGTTCAAGCACCTGGACGGCATGCGCCGCTTCGCGACCGCTCTCGTCGAACAGGTACAGATGGGCGGTCGACGTGATCGGCCGCTCTTCCACCAGCAGGCTGTAGTAATTGAACAAGGAAATGCGCGTATGGAACGACCCATCCTCGCGCCCCCAGATGAGGGTCGGCACGCTGCGTTGGATCACATAGGGATGGGCGGCGGCGGATTCGTTCATGACGTCAATAAGGGCGCGCGAAGAGACCGAGTCGTGAGCCTCGTATCGGCGCTGCGTTGTCGGCGCAACAGCCGGCCGGCAATCCAGGTGCGCCGAGAGAGGTAATTCCATCGAACCGCCTCGATCACCCGCTTCACAGGGTTCATGCGACCGAACGAAGCGGCCCACCGCCATTCTCCGGGGAAAGGACGAGCCAGGGCCCAGAGACGACGCCGAAGATCCGCACAACGAGTGAGCGGATACTCCCGTTCCAGGCGATAGGCCTCGATGATCCATTCGAGCATGATCACTTCCTGCTCCGACAGCGAGTCCTTCCATCGCCCGATCGGCCGTTGATCGAACGGTTTCAATCGGTCCTTCAAGTCGGGCGCGAGAGAATTGCCCCGCCACAGCTCTCCGCCGTAGGACGGGATCAGCAGCGCTTCGTGCCAGCCCAGGCCGAGCCAGGCCGCGATCTCCCGAATGACCGGTTCTCCTTCAAGGATCAGTTGCTCGTAGTACACCAACCGATACTGCCCGGGATATTTGTCGACGTTGGCATAGGCCGATTCCAGGCTGGCCAGCAACCGATCCCGCATGAAGTTCGTCGGCTGGTAGCCGATGCCGCGGTATTCGGCTTCATCCATCATCCGCTTCAGTGCCACGTAGTTGTCCCGCGGGTCCCTCAACACATGAAGGATCTTGGCAGTGGGAAAGTCGCGCACGATTCCGTCGACCGCATCATAATGCCGCGGGGTCTTTTCGATGACGTGGGTCACACGGTCCCGGGCGCCATCCGGTAGGCTCGCCGCTACGACCGAGACGAACATCGACCAGATTCGACGGGCCAGATCCGGTGTCGAGGGTTCCACGTCCAAACCGGCCAGCGCCTGTGCGATCTTCTCCGAGGTTGCCCCGGCGTGGATCGTATGCTGAGACATCAATCGCCCGTAAAAGGCCTGGAGCCGGCTCACGAGATCCCTCCGATTCGAGAGTCCCCGGAGCGGAAGATGGTACACCGCCGTTTCCAGCAGACTGATGACGTTGGGATGCGAATCGAAAAGGGATAACAGGAATGTCGTTCCCGATTTCGGCGTGCCGACGATGAATATCGGTTGCACTGATTCGAGCGTCATAGGAGTGTACTGTCAGAGTTCATAGAGATCATGTCGTACCATGTCGCCATCAGTCCTTCCAACCCCCTCCCCGTCACGGCGTGAGCCCGCACTCCGGCCCAGGCGCCTTACATCACCGAATGCGGCCGGCTCTGCGCCCCGCCCGAGCCATCGCTCAGCGCCTCTCGAAACGCGTCAATGACGCGGACTTGATCCGACGCCTGCAGGCCGACGGAAGACGGCAGACTCAACGCCCGCTCATAAAGCCGGTCCGCGACCTCGCAGCGATAGGCTTGGCTGTGCCGATGCGCCGGAGACCGATGAAGAGGTTGCCACAGCGGACGGGTCTGCACCCCTCGTTGTTGGCACAGGGCCAGGACACGGCGGCGATCTACACCAGCGACGTGTGGGTCGATCATGACCGTGTACAACCACCAGGCGCTCTTCGCCCTCGGCGCCTCGTTCGGACACTGCAACTCCGTAAGCTTCTCGAACGCTTCCGCATAGCGCGCCGCGATGCGGCGCTTCTTCTCGAGAAACTCATGGATCCGCTCCAATTGCGCGCAACCGATCGCGGCTTGGACGTTGGTCAATCGATAGTTGTATCCGACGTCATGATGGATATACTCGACGGGGTCGTCCTTGGCCTGCGTCGTAAGATACTTCGCTCGTTTGGCCCAGTCCTCCCGATCGGTCACCACCATTCCTCCGCCGCCGGTGGTGAGCAACTTGTTGCCGTTGAAGCTGAAGCAGGCCGCATCGCCCCAGGATCCGATCGGCTTTCCGTCGTAGCAGGCCCCGAGACTTTCCGTGGCATCCTCGATCACATACAGGCCGTAGCGCCGCGCCACGTCGCAAATGCTGGCGATGTCGCAGGGATGCCCGAGAATATGGACCGGCACGATGGCCCGTACGGTCCGCCCCGTGGCTTTGTTTCTCGGTCGTCCTTCATGGGTATCGCACTGAGTCTTGAGGAACGATTCCAGTTTTTCGACGTCCAATTGCCAATATCGAGGATCGGCGTCGAGGAACACCGGCCAGGCCCCGACATACCGGATGGCATTGGCCGGGGCGATGAAGGTCAGGGTCGAAACCAACACCTCATCGTTCGGCTGAATGCCCGCAACCTGCAGCGCGACGTGCAAGGCCGCCGTCCCGCTGGACGTCGCGACTCCCTGTCGGGCTCCGACATAGCTCGCAACAGCCTGCTCGAACCGCTCGACATAGGCTCCAACGGACGACACCCATCCGCTATCGAGGCAGTCTTTGACGTATTCCCATTCACGCCCTCCGATCTCCGGCTCGGAGAGGGCAATGATCGAGGGGGCAGGCGACTGCTCCGAGCCGTCAGACCGCATAGGCATCCGGTCGGTATCGGTCCAAGTGATGCCTGATCCACTCGATCGTGCGCTCCAGCCCCTCCTCTAGAGAAACGGAAGGAGTCCAGCCCAGCAGTGACGCTGCCTTACTATTGTCCGCCAGCAGACGCTCGACCTCGCTGCCGGCGGGGCGAAGCCGTTCCTGGTCGGCCACGACGTCCAGGGGTTTACCGACGAGCGATCCGATCAGATGGGCCAGATCGCGGATGCTGATTTCACGGCCCGAACCCAAGTTCACCGTGTGGCCGACGGCTTGGTCGACGCTCGCGGCCCGGATGAAGCCTTCGACCGTATCGGACACGAAGTTCAAGTCCCGCGTGGGGTCCAGGTTCCCCAGACGGACGGGCCCGCCGGTGAGGCATTGAGTGATGATCGTCGGAATGACGGCACGAGCCGACTGTCTCGGGCCATAGGTATTAAAGGGCCGCACCGTCACCACCGGTACCCCGAACGACAAATGACATGCCTCGGCGATCTTGTCGGCTCCGATCTTGCTCGCGGCGTAGGGCGACTGGGCCTGCAAGGCATGGCTCTCCGTGATCGGCACGGTCCGAGCCGTTCCGTACACTTCGCTGGTCGACGTATGGACCACGCGCCCGACACCGCAGGTCCGAGCCGCTTGCAAAACGTTGAGCGTTCCTTCCACATTGGTCCTGATGAAGGACAACGGCGCCCGATAGGAATAGGGAATGGGAATCAGCGCGCCGAGATGAAACACGATCTCGCAGTCCCGGACGGCGTCGAGCACGCAGTCCCGATCCGTGAGATCCCCGGCCACCACCTCCAATGTCCGCTTCCCGGTCTCCTCCTCGAGCCAACCCCAAGACCCGTCGGCTCGATAATGCACGAAGCAACGGGTACGAGCCCCCAAGGCGGCGAGTCGCTCCGACAAATGGCTGCCGATGAATCCTCCCGCGCCCGTGACCAGGACGCGTTTCCCGGCCCAGTTCACTTGTCCTGTTCCCATTCCTTGATCAACTCTTGCGCTTGCTCATAATCGGCCGGCTGGCCGATGTCCAACCAGCTTTCGCGGATGGGAAAGCTGGCGACTCGGCGCTGTTGATGGAGCAGGCGCTGGATGAGATCGGTCATGTCCATCCGCTCCCCGGGTGACAACAACTTGTACACGCTCGGCTCCAGGAGATAGATGCCCGCGTTCACGAAGAAATTGAAGACCGGCTTTTCCGTCACACCCCGCACCGATGCGCCGTCCGATTCCACGACTCCGAACGGAACCTGCACGTCGTACTGGCGAACCGCAACCGTGAGGTCCGCCTGTTGAGAGCGATGGAATTGCAGCATGGCTTGAAAGTTGACCTGCGTCAGAATGTCACCGTTGATGACCAGGGTCGTCTCCGTCGGAGATTCGAGCAACCCTAGGCAGCCGGCCGTGCCGAGAGGCCGGTCCTCCGGCACGTACGACAGCTCGACTCCGAATTGCCGGCCGTCGCCGAAATGCGATTCGATTTTTTCCCGCTGGTGATGCGTGCTGACGTTCACCCGATTGATCCCGGAGTCCCGCAGCCGGGCGATGATGATCTCGAGCAGCGGCTTGTCGCCGACGGGGAGCATTGGCTTCGGCGTCTGCTCCGTCAGCGGATGCAGACGTGACCCCTTGCCTCCTGCCATAATGACGGCTTGAAGAGGAAGCAGTTGACGCGGCAAGAATTCGTCGCGGGTCACCAACCCAACCACCCGCTGCTCCTGGTCCAAAATCGGTAAATGCACGATGCCGTGGCGCTGAAGCAATTCGAGATACCAGTTGGGGTCTTGTCCGAGCGCAGCGGAGATGGGCTGCGAAAATGCGGACCCGACTTTTTGCTCCAGGAGCGCTTCCACCGGGCGAGCCAACTCCACTCGAGCCAACATGGCACGGCGGAGATCCCCGTCCGTCACCGTGCCGAGCAGGTGCCGCTCCTCGTCCACCACCAATACGATGCCTAAACGGCTGCGATCCATCATCGCCGCCGCATCACCGACGGTGGAGGTGCGCGGGATACAAAACGTGGCGTAGTCCTGGTTCACGATGTCACTCGAGGTCAGGCCGGGAAGTCCTGGACTAGGACAGCGGATGCCGCAATTGCCACTGTCCGTCCTCCTTCTTCCACAAGTGAGGCGAACGAAATTGGTCGCAGAGTTGATGAAACCGTTCAGGTTTCATTCCGATATAATCCATCACCTCTTGAAAATAGAATCCGGGAAATTCCCCATCGAAGCGCCGCACCAGCGCGACGCCTTCCTCTCGGGTGAGGTGACGATTGCGGATCTCCTGGGATGCATCGTACGTGGCGCGGCCGATTCCGAACTTGATGTAGGTCGTGTAGTAATGGAACCCGTCGATTTTGTCGTCGAGGCTATTGTACTTGCTGTACGTCCCTTCGGTTCTCACCGGGTTCGCTTCGAAGCCCGTATGCTCGATGGCATAGTAGTAACATTCCTGGGGGGTCCATTTGAGATAATAGCCGAGATAATGGACGTCGACATTCGTCCGCTCAATGTCCTTGTAGTCGGCGGGCAGATACGCCATCAGGTCGTTGAGATTGAGGCCGTGTTGCTCGATCAGTTCGTTGATCGGCACGCCGCCTAGACTGACGTCGGAAAGGTTCTGAAGCGTGAAGTAGGATTTGTCGCGGAGCGACTGCTGATTGTCCGCGATCGGGTTTCCGTATTCGGCTTCGTTTTCTCCATAGAACACCAGCGGTATCTCGTACTTGATCGCGATCTTGGGAGCCAGATTCTTCTGGCCGAGAATGAACGACTGAAACGGATGAAGCAGGTTTTCAATCGCCAATCTGGTGAGCAGACGGTGGACGCGCCCGTTCGGCTTGAACGTGATGTTGTCGAATCCCCCGACTTCGATCCAGTTGCGAAAGTTCCTGAGGCCGATGTCCGTATAAAGGATGGGCGGCCACGTCACGGTCAGCGGATGCATGCCGTATTTGTACTTCAGCACATGCGAGGCATAGGCGCTGTCCTTGCCGCCGCTGCCCGGCACGACGCAGTCATAGTAGCCGTCCTTCCTGCGGTACCGGTCCAGCAGGCGAAGCAATTCCTCTTCGCGCTGCTTCCAATCGATCGACTCTTTTCGTTCGGCAAACCGACAGGCGTCGCAGACGCCCTCAGCATCAAAGTGGAGGGCCCGGTGCCGGTGATTCTTGCCATGCTTGAATTCCACCGATGATGCCGGCCGTTGATTGGACATGACGCAGCGGGCGCAATAGCGCACGGTTTCCGGCAATCCGTATTTGACTTCAAGCTTGTCCTGCACGTTGTTCCCCCTGTTTCAAACTCGCGACCTTCGCGGAAAAATTTCGATAGATCAGTAATCCGGCCGGACCGCTACGTTCGGGATGGAATTGACATCCCATCACGTTGCCGAGCGTGACGGCGGAGCAAAATTCGAATGTCCCATAGCGGGTCACGGACAGCACCCTTGCTTGGTCCCGGGGGCGGCAGTAGAACGAATGGACAAAATACATGTATTCGCCGCCGGGCAACCCTTCCAACAACGTCCCGTCCCATGCAGAGCCCGGTGCATGCCCCTCCCGCGAAGAGACTGGCGGTTCCACACTTTCCCATCCGACGTGGGGCACCTTGGAAGCCGCTCCCAATCCGGGGATCAGCGGTAACTGTACGACATTCCCTGGGATGATATCCAAGCCCCGGTGGTGGCCGAACTCATGACTCTCGCTCATCAGCAGCTGCATCCCCAGGCAGACGCCCAGCAGCGGCTTGCCGGTCGCTGCAACATCCCGTAAAACGTCAATCAAGTCAAGGGCGGCGAGGTTCTCCATCGCCACGCCGAAGGCCCCCACGCCAGGCAAGATGACGGCGGCGGCGTCCGATACGGCCTGCTTCGAATCGGTAATGACGGCCTCCACTCCCACACTCTGGCAGGCGCGCAGCACACTAAACAAGTTGCCCATTCCATAGTCCACAATCACGATGGCCGGTGCCGCCGAGTCAGACATGCGAGGTGCTTTCGAACGCCGGCCGACAGGCGATGGCTGATTCCCGGAGGACTCGCTTGATGTCCCCGACCGCGGCGCCGGACACCTTGGAAAAATTTCGCGCCTGTTTCAAGAATTCCACGTTGCCTTCCTCACCCGCACGATAGTCTGTCCCCATGCGCTTTAACAAGTCATAGTGCAACAACGAGGCGATGCAGACCGCATCGGCAGCGCCTCGCGACACGACGTCCCGAATGTGATCGAGCGTCCCGGCGCCTCCGCAGGCCACGACGGGGATGGTGACGGCCTGTGCGACCGTGCGCGTCAGTTCCAGATCGAACCCCTTGCCGGTTCCCTCGCGGTCGATGGACGTGAGAAGGATTTCCCCTGCGCCCAATTCGGCCGCACGGCAAGCCCAGTCGAACGCATTGACGCCGGTCCTTTCTCGTCCGTTGTCCGTATAGGCCTCATACTGTCCGTTCGGCATACGGATGGCTTCAATGGACACGACGACGGTGGATGAGCCAAATTTCCGCGCGGCTTCGCGAATGAAATCCGGGCGGGCGATCGCGGCCGTATTCAAGGAAACCTTGTCGGCGCCCGCCACCAGAACCTGCCGGATATCCTCCAACGTTCTGAGGCCCCCGCCCACCGTCAGCGGAATGAAGATGTCCTGCGCGGTGAGCCGCACGAAATCCACGAGACTGTTCCGCTGGTAGAGGCTGGCCACGACGTCCATGTAGACGAGTTCGTCGATTCCTTCCCGGTAATAGGCTTGCGCGAAACGTTCGGGGCTGCCCAGGACCCTGAGACCTTCCAAATGAACACCCTTGACCAGGTTCGGCCCCTTGATATCCAACCTCGCAATAACACGCACACTCACGACGAACTCCGTAGCGATAATGAGGCGGCCGGTACCCCTGCGACCTTGTCCCCATCTCTGACGCTCCTGATCACCACGGCCCCTGCCGCAACGACGGCGCGGGCTCCGATGGAAAGCTGTTCGCGGATGGTCGCCCCCGCTCCGATATGGGCTTCTTCGCCGACGCGCACTCCGCCTGCCAGCGTCGCGCCCGATGCCAGGTGAACGTGGTCTCCAATCACACAATCGTGCTCGCAGATGGCCCCGCTATTGACGATGACGTTCACACCGGCGACCGCCCTTGTTCCGACGATCGCACCAGCCAACACCACCGTCCCCTCACCCAAGATTGCTGAGGGCGACACGACGGCGGACGGATGCCGGATCGTGCAGGGGTGGAGGCCCGCCGCCAAGGCCCGCTCGTAGAGGCGCCGGCGCGGACCATTGTCGCCGGTACCGCCTACCCCGATCACGAACGAGGTGACACCGTCAGCCGCCAACGTCCCAAGCAATTCGTCTCCGCCGACGATCGGGATGCCCAGCAGATCCTTTCCCCACCGCGTCTTGTCGGCGTCCAGGACGCAAACGGGTACGATCAGTCGAGAGGCCATGGCGGCCTCGATCAGGACGGCACCATGTCCGCCTCCGCCAAGAATCGCGCAACGCTGCTTCCTCGTTCGTACCTTCAATGGACGTCCATAAGCTGGGAGAGAGGAAGATCGAGAAAGGTTTTCTTGAGGAGGGACTTGTCCAGCGGCACATCCTTCAGTTTTGAAAGGATCCGCTCGGCGGCTCGCCCGTCCCCATAGCGGTTCGTCCGGCCTGCCAGGCGGGTTTTCATGTCCGCAGCCAGGGCCTGTTCAATTCCATGCTGAATCTCAGCCGTCCGGTACCCCACGTCGATCACGTTGACATCCTTGAGCCGTCCCTCCTGTCTCCTTCCCACGTTGACGACGGGCAAATGAAACGTCATCGCCTCGATGATGCCGCTGGAGGAGTTTCCGACCATCGCACCGGCAATCGCCATCACACTGAAATAGCCCCGCGTGCCGAGGTTTTCGACCAAGCGGCTGCGGGGATCCCGGCCGACAAAGGTCTCGAGCTCTTTCCTGATGGCGCGCCCGGCCGTATCGGCATTGGGAGCCGTGAAGACCAGCGGGCGACCGACGGACCCCAGCGCCGCACAAAGCTGCTGCGTTTGCCACACCGCCGATTCGTATTCGAGTGTGGTCGGGTGAAAGGTCACGAGGAGCGGCGGCGGCTCCAGGGACAAGCCGATCAGATCTTCCAATTCTTTCACGCTCATCAACTGTATCTGCGCGACGTTGTCCAGGCCCAAGGCTCCGCTGACGCTCACACGCCAGCGCTCTTCTCCCAGTTGAACCACCCGCCGGGCATACTCGTCCGTTGCCGTGAAATGGAGATGGCTCAGCTTAGTGAGGCTGTGCCGCAATGCGTCGTCGAATGCCCCCAACGTCAATTCTCCCCCGTGAATATGGGCAAGCGGGATCGTAAAGGGCAGCGCCGCAAGCGCCGCGGCGTGCATTTCAAATCGATCGCCCAGCACCACGAGAAGGTCCGGCCGGCGCCGCGAAAAGACCTGCGCGAATCCGATCGTGCCCAGACCCATGGCCTTGGCAACGCCCGACGGACGGTCGCAGGCGAGCGTCGCATCAACTCGTTCCGCCACCTGAAATCCATCCCGCTCGATATCCGTGACGGTCTCGTGGAATTCGGGCGAGAGGTGCGTTCCCGTCGCATAGAGCAGCAATTCCAGCGACGGGTCATCAGCGATGCGGCGGAGCAAAGGAACATACAGGCCGTAATCCGCCCGGCTGCCTGTGACGACTCCGATGGATCTCATGCCAACAGGTCCCACGTCATCGGTGTGCCGGCCTCGATCCTCACGATCACACGGCGTCCGATCAACGCCTGTCGCTTGTCCGGAGGAAGACCCGTTCCCGGCCGGCGTATCGCAAGCATCTCCTCCGTCAAGGCAGACCCGGCCTCGATGTCCGTGGCGGCCACCACGCTTTTCCTGGCGACGGCAGCAATCTCCGCCTCCGCTTTCACCGGGACCTTCCTCCCATGTCCCAACGCCCGTTCGACCGTCCGCACGCCCGCGACCAGCTGAGCCCAGTCCTGCGGTTCGAGCGAGGCGCGATGATCCGGCCCCGGCAACGACCGATCCAGCGTCACATGTTTTTCAATGACCGCCGCACCGAGCGCGGCGGCCGCGAGGGCAATTTCGAATCCCTTCGTATGGTCCGAAAATCCCACCGGATAGGGAAACGCTTCGCGCATCGTCTGCATGGCACGAAGATTGACGTCTCCCGGATCGGTCGGATAGCAGCTGACGCAGTGCAGGAGCACGATCTCGCGGTTTCCGGCCTCTTCGACCGTCCGAACGGCCTTGCCCACTTCTTCGAGCGTCGCCATCCCGGTCGATATGAGCATGGGACGCCGCATACGCGCAATGTAGGCCAGGAACGGCAAGTTCGTCAGATCTCCCGAGGAAATTTTAAAGGCCGGCACCGCCATGGCTTGCAGTTCGTCCGCACTCGATTCGTCGAACGGAGTGGAGAGGAACAACACCCCATGCGCCTGGCAGGATGCCTGCAGCTTCCGCTGGTCCTCGGCCGACAGCTCCAGTCGGCGGAGCATGGCCAGCTGCGATTCTTCTCCTCCCGCGGCTTCACGCTGGTACCGCGCCGTCGGGGCCATGGCAGTCACGAGCCGGTCGGCGTGAAAACTTTGAAACTTCACGGCGTCCGCACCGGCCTTCGCAGAAACCTCAACCAATCGCTGCGCCACTGTGATGTCGCCGTTGTGGTTGACTCCCGCCTCCGCAATGAGAAAGCAGGGATGGCCGGGCCCGATGAGACGGGGCCCGATCGCGACGGGACCTACCATGCCGTCCATCCTCCGTCCACCGTCAGGTTCTGGCCCGTGACATAGGCCGACAGATCGCTCGCCAGAAAGGCCACCGCGCCTTTTAAGTCTTCTTCCGTCGCCATTCGCCCGAGCGGAGTTCGCGCATTGTAACGCTGGACAAACCTCTCTTTCTGGTTGCGCCACAGTCCGCCGGGGGACAGGGCATTGACCCGAATGGTAGGGGCACAGACGGTCGCGAGGTACCGCATGAGTTGCAAGAGCCCGCCTTTCGACACCCCATACGCCGCCGGATTCCCCATGTTGGTGCCCTCATACAGCCTGATGTCCGGACCGACGAGACCATAGATGGAGGAAATGAAGAGCACGCTTCCATGACCTGATTCGGACAGGGCCCGTTGCGCTTCCTGAACGATCGAGAAGGCGGCTGTGACGTTGACTCGAAGGACGGATTCCCAGGGCTCGTCCGATTGTTGTTCGAACGGCACTGCCCAGCCGGGCACGTCGTCGGTCCCGACATAGGCGGCACAATGCACGGCGATGTCCAGCCCGCCCAACCGGCGAACGACATCACGAACCATCTGGCGCGTGGCTGGAATGTCTTGCAAGTCGCAGGCGAACGGATGGGCACCGCCGGGCCTTATCGACGAAAGCTCCTGCACTCGCCGCTCGCAGGCAGCGGCTTCTCGATCGCACACCGCCACGGTTGCACCCAACTCGTTGAGCGTTTCGCAAATGGCGAAACCGATGTGGCCTGCCGCCCCGGTGACCAAGGCGCGGCGTCCTGCAAGACTGCTGAGCTCGGCGATGGTCTTCATCCGGCCGGCTCCATGTCGGCCAACCACGAAAACGTAATCAGCCCCGACTTCACCAACGTTTCGGCAACCTGGAATTGATCCAGGTCGTCGATGGACATGGCTCGGATTTCGGGTATCTCGAGCAGTAAGTGTCTACCCGTTCCTCGCCATCCTCCTTCCTCATTTCTGACGAATTGCGCTCGCCAGAGATACAAGGCCCCGTTGATACGATACACCGCGGGAGCATCCTGCCGCCTCTGCACATGCGCCGCGCCTTCGATCAAGTCGGCCATATACCCGTCGCGATTCACCACGCAATGCCAGATGGGATTGAACGGCGGCACCGAAACGCTTACGATCCCGGCCGCATCATGATCCTTTTCCAGCCGTTGCAGTGCTTCCCGCAGATCAGCGCGCTCCCTCGCCGGCGACGTCGGATCCAGCAGCACAAGATACTCGAAGCTGGTGGACTGCGCTTCCTCGACGCTCCGCAGAGCATGGCGGAGCACCGGCCACATCGGCGTGTCGCTGCGCGCCAGATCTGCGGGCCGTAGGAACGGGACATCGGCGCCGTAGTCACGCGCCACCTCGGCGATTTCAGGTGAATCCGTCGACACGACCACCTGGTCGATTTCGGGACATAGGCGCGCAAACAATATCGAGTGCGCGATCAACGGCAGACCGACGAACGGACGGATGTTCTTTCCGGGCAGTCCCTGAGATCCGCCGCGAGCCGGCACGACCGCGAGGAGCCTCGCTCCTTCGCTCATAGGTACTCCACCGGTTCTTCTCTCCGGCTGGCGTCGGCTCGCCGCGCGGCATCGCACAATGCCAACGCCCGGACCCCTTCCAATCCCGTCGCCAATCGGTCGTCATCCGACCCGCCGGAGACCGCTTCGATGAACGCATCGGCCTGGGCAGCGAACATCGCCTCGCGGGACTGGGGCTCCGTGCAATCCTCCGCCGACCCATCCGCACGCTGCAGGGTCACCGTGTTCCTCAACGCATCCCACTCCAGAACTCCTCCGGCCCCGCAGGCCGTCATGCGTCGCCGGCTCGGTTTGGTCACATAATCCAATCGCATGGAGACGGCCGCCCCCGTCGACGTACGCCACAGCAAGTCCGCAGCCTCCTCGACGTCGATTCCGAGTCTCCCCGAATGATCCAACCTCGCGTGCAACTGTGCCGGCCATCCGAACAGCCATCCGGCATAGTCGATTTCATGGATCAAATCCCGCAGGACGCCTCCTTCCGCCGGTCGGGCCGAGTACGAATCCCGATAAGGCCGGTTCGGGCGCCAGTCCGGCAAATAGGATTGACATTCGATGCGAACGCTGGCGACCTCCCCGATCTTAGGAAGCCACGAACGAAAGGCTTGAAGCGATTGGGAGAATCGCATGACGCAGGCGACCCGCAGGCCGACCCCATCTCGTTGAGCCTGCAGCCAAAGCTGTCGCCCTCCGGCCGCATCCACCGAGAGCGGCTTCTCCACTAATGTCGGCAGCCCCGATGCAAGAGCGGCAAGCCCGTCATAAACATGGCGGGAGGTATCCGACGCGACGATACAGTGGGAGACGTTCAAATCCTTGATGGCCTCGGCGAGAGTGGCCGCGGTCGCATAGCCCATGGCCTTGAGCTCGGCCCGGCGCTCACGGCGCCTCGGAACGGCAACCGGGAGGACACCGGGAAGCATCTGTAATGCCGCCAGATGCCGAAGCCCGGCGCTTCCGGTGCCAAGGACGGCCACGACCCGGCTGCTGTGTCGGATGCCCTGCATGCCTTACTGAGGCCAACGTCCGAGGATAAACGGGCGGTCGTCCGATGGAGCTACACCCAGGCCCCTGGGCATCATACTCATTTTCCTCCGAGAGGGCAAACCGAGCGGGGCGCCATACGTGCTAAGAAGCCCCGATCCGCGTGGGAAGGCGAGACATCGTAAGGGCGAAGCCGTATGCCACTAGAATCCAAAATAGGTAGGACAAGCTTCCCGCGAACATGTAATCGAAGGTGTTGCGCACCGCAAATCCCAGCACCGCCATGCCGAGTCCCACGAGAAGAATTCTTTCATCCCGGCCGATGCCTGCCGCAGGGACATGCAGCAGATGTATCAGGATGGCTGAAAACAGCCAGACGAAGAGAGCCAAAGCGGGAATCCCGCTGCCCAAGGCGACCATGATGAACGTGCTGTGCATCGCCGGCAGAACGCGCTCTCGTTCGTTTCTTTGCATCTGCACTCGTGGATCATATTCGGGGTATCGTTTCAGAAAAGTATTGTTTCCGTAGCCGATTCCCACTAGCGGGTGGGCTGAAAGCTCCTCCAGGCCCAATTTCCAGACGGCCATCCGCGATTCGAAGGTCCACGGATCCATCGTGGGTGAGCGCTCGGCCGTTCGGAACACCATCGTCACCGCCCCACCCGTCACGAGCGCGAAGGCGAGCAGGGCCGCAACCACGCGGCGGCGCCCGCAGAGCATGACCGCCGCGACCGCCTGGAGAACATGTGCGAGCCATCCCGCCCTGGTCAAGGAGGTCAACTGCGCCAAGGCAGCCAGCCCCATCGAAAGGGACAGGAGCAGCCGTTCGCGCGATTCCCGGAATACCCACCAGCCGGCCACGAGCACCGGCAGGCTGAGAACGACATAGGTGCTGAGCCAGTTATAGTCCGAGGAA
>DASTLA010000136.1:0-6027 GCA_035715525.1 Nitrospiraceae bacterium
CGACCGTGCCGTAGTAGTTGAACCCGTATGCGAACTGGACATAGCCACCGATCATATGGGTCGGCTTCATGTTCACGCGAGTGACCGAGTTATGGACACCGCCGCGCTGGCCGGTGATCTCGGAACCGACGGTGTTCACCATCTTCTCCTGGGCATGATACATGATTGCAGATCCCGGCATTATGCGCTGGGAAACAATGGCGCGAGCCGTCAAAGCACCGTTGACGTTGAACGCCTCAATCCAGTCATTGTCCTGTATGCCGGCTTCCTTAGCATCGATCTCGCTGATCCAGACTGTCGGCCCGCCTCGGTTTAGGCTGAGCATGATGAGGTTTTCGGTATAGGTCGAGTGAATGCCCCACTTCTGGTGTGGTGTCAGTATATTGAGCTGGATCTCCGGATTGCCGTTGGGGAGCTTTCCGAGCACCTGCTTGACCGAGCGCGTGTCGATCGGCGGCCGCCAGGTTACAAACCCCTCGCCGAAAGCAAGCATCCAGCGATGATCCATGTAAAGCTGCTGGCGCCCTGTCAGCGTTCGCCAGGGAATGAGTTCGTGCACATTGGTATAACCCGCATTGTAGCAGACATGCTCGCTTTCCAGTCCCGACCAGATCGGCGAGGAGATGATCTTGCGCGGCTGGGAGACAACATCGCGAAAGCGGATTTTTTCATCCTCCTTACCTTCAGCGAGATGATCGTGGCCACGGCCGGTTGCTTCCGATAATGTCCGCCACGCCTTGACAGCGACTTCGCCATTTGTTTCCGGGGCGAGCATCAGGATCGTCTCGCAGGCGTCGATATCGGTGTCGATCTTTGGCCGGCCTGCGCACGGCCCGTCCGGCACGATACCATTGAGTGTGCCAAGAGACTCCACTTCCTCTTTGGCATCCCAAATCAGGCCCTTTGCGCCATTGCCGAGCTTCTCGAGAAGCGGCCCAAGGGAGGTGAAGCGGGCATAAGTCGCCGGATAGTCGCGCTCAACGATCGCGACGCTGCTCATCGTCTTGCCGGGGACCGGTTCGCATTCATCCTTCTTCCAGTCGAGCGGCTCATAGGGCTGGGCCAGTTCGGACTTGGTGTCGTGCATGATTGGCGTCAGCACCAGATCGTGTTCGACTCCGAGCACTTCGGGGGCGACCTCAGAGAATTTCTTGGCGATCGAGCGGAAGATGTCCCAATCGCTCTTGCACTCCCACACCGGATCGACGGCTGCGGTAAGAGGGTGGATGAAGGGGTGCATATCGGAAGTGTTGAGATCGTGCTTCTCGTACCATGTGGCGGTCGGCAGCACGACGTCAGCATAGAGGCTGGTGGTTGACATGCGGAAATCGATGTTGACCATCAAATCCAGTTTTCCGGCCGGCGCCTGCTCATGCCAGACGACCTCCTCGGGTTTCTGGATGCCGCCGCGTTCGTCGTCGGTCCCAACGACACCGTGCAGCGAGCCGATCAGGTGTTTCAGGAAGTATTCGTGGCCCTTACCGCTGGCCCCCAGTACATTAGAGCGCCAGAAGAACATGTTGCGCGGCCAGTTTCTCGGATCATCCGGATCGTGGCAGGCAAGTTCGATCTCGCCGGATTTAAGGGCCTGAGGAACGAGCTTGTTCGGGTCTTCGCCACTCTCTATGATCCGGCGTCCCACCTCGAGGGGATTGCCCTTGATCTGGGGAGCGGAGGGAAGCCAGCCCATCCGCTCGGCGCGGACATTGTAGTCGATCATTGCGCCGGACCAGTCACCCGGCGGCGCTGTAGGTGACAGTATGTCCGATACTTTCAGGGTCTCGTATCGCCACTGGTCACTATGAGCA
This sequence comes from Nitrospiraceae bacterium, assembly GCA_035715525.1. GTDB lineage: Bacteria > Nitrospirota > Nitrospiria > Nitrospirales > Nitrospiraceae > JAHBWI01. The sequence continues at coordinate 1,809 of DASTLA010000136.1, forward strand.
TAAAAGAACGAGGTGCCGTTCATCTGTCGCGCGGGCCGCATCCAGTCGCTTGCGAAAGCGAGTGGCAGCCATCCAGTCTGCGGACGCAGCTTCTCCTGGCCCACATAGTGGGCCCAGCCACCGCCCGATTTGCCTACGCAGCCACAGATCACCAGCAGAGCGATAATCCCACGGTAGCTCATGTCCATATGGTACCAGTGGTTGAGCCCGGCCCCCAGGATAACCATCGAGCGGCCATTGGTCTTTTCCGCATTTGTCGCAAACTCGCGTGCGACCTGGATGATGGCGGCGCGCGGCACGCCGCAGACCTTTTCCGCCCAGGCGGGCGTGAACGGCACGTCCTCATCGTAACTCGAAGCTATGTTGTCACCTCCGAACCCTCGGTCGACGCCATAGTTGGCCATTAACAGATCAAAGGTCGAGGCGACGTAAGCCTTTCCTTGGGCCAGTTTCACCTCCTTTACCGGCACGTTCCGCGTGAGAATTTCGCTATGATCTGTGGCGACGAAGGATTCCGGCGCGGCCGATCCGAAATAAGGAAAAGCAACCGGCCGTACGGAGTCGTGAATGCCGTCCAGGCTGAGCCTCAGACGCACCTCATTGCCCACGCTGTCCTTTTCTTCTAGGCTCCATTTGCCTGGATCGCCCCAGCGAAACCCGGCTGAGCCGCGCGGGCAGACGATCTTTCCGGTGATCTCATCGACTGCGACCGGCTTCCAGTCGGGATTGTTCACCTCACCAAGTTCATCTTTGAAATCGGCGGCCCGCATAAGGCGGTCAGGTACGAGCCGCCCGTCGCGTTCGACGAGCTTCACCAGGAACGGGAGATCAGTAAAGCACCGGGCATAGTCGGTGAAGTACGGCACCTGTCGTTCGATGTAGTATTCCCGCAGAATGACGTGACCGAGCGCCAATGCGAGCGCGGCGTCGGTACCTTGTTTGGGGTGCAGCCACAGATCGGCAAATTTGCAGGCTTCGCTGTAATCAGGGGAGATAACCACGCTCTTGGTCCCGCGATACCGGCTCTCGGTATAGAAATGAGCATCAGGCGACCGGGTCTGCGGGATATTTGAGCCCCATACGAGCAGGAAACCCGAATTGTACCAATCAGCGCTCTCCGGGACGTCGGTTTGTTCGCCCCATGTCTGCGGCGAGGAGGGCGGCAAGTCGCAGTACCAGTCGTAAAAGCTGAGAAGCGTACCACCCAACAGCGACAAATAGCGGCTGCCCGCGGCGTAGGAGATCATTGACATTGCGGGAATCGGCGAAAAGCCGGCAATCCGGTCCGGCCCGTATTCCCGTATGGTGTAGGCATTTGCGGCAGCGATGATCTCGGTGACCTCGTTCCAATCTGCGCGTGCAAATCCACCCCTGCCGCGCCGTGTCACCCAGCTTGCCCGCTTGGCGGAATCCTGCACGATGGAGCGCCATGCCGCCACCGGCATCATCGTCGCGCGTGCCTCCCTCCATGCGCGTAAAAGACGAGCGCGAACAAGCGGATATTTGATGCGTGTTCCGGAGTAGAGATACCAACTGTAGCTCGCGCCCCTGGGACAGCCTCGCGGCTCGTGGTTGGGAAGATCAGGGCGCGTGCGTGGATAGTCTGTCTGCTGCGTTTCCCAAGTGACGATCCCGCCCTTCACGTAGATTTTCCATGAACATGAACCAGTGCAGTTCACGCCATGAGTGGAGCGCACGATCTTGTCGACAGCCCAGCGTTTGCGATAGGCATCCTCCCACTCGCGGCTTTCATCGGTAGTGATGCCATGACCGTCGGAAAAAGGGTCCTGACGCCTGCGGAAATAGGTTAGGCGGTCGAGGAAGTGGCTCACGCGGTCCTCCATCCGTTGTCAAAGGGCGAAACAAAAGCCCTGTTTGGTGAAGTTTAGAGGGTGTGCCTGCGTTGGCAACCCTCCAATCTGCCGTGAACTCAGCTGTCTGGCTTTACACAATTCTGAAGTATACCGGCAGCTACTTAACCGGTTGCTTATCAGGAAGTGAAGCCTGAGGCTCACGAGGCGGCCGAATTGGGCGACGAATGAATGCCGTCTGCGAGAGAGCCGCGGCAATTCTCGGCCACCAGTCGTGCAAATACCGTTTCATGGAGGGCGCATCATAAGGCCTCGACGACGCAAGGCGATTGCCGACATCACCCACCCCAGCTATGGCTCTTTAAGAAAGCGCGCGCGCTGCTCAGTGGAGGTGGACGCGATCGCGGTTGCGCCACCGAGCTCCGACCTGCGGAGGGGATCGCCCGCGGTTACAATCCCGACAAAATGCTGTTCGTCGTCGATGACCGCCAGCCCGCTGACGCCTGCTCCAGCATGATCCGCGCGGTGTGTCTGACACTGTGACTAGGCCAGGCAGTCCCTCCTTCGACGCATGCCCGCTCCGCTTCGACAGCGCGTGGATCCGTCTTGAATGTCCGCGTTGATCGCCTGCGCGGACGCAACGGCACCAGTTGGAGATCAGCCGATCGAGTGAAGTCTCCCGAAGGAGAGATCGCATCACGCCCCCGAAAACCAGTTACCCAAGACGGCCGTGACCATACCCCCGGGCACGGTCGGGTCGGCCCCGACCTCGCGTGCAATCTCGCCCGACGCGAGCGCAAGATCGGCATGGTCGACGCTGACGGCCTGGGCGCGCCTTTACGCCATGCCGGACAAGATAACAGGCGACGCATGCTTGATCATGCGGTGACCGCTGCTCATGACTTCGGTCGTAGCGGCGCCTGTGACGATGAGGCCCGAGGCGCGCGCATGCGCGGCAAGCATCCTGTGACGGATCTCACCACGCCGGAGGCGTTGGCCAGCCTGGCGGTTACGGTCTGCAACTCTTGCTCCCGCTCCTCAAGTCGCGCCTCTATCTCGTCGGTTTCCATGGTCACGGCATCTAGGTGCCGTCCACGTCGCCCGGATAGATAAAACTCGGCTCCGCAGCGGCAAAACCTATCAAGGCCGCACGAGTTCACATGCAAACCGCAGACGTTGACCCGCGCGGTGATCAAAATCCAACTGGACCATGATCGTGTTGTAGCGCATTGGCCGGGTCTCCGTTCCTCAAGCCAAGCACATCACCACGCGAGTGGGGCCGCCTTGATGCGCATCAATCAGCCAACCACTCCAGATGAGCTTAGCGTTTGGCCGAGATAAACGGGACCCGCCGAGCGTCAACTAGGATTGCCGGTATGAACATTGATGCGTGGGCGCCGATCCTGTTCGCGCTGGCAAGTGGTTGGTCCGGCACCGATGATGGTGCGCCGTGACCATTCCAGCCAGTGCTGACCCAGAAAGGAAAATAGGCTTATGGACCAACTACCCATTCCTGCCGTGCCAGCGAGTTAATGGGCCGCTGCGCTCATCCTAAAGCGCCGCCCTCTCGAGGTTTATGGAAGCGCTATCCACTTGAATCCTCAAATGACGCCTTTGCCGAGGGCATCTACACGGGGCCTCGGGCATGCCGGAGTTTCTGGCGACAGCCCATCAAATCGAGGCGATCATCACCTACGTCGGGACCTGCGCCGAGATGAGAACGGAAATTCTACTATATCGCAACGGCTCCAGCTGCCTACTGAGCGGATACGAGCGCAGGAGGTTGGTCGAGACAGCGCATCCCGCATATTGGATCGAGCTCACGGCGGCGTGTCGTCGTTCATGGCTCGAGCTACCGTTGAAGCGATTCGATATAACCAGCCAAGTTGTGGATGCGTTCCGTCGTGACGATCTCGCCGCCGCTTGGCCCGTACGTCTTGGCGTCTTCTTCTAGAAACTGACGACCCCATACCGGCATCTCGCGTTCGCCGTGGCCCGGCACCAGGTATCTGCCGTCGATTACGGCAAAGACACGCGAATATGGGAAAGCACCGCCGTTTCTTGCGGCAAGATCAGTCAGATCGCTGGGGCGTTTGAGCAACTCGTCTCCCAGCGGTCCGTCCCCCTTTCCTTCAACTCCGTGGCAAACCGCGCAGGAATTGAGGTACTCGGCCTCGCCATAGCTCATCTCTTGCGCGGAAAGGGAGCCCGCCATGCTCGCAATGACAACCGCGCCTAGAAACCTCAACATCTGCACCACCTGTTGCATGCGACTTTGCAACGATAGGGCACGCAGGTAGAACGCGGATTGATCGCGATCAAATAATTCTGGTTCGGTTCGATTGATCCAGTGCACGAACTCTCTGGCCGTTCGACCGCACAGTTGCGGCTGTTAAATTAGATCATCC
>DASTLA010000137.1:0-8238 GCA_035715525.1 Nitrospiraceae bacterium
TGATCATGATTTTGGGTATAGAAGACGAATGCATGGGCCGGCTGATTGCGTACGACCGTCCCGCTAGGTTTCTTTTGCCAATGTTAATACTGGCCTTGATAGAGGAAGGCCCGCTTGATGAGCGAGATGAATTCCTGCGCGGTGCCTCGGTAGTCGGAATAATAGGCTTCGCTGCGGCCGGTGGCGGCGACGCGGCAGACGTGGTGAAAGTCGTCGCTCCACACGGCGTCCAAGCCCCATCCTCCTTCTTCCACCGGCAGAACGGTCTTGATGAGTTGCGACTCGCACTCCGCGATCAGGATGATGGATCGTCGGCCAGCCGCGCGGCGGGCCGCCTGGGACAGTTCCGCCAACAGGTGCACCCGGCTGGCGTCATGAATCGCATGGACGGCATCGAGTCTCAGCCCGTCCAGATGGAACTCGCCGATCCAGTAGGCGGCATTCTGAATGAAGAACTTCCGCACGCCTTCGGAACCGGGCCCGTCGAAGTTGAGGGCGTCGCCCCATTCGTTGCCGTATCGGTCGGTAAAGTACTCCGCGCTGAAGTGCGGCAGATAGTTCCCGTCCGGCCCGATGTGGTTGTAGACCACATCGAGGATGACTCCCAGGCCGAGGCGGTGCGCAGCGTCGACGAATCGCTTGAACGCGTCATGGTCTCCGTAGACCCGCGTCGGCGCATAGAGATTCACGCCGTCGTAGCCCCAGTTCCACCGGCCCGGAAATTCGGCGATCGGCATCACCTCGATGGTGGTGATGCCGAGACGTTTGAGCTCGTGCAACTCCTCGATGGCCGAGTCGAACGTTCCGTCGGACGTGAAGGTGCCGAGATGCAGTTCATAGAGCACCTGGCCCCGCATCGTGACGCCATGCCAATCCTGGTCGCTCCAACGAAAGGCGGCCGGGTCGACGATCAACGAGGGACCGTGCGGACCTTCGGGCTGAAACCGCGAGCAGGGATCGGGAAAGAGCTCCTCGCCGTCGAGTTGATAGCGATAACGCATTCCGGCCTCGGCCTCGCGGACCAGTCCCGACCAGTAGCCGCCTTCCTGCTGTTGCAACGGGTGGACCGTCCGTGATCCGGCCGTTTCCAACAGGACCGCGACCGCCTTCGGTTTAGGCGCCCAGACGCGGAACCTGGTGCCCTCCTTCGTTACCGTGGCTCCCAAGTCGAGCTGTCCGATGGTCGTTGCGTTTTCCGCCGGAGCACTGCGTGGGCTTTGAGTTGAGGGCGAGGCGCGCATGATAGTCCTTTCCAAGAACCGAGCTTGTGAGTAGCAGCTTGGGACAGGGTCCCCAACTAGGCAGGGCCCTAGCATGAAGCCCTGGCGCAATAGGAACGTGATTAGTGCGGCAGGCTCTCGGCCGGATGAACTTCGGCGGACAGTTGGGACAGGAGCGGATGGCCTGTCAGGCCCAAGTAGGCCTGCTGGATCGATGCCACGGGACTCACCTGCATCAGAAAGGGGGTACTCCAATCCCCGTCCGCAACGCTCGATTCGTCCGGCACCAACACGCGCTTGATGTGCGCCACCCCCGCAGCTTCCACCTTCAAGGGGACTCCGCCGACCGTCAGTATATGGCCATCGGGAGAAATGCCGCCCGTCAACACGCAATCCGGGAGGACGCGGTCTCCCTTCGCCATCGCAATGACCGTCAGCGCGACCATTGCCGACAGGCTGTACCCGTAGATCGTCACATCCGGATGAAGGACGGAAATAGACACGCTCCAGGAGTGGGGCGAGAGCCCGGCGATCCGCGCGGCGCGAATCACCGCCTGCTCAATCGAGGTCTGTGCCATGGGAGACAATTTCCCGGCCGCGCCCGGAAAGACCATGGCCAGGCCGGAGCGATCGGTCCTTTCGGCAAACGAGACCGCGACCTTTGCCACGACGCCCACGGCCCCGCGAGCCTGCACCATCACGCCGAGAATGGGAATCTGCTGTTCCTGTTGCCGCTGAATCCGTCCCAGTTGCTGCGTGGCTGAGGCGTCGGAAAGGCCATAGATGGTTATCAGCAATACGATGGTCCACATGCGCAGGTGGTTCCTCACGCGATCGCGGTTTTCTTTGATGCGGCAGGTGGACCAGGCCTCGGACTCGACAAACCGTCCGGCCGAACGGACAAATTGGCTGGAAATGAGATGCTTCAGCGACGGGCGGGAGACGAACGGGCGGTTGGGGTCCCGGCCCGCGGGGGATTCCGCAAACGTTGCTGGAGACATCTCAGCACCGCGGCCTCTTCGGGCGGCAAATGCCGTGAAGACCGCAATAGCTGGGCTTTCACGCGGTTTTGAAGCGATGCGACCAGCGTGCCGTCCAAATAGGCGTTGAGGATTTCGGGATGGACGTAACATTTACGACAGACCGTCTTGGTATTCCCCAGCCGCTTCGCGACCGTTTCGATGGCGGACACGACATTGCGTTTGGCTTGCGTCGCAGAATGCGGCGATTGACATTCTTGCAAAGCCTGCGCCGCGAGCACGGTGCCGGCCCAGGTTCGAAAATCTTTGGCGGTGAATTCACGGCCGGCGATGCGACGCAAGTAGTCGTTGACATCCGATGAATCGATGGATCGTCGCGTGCCCTGCTCGTCGATGTACTGAAACAGTTCGTAGCCCGGCAGGTCGCGGCTCCGTTGAATGATCCGCGCCAGCCGCCGGTCTTTCAAATCCACGGAATGGGCCACGCCGCTCTTGCCGCGAAATTCGAAGCGGACCGTCGAGCCGTTCACCTTGGCATGGCGGTCCCGCATCGTCGTCAGACCGAACGACTCATTGTTGCGTGCATATTCCTCGTTACCCACGCGAATCAACGTCGCCTCGAGCAGTCGCACCACGGTGGCGAGAATCTTTTCGCGCGGAAGCCCGGCCAAGCTCAAATCCCGATCGACCTGCCGCCGGATTTTCGGCAAGAGGCGCCCGAATGCCAGCATGCGGCCGTACTTGGTTTCGTCGCGGACTTCATGCCAGCGGCGATGATAGCGGTATTGTTTCCGGCCTTTAGCGTCACGCCCGGCGGCCTGAAGATGGCCGTCGGGATCCGCGCAGATCCACACATCGTTCCAGGCCGGTGGAATGACCAATGAACGGATGCGCCGCAAGGTCGGCTCATCCCGAACCCGGCGCCCGCCGGCCGCCACATACGAGAACCCGGCGCCTTGCCGCACCCGCCTGATGCCCCCCGTTCCCTCCCGCACGTACCGGAGCCCCGCCGACTCGGCGGAGGCCAGTACATCGTTCGGTGCCGGCGGCTGCATGCGCCGCCCTCACGCGCTCTTGCGGCGGTGTACGCGGTCATGGCGGCCGCCGGGCCTTTTGCCGCGGGCCGCTTGGCGAGCCGGTTGTTCCCTGGCCTGCACGCTCTTCTTGAGCAGCGCCATCAGGTCGACGACCTGAGCCGGAGCCTTTGTCTTGGCTTCGGGCTCCGCTTCGGTGATCACTTCGGTCTGTCCGGCCTGGACGCGCTTATCGATGAGCTTCAACAGATCCTCATGGTAGGTGTCGCGAAACTTTTCGGGTTGCCAGCTATCCGACATCTCTTCGACCAGTTTCGTCGCCATCTCGACTTCCCGGGGCGACACGCCGGCCGTCTTCCGGTTGGAAGGCACGTCGATGTCCTTCGCGGATTTCAGCTCATTCGCATAGCGCAGCGTGTTGAGCACGATGACGTCCTCGTGCGGAATCAGGGCGCACACGTACTGCCGGGTCCGGATCACGACCTTGGCGATCCCGACCTTTTTCGTCTTTTTCAACGTCTCGCGCAGCAAGGCGTAGCCCTTTTCGCCGCGCTTGTCCGGCGCGAGATAATACGGCGTCTCGAAGTAGGTCGGCGCGATATCCCCTGCATCCACGAAACTCACGATGTCGACCGTCTGCGTGGCCTCGACGTTCGCGCGCCTGAAATCCTCGTCCGTCAACACAACGTAGCGCTCCTTCTCGTACTCGTAGCCCTTGACGATGTCCTCCCAAGCGACGTCCTTTCCCGTCTCCTTGTTGTAGCGTTTGAAGCCGACGGGCTTCATGTTGCGTCGGTCGAGCATGGTCAGGTCGAAACTGTTCCGATTTTCGGCCGAATACAGCACGACCGGAATGTTCACCAATCCAAAGCTGATGGCTCCCTTCCATAACGAGCGCGGCATGACGACACCTCTTCTCCGTGGTAGACGTTGGGCAGAGCCTGCCGGCTCAGGCATCGCAGTCGATGCAAGCAGCGCAGATCACCAGCCCGGCAGCGGGCATGAAGACCTCCCCGCAGGAATCGCAAACATCGCACATCGGCTCTCCGGTCACTTTGCATCCGTCTCGCCGACAGTCCGGGTCATCGCAACGGGCGCAGTCGTACGGACAGAACTTCACACGGACCCCCACCGTTCGGCATCGGTCGAGCGGACCGGCCTGACCGTCCTTGCGCCTCCAGCTCGCTGTTTGACCGCTGCTTTGGCGATTTCGGCATTGAGCTCGCCGCCCAGCAGCAATGTGATGCCGGTGAAGTAAAACCACAGCATGAGAACGATCACCCCAGCGATGGAGCCGTACACTTTGTTGTAGGACCCGAAATTCTCGACATAGATCTTGAAGCCGAGCGAGACGAGCAGCCACAGCAGCACCGCCAGCAACGAACCAGGCGTGACCCAGCGCCAGTTTTGCTCGACGTCGGGGCAAAAATAGTAGATGGCCGCCAGCGCGAACAGCATGAGCGCGATCGCCACGGGCCACTGCAGGAGCACCCACGCCAGCTCGAACAACCAGCCCAACCCGACGAAGTTCGCCAACCATGCGCCGATATGCTCGCCATACAGCACCAACGTGATCGATAGGATGATGAAGCCGGCGAGCGCGAACGTCAGCACGATGGCCAGGAGCCGGACCTTCCAGTAGGGGCGTGTTTCCTTCGCCCCGTAGACCGTGTTCAGCGACTCGATGATCGCGGTGACCCCGCTCGAGGAGGCCCACAAGGCGCCCAAAAAACCGAGCGACAGCAGGCCGCCGCCGCTTCCCCGCACGACCTGTTCGAGATACTTCTGGACCAGGGAAAGGGCGTCTTCGGGGAGGACGTTTTGAAGATAGGCCATGAGCTCGGGCATGGCATTTTGAAGCGGAAACAGCCCCATCAGCGCGGTCAGGAATATGAGCGCGGGAAACAAGGCGAGGAGGAAGTAATAGGCCAGCTGGGCTCCTCGTCCCAGCAACTCGTCCTTCTCGGCTTCCTTCCACAACCGGCGCGCCAACTCCTGGATCGACAGCCCGCCGAGTTTCCACGGATTGTAAGCGGCGGACGAGCTGTCCATCGACGCGGGCCCGGGTCGTACCTCCTCCGTCATGCTTTGCCGTACTCCTTTTCCAACCCAGGCAGGATCGCCTTAAAGAACGCGTTCTGGATCAACGTCCCGACGATCTGCCAGGTGTCGGCTCGCGGATTCGGGACCGGTCCCGATACGTCGGTGTCGGCGGCCACATGTCCGCGGTCAGGATTTTTGAGCATTTCCACCACGCCACCGACCACCGATTGATAGACCTTGTTGGTCCAAGCCTTATCCGTGTCCTGACCGGGATCGTACACTTCGACGTCCTTGAAAATCGGTTTGACATAACCCTGGACCTGGTCGTTTTTGATCGAGAGCTCGCTGAAAAACGAGAGGTTTCCTTTGGCCACGTCGAGGTCCGCATAGGCGCGCAGCACATCGTTGAAGGATTTCATCTCCGTCTTGACGATCTGGACGTCCAAGTTGAAATCGGGGTTCGGCTTTTCCGGACGAAACGTGCCGGCAATGACGCTCTTCCCCGTGCCCATGAATTGTCCGGTCACCTTCACCACCGCGTCTCCGCCTTGGAGTTCCCGGAGCTGCGTGCTGAAGTTGTCCAAGTCCGCGTTGACATTGGCGATGAACACGCGATAGTCGGGCTTGGCGGATTTGTTGACGAAGCCGAACTCGCTCGACAGGACTTTGCCGCGCTTGACGTTGACCACGAGGACGGGATTCTCTTTGGCCTTCTCTGCCACGGCCACGACCTCGGCGCGCCGCGCCTCGTCCTTCGGATGCTGTCGATACACGTAGTCCGCCTTGACCCCCTCCAGCCGGATGTCTCGAATGTCCGCCACTTGCCTCCAGGGGGAATACTCGGCCTTCCCGATCCCGGTCAGCCTGCCGTCTTTCAACAGCACGTTGTATCCACCGGTGAACCCTACGAACTCGGCCAGCGGCAACTCATCCAGGTCGAAATCCACGTTCAAGCCCAGAAACGGCTTCGCCAGGAAGTTGGCGTGCCCTTCGAGCTTGATGTGTCCGCCCTTGGCAAGGCGCGCGTCCACTTTGATGGTCGAAGGGTATTCGTCTTCCGGAGCGCGATTGCTGATGTTGCCAATCACCACGGTCACGTCGGTCAACTCCACCGGCTTCGCCTTCGGGTGATCGTAGTACGTCACCTCGGCTTCCCTGACCGTGAGCTCGTTGATACGCAGCGGAAAGATTTTGCGCACGGTATCCTGCCAGGTGCTGGGGCGGGGGTCTTTCAATTCCGTCTTGGCCTGAGGCCGGGTGACGTTGGCGGAGGGACGCTCGATGACGTGGTCGCTGACGAGTTGGCCGGTAAACAGCTTGGTCCACTGCACGCTGGCATGCCATTTAGGGATCTGTGCCATGGGAGGTTCGGGATGGCGGTTTTGAATGAAGGTGACGTTTTCCAGATCGACGGAAAATGTGAGGGGATGGAGATCCAGCTTTCCGATGCGGAGTGTGTAGCCTTTGAGATTGCCGTTCACCTGCCCTTCGATGTACCGGCGAACCGGTTCGTCCGCGATGGCTGCGGCAAGCAACCCGAGGGCGACAAGGGAGACCAGGATCCCTCCCGCCCATTTCGCCCATCGAGGTATAGTCAGCGGTTGCGCCATGTCAGACCCTTCTTCCCGGTCCCGCAGCAGCAGCGGGGACGTCGCGACCGCGCGCGGAGCCGCCGCGTGATGCCGACCTATGGTGGTGGTGATCCATCCGGGCTCCGGCCGCGTGGGACTCCCCGACCGGTATGGAGCAGCGATGCCCCCTGCCGCTTATCGGAAGGAATTGCGAGAGGCGCCCTCACGCTCGGGGTGGCGAATACCGCTCAATGCGCGCTCGCTGAACGAACGGAACAAAGCCGGCACGACCTGCGTGCTGATGTCGCGGATGAATTCCCTTCCCGCCTGAATGATGCCTTCTTTGACCGTGTCCAATTCCTTCGTGAGCTCCGTCACGATGTCCTGCACGAACGGAATACGGGACGCCGCGCGAGTCTCTCTGCGTCCCGGCTCGCGTTCACCGTTGCCCGGGTAAAATGGATAGATGCCTTCATGCCGCATCTCGGCGTCCTCGGTCCGGCTTCCGTCCGGCATGACGTCCGCGCCGGCGGTATCCGGCGTGTAGTAGGGATAGACGCCCGAAGAGCGCATACGATTTTCGATCATGCCGACGAGGTAGCCCAACGCCACCGCGCCCCCGAGGATGAGCCACGGCCGTTCTCGGAATTGATGAATCGGGTCGAACGTTCGCTTGGTCTTATCCATGACGTCTTCCACGACATCCGCCGTATGGTCGACCAGCTCTTTCACGGCCATACGGGATCGCTCCATCCGTTCCTCCACACGGCGCTCCAGCATTTCCAATTTATCCGCAATGGCTTCGCGGGTGTGCAGAATATCCTTCACGTCCTCTTTGATGCGATCGTCTCTGAGATCCATTGGGCATCTTCCTTCATGGATTGCAGGGTTCTGACCGGCATGACATGTACAGTGGAACCGACCTTGAGCGCCGACCAGAGCGCGATCGCGCCGGCCCCGGCCGACACCAGACCCACCAGGCCGTAACAGCTCCAGAGCGGCCATCCGGTCGCCCATTGCAGTAAGTGAACCAACATCAAGATGAACAAGAGGCCGCCGATTGCCGCCAAGCCGGCGCCGACGGCAACGGAGATGGAGGCGCGCTTGACTTTGCTCACCTCGGCCTCGAACTCGTCCCGCATCAACTGGAGATGCTGCTGCACCAACGTACGGATGTCGCCGAGCAACTCCGCCACCAAGCGCGTCAACGAGGGAAACGTATGGATGGTTTCCTGCGCCATCGTCACCTCGACTGGTTTCTCGACAACAAGTATCCGGCCGCGAAGCCGGCCGCAATGACCGGCCAGGGATGTTTCAGCATGAACTCTTCCGCTTCATTCACCGCGCCGGACACTTTCTCGGCGACGGCGGATCCGAAGGATTGGCCGTC
>DASTLA010000138.1:0-3619 GCA_035715525.1 Nitrospiraceae bacterium
GGTTGTACTATCTTCATCGTCGACAGCAGTCCTGCCGTACGCCGCATGGTTGAACAGACTTCCGCACCAGAGGGCTACGAGGTCGTCGGTTTCCAAGACGGCCCGAGCGCCCTCGACGCCGCCCGCAAGCGCAGTCCGGCCCTCATCATCGCGGATTACCATCTCGACAACATGACCTTCTCGGGGTTCTGCAAGGAGATCGGCAAGCAGGACAATCTCGCGGAAACCATGATTGTCTCGATCGTGGATGCCGCGGACCGCTTGGACGAAAGCAAACTTCGGTCTTTGGGCGTCCGATCCTTCCTGAAGAAACCGTTTCAAGGCGAGCAACTCCTGGAAGCCATCAGGGGGGTGCTGAATGGAGGGAAGCAACAGAGCGACGGAAAGCCAGCCAGGAAGCGGACCTGGCCGCCGGTCTCCACCGCCACCGACAGCGATGAAAACAATGAATCGGGACTCGAGGCCGGCTTGAACGAGGATGACACCGCTCGTGAGGGGCCCGCGAAGGAGTGGACCGCCATGACACCATCATCGACGAGCGTGAGCCCGCTTCCTCCAACCACCGAGGCGGCGCCCTCGGGATCCACTGGAGACGACATGATGAAGGGACTCTTCGATCATCTCCTCCAGTCGGTGGTGTTGCAGGCCAATCGCAAGATCGGAGACCTGCTTCCGTCGGCCATTGCCCAGGAAGTCGCCGGCCAGATCGGAAACGCAGTGCAATCCGCCGTCCAAGAGCACGTCGCGAAACATGTGACGGAACACCTCAAGTCGGATAAAGGCCGCGCCGCCTTGCGTGATCTCGTTAAAGAAGAGTTGGATCGCCGGTCGTCCGCATACATGGTCAACGTCGAAGCAACCGTACGACAATCTGTTGCGGATGTGGCAGCGCCCCTTGTAGAGAAAGCGGCAGATCGGCAACTGAGAGAGCTCGCCGATGCAGGGGTGAAACAGCACCTTCCCACCGCCCTGCGGGACCAGATGAGCACCATTGATACGTTGATCAAGAGTGAAATCCAACAGGCAGCCGCGTCCTGCGCGCGGCAAGCGGCCGAAGAGATCGTGCGTGAAATGGTACTCGATCCAATCAGGCAGGCGGTTCAACGAATCGTGCCTGATGTGGCAGAATCGCAGGTGCGGGAAGAGATTAAACGGTTGAGCGCTGCCGACTGACGGCCTCGCTTTTGTCGTACCGACCTTTCGCTATTTCGCGCTAGCCTCCTCGCTTGGTTTTTTTCGCCGCTGCGCGCCTGGCTCTTGCCAACCCCTTTACTCGCTGGACATTCTTTCGATGCTTTTTGCGGACCTTCCGATCCTTCTCGCGTCCTCGCGCCATGGTTCCCCCTCCAGTCGGTGTGAACGAATGCGTCTCCGCTGTCTTTACGGAGCGGCCGTTGTATAACACAGCGGTTTGTTTCTCTACAACCATGATTGATCCCACCGCCTTATCTTGAGAGCGTCCAGCCTGCGTGTTAAGATGCCGCGCGTCTGACCGCCATACCGCAACATCATGTCCACGCCTCAGCTGGAAAAAATCTATACCCCCCGCCAAGTCGAGGATCGTTGGTATCGACGATGGATCGAGCTGGGCTTGTTCCATGCCACCCTCACGCACCAAGGCGAGCCGTTCAGCATCGTCATTCCGCCGCCGAACGTCACGGGATCGCTCCATGTCGGTCATGCCTTGAACAACACCCTGCAGGACATCCTGGTCCGGTGGCGTCGTATGCAGGGCCGCAATAGTCTCTGGATGCCTGGCACGGACCATGCCGGCATCGCCACACAAAATGTGGTCGAACGGCGGCTGCAGGAGGAAGGCACGTCCCGGGAGGCGCTTGGTCGGGAAGCCTTTCTGAAGCGCGTGTGGACGTGGAAGGAACAGTCCGGGGGGACCATTATCGCCCAACTCAAGCGGCTCGGCGCCTCCTGCGACTGGGAACGCGAACGCTTCACGATGGACGAGGGGCTCTCCGAAGCCGTGCGCGAAGTCTTCGTGCGGCTCCATCAGGACGGGCTGATGTATCGAGGAGAACGTCTCATCAATTGGTGCCCCCGTTGTCTGACCGCATTGTCGGACATTGAAGTCGAGCATGAAGACATCACCGGAAAACTCTACACGATTCGATATCCACTGGCAGATGAGCCGAACACTTGCTTGTTGGTCGCGACCACGAGGCCAGAAACCATGTTGGGCGACACAGCGGTGGCGGTGCATCCCGAAGATGAACGTTATCGCAGATTCATCGGGCGACGAGTCAGCCTCCCGCTCACGAATCGAGAGATTCCCGTCGTCGGCGACTCGATTCTCGTCGATCGCGAGTTCGGCACCGGGGCCGTGAAGATCACGCCCGCGCATGACTTCAACGACTTCGAGGCGGGCATGCGACATCACCTGCCTCGCATCAAAATGATGGACGTCCACGCAGCGGTGCGGCTGGCCGGCACCCAGGCCGACGGGGAGCTCTCGACCGTGGAAGGTCTCCCCGTCCCCAAGGCCCGTCCCAAAATCGAGCACATCCTCACTGCCCGCGGGCTGCTCGAGAAGATTGAAAACCATAAAATGGCCCTTGGGAAATGCTACCGTTGCAAAACCGTCGTGGAGCCCCTGCTCTCCGATCAATGGTTCGTGAACATCAAGCCGTTGGCCGAACCGGCCGTACAGGCGGTGGAGGATGGACGGGTCCGCATCATCCCGGAGACGTGGAAGAACAACTATCTCGGGTGGATGCGGGACATCAAAGATTGGTGCGTGTCACGCCAGATTTGGTGGGGTCATCAGATCCCAGCCTGGTATTGCGAAGCCTGTTATGGGAAGCCGTTCTTGCGTCGGGCTTCCGACGGCGCGCCGCTTATTCCTTCCGATGCTTCTGCCATCGTCGCGAAGTCAGCCCCCGAGACCTGCCCCAACGGCCATCGTGAAAGTTTGGTCCAGGATCCCGACGTGCTCGATACGTGGTTTTCCTCGGCGCTCTGGCCCTTCTCGACTCTCGGCTGGCCTCGGCAAACGCCCGAACTGAAGATGTTCTATCCCACGTCCACGCTCGTCACGGGCCTCGATATTCTGTTCTTTTGGGTCGCGCGGATGATCATGATGGGGCTCAAATTCATGGGAACAGTTCCATTCCGCGACGTCTATATCCATGCTCTCGTGCGCGACGCCGAAGGACAAAAGATGAGCAAGTCCAAAGGCAACGTGATCGATCCCCTGCACGTCATGGATGAATATGGCACCGACGCCTTGCGATTCACGTTGGCTTCGATGTCTTCGCCGGGACGCGACGTGAAGCTGGCTGAAGAACGCATCGAAGGGTATCGCAACTTCGCCAACAAGATCTGGAACGCCGCGCGATTCATTCTGATGCACGTGGGCGGCACGCGGATTACGCCTCCGCCGGCACAACGTTCATTTCCGGACCGTTGGATACTCAGTCGCCTCAATGCCACCATCAGAACGGTGAGCCAAGACCTGGCGCAGTATCGATTCGATCGCGCCGCGAGCGCACTGTATCAGTTCATATGGCATGAATACTGCGATTGGTACCTCGAGCTGATCAAGCCGACCCTGCAAGCGCCTGACAGCCCAGAGTCCGCAACGGTGCGCGGCACGCTGGTCGAGACC
>DASTLA010000139.1:0-12544 GCA_035715525.1 Nitrospiraceae bacterium
CCTCGACTTGGCGCGACTGTATGAAAATCGCCATGACAGGCCCAACGCCATCAAGATGTACCAAACCTTACTCCGGATGCACCCCGATCAAGTGGAAGCCCTCTATCACCTGGCTAACCTCTATGACAGCCAAGGTGATCCCAAACGCGCTCGTGAGCAGCTCTTCCGGTTGACGCAAGCGAGCCCTCACCATGCCGATGCGTGGTATTTGATGGGACGCTTGGCGGAGCGGGGAAACGATCTGAACGGAGCGGCCGCCGCGTTCAAGCAAGCCATCGCGGCGAGGCCCGATTTTGTAGATGCCCATTACAATCTGGCCTTCGTCTTGAAAAGCCAGGGCCTTCTGCAGGAGGCGGAGCGTGAACTGCTAGAGGTCGTCCGGTATCGACCGGACTATGCGGAGGCACATCTCAACCTCGGGGTGGTCTATACGGCCTTGAATCGCCTCGACGAAGCGGAGAAGGAGTACGATCGTGCGGTAGCGCTCAAACCGAACTCCTTGGAGGCCCATTACAATCTCGGCGTCTTTTACGAGCTTCACCGAAAGGATCAGGTCAAGGCACTTGCCCAGTATCGGCGGTACCGGGACCTGGGGGGTCGGGACGAACGGGTGGAGCGTATCATAGGTGTTGGAAATCCTTAGCCCGGACGGGCTCATTGCGTTGACGCTTCCGGAAGGCTTTTGCTAGTATCGGATCTTTGCTGCCCCGAACTGACAGGCCATGACGATCAAGCACGTAGCATGCACGCTCCTGGGAGCAGTGATCTTCCTGATTGCCGCGACTACCGGCACTGCGGTCGCGCACGAACTGCAGCATGCGGCACATCATACGGCCGGCATGCACGGGACCGGCCTCTGCGCTTGGATGTGTGCCACGACTGCCGCTGAATCTGCGGCGTCAATTCATTATCTCCAGATCCTTGCCGTGACGGAACGGCTGTCTCTGTGTTCCGAACGCGCGTTGCTCGGTCCGGTCCTCGTCTCCAGCTCTTCCCGTGCCCCTCCGATGCTCGTCTAGTTCATCGCTGCGGATCACGCCGGGGACTCCAATCGCGCCAGTTTAACGATAGATAGTCCGTCGTTGGAGACTCGGGTGCTTAGTAAACCGTCCGGGCACTCGGTGTCCCGGATCTTTCGCAGGCGATCAAGCTTTCAGGGCCTTTCCATTCAGCTGAAACCAGGCGGAAGGAACGCTTGCTATGTCGAGCAGGACGCAGCAATCAGAAGAAGGTGTGCAGGCGGCTTTCTATGCTTTGTGTACAGGGATGGCGCTGTTGATATGGTCGATGGGATCCGCCACGGCGATCGCAGCAGATGCGAAAGGGGAAAAGACCTATCAGGCCGTTGTGACCGACGCGCAAGGTGTGGAAACCGAGTTGAAGAACATCATCTTTTATTGGGAAGAAAAGATGAGCGAGACGTCATTCGTTCCGCATGAACTGCGGCATCTACCGGCCAAGCGGGGGACGGCAACCGTCAATATCAAGTTCGAACAGATCAGGCAGATCGATGTGAGGGGCGGCGGAGACAAGGGCTTGCCCGCGATGACGGTGACGCTGGCCAATGGGAAGAACGGAGAATTTACGGCGGCGGTGCACGGCAGTTTCAAGGGCGATTCCGACTTCGGACAGGTCGAAGTGCCGGTGGAGACGGTCTCGAAGGTGGTGTTCAAGTAATATAGTCGGGTGCGGCTGATGCGGCGGAGAGGATATTTGACATGAATTCCCTGCACATTGACGAGGGGTGGCGGTTCAGGCAGATCGCGACAGGGTGGGGAGCATCGCTCGTGCTGCATGCCTGCCTCCTGTTGGTCGCGATGATCATGGCGCCGCGGATGACCTTGGTCATCGAGCAAAAGCCCTTCCAATGGGACGTCGCCCTGGTGGACGCGCCGCGCGAGGTGGTGCAAGAGGCGGCCCCTGTCCAAGAAGTGCCCGCCCCGCCACAGCCCAAGGCCTCACGCCAACCCACGAAGGTGGTCGCTCCGACACCGCAGATCGTCACGCGACAGGTCGAAACGCGGGAAGTGCCGAAACTGGTTGAACGGAACGCGGAACCGATACAGCATATGGAGGAGCCGCAGGTTCAGCGCACCGTCGAGCCGGTCCAACGAATTGAGCCGGTCAAGGAAGTCGTGCAGGCTGCGACGAACCAGGTCGAGCCGCAGCCGATCAAAAAGCCGGACCCGGTCGTGCAGGAGGCTCCTCTAGTGACAGAAGCCACGCCGGTGACGGAACAGGCGCTTGCCTATCAGGCGCCGGCGGCCGTTGAGAAGAATGAAGTCCCGGTTCCCGCGACAGAACCGGTCGTCCAGACCCGCGAGTTGCCGCAAGTCGTCACGAATCAGCCGGTGATGGAGTCCCGTCCTGAGCCGGTGATCGCTGAGTCGTCGCCCATGCCCGTGGAGCGTGTTCCCCTGGAATCTCCGCCGGCCGTGGCGAAGGCCGACCAGCCGAGCGAACCGGTATCCGCGCCTCCTGCGCCTGCCGTGCCGGATCAGGCCCTGCAACAACAACCGGCGCCGGCTCAGCAAGAGGAGCATCAAGTCGTCGCTCGAGCCGTACCGCCTCGTCCCACGCCGTCGAAAGCGGATTTTGCCTGGCTCGCCGAATCGCTGCACCGCCGTATCATCGAGTTACGGCATTATCCCAAAACCGCCCGGTTGAACGGCTGGGAAGGAAAAGTCGTGCTGCGTGTGACGCTCAAACGAGACGGCCATCTCGAGGACGTGCAGATCATGAAAAGCTCGGGGTATGAGGCCTTGGACGACGCAGCGATGGAGGCGGTCCGGCGGGCTTGCCCTTTGCATATGAAGCAGGAAGTGGCGACGCCCACCGTCGTGGTGCAAGTGCCGATCAATTACAGTCTAAACCGGTGATGAACGCGCGATTCACTCTCAGGACAGTTTCGGTCTTTACAGTGGCTGCGGGTAGCCTTGCCGCGGCCTTGAGTCTTGCGCCCACCATGGAAGCCAGAGCCGGACAGGCGCCGGCGCAGGATCTCGGGGAAAAAATCGTCACGGAGCACAAGGCGAAGATCGTCGCAGGCCCATCGGTTCAGATCGATGAGCGCGGAACGGTGTCGCTTGCTTGGATGGAAGAAGACAAGGACATTCGGTCGGTGATGTATGCCAAGAGCACGACACCAGGCGGACCGCTGGGAGCCGCCATACGGGTCAATCGCCCCGACGAACTGCCCTACTGGCGGCAGGAAGCGCCGGCGATGGTCGTCCAAGGAGACGAAGTTTTTGTGACGTGGGGGGCGATGCATCCGAAGGCAACCCCCCAGCAGCCGCTCGCCACCGAATTGCGCTTGAGCCGGTCGACCGACGGTGGGCGAACGTTCGAGCCCTCGGTGCTGGTGAACGACGATCCCGGCGTCATCCAGCACACGTTCGATTCGCTCCATCGTGCTCCGGACGGTCGACTACATGTCGCCTGGATCGATGGACGGGAAGGTAAAAAAGAGCCGGGGACTTATACGGCGAGGTCGATGGACGGGGGGGCAAGCATCACGAAGAATATCAAAATCGATGAGGGAACCTGCGTCTGCTGTCGCACCGCGCTTGCCACCGGGCCGGACGGAACTCTGTATGTGGCCTGGCGTAAAATTTTCGAGGGTAACGTGCGCGAGACCGTGGTGGCCCGCTCGACCGACGGTGGAGAGACGTTCGAGGCGCCCGTTATCGTCGGGCACGATCAGTGGGCCTTTCCCGCCTGCCCGCACCGTCCCGCGTCACTGGGAGTCGATCGGCAAGGGCGGCTCTACGTCGTCTGGTACACCGAAGGCACGGACGAGATTCCATCCATTTACATCGCACGCTCGGACGATCGCGGGAAGACCTTCTCGGAAAAGCGAAAGTTGAACGTGGCCAGGAACACGTTCCCGGACCATCCTCAGCTCGCGGTGGATCCTGCGGGCCGCCTCGTCGTGATCTGGGAAGAGCAGGCACCGGTGAAACGGGATGTCGTCATGAGCGTCTCGACCGACCGTGGCGAGTCATTCAGCGCCCCCCTCAAGCTCAATGACAAAAAGAGCCAAACCCCGGTCGTGGCGGTGAATGCACAAGGTGAGTTTGCCATGGCCTGGATCGAGCATGGCATGCCGGGCCATAAAATGGTGGTGCAGACCCTTCGCAGGCCTGCATCGAAGGTGGCGACCGAAGGGAATCGGCTGCCATGATCGGAGATATGCAGCCGGGCCGAACCATGTTTCTAGTCCGCTTCGCTGCTTGCCTCGCCCTGGGATTGTTGCTCGCCGCCGAACCGGTGATCGCCGCGGACGATCCCATGGCGGCGTTGAAGATCGGACGACCGCCGCTTGTCACGGCGGCAACACTGTTCGACCTGCAGGGTCTGGACGGGCAGACGGTCCAGTTGAAAGATCTTGCCGGCAAGGTGGTTGTCGTGAATTTCTGGGCAACCTGGTGCGGGCCCTGTAAAGACGAAATGCCCGCCTTGGAACGCCTCAGGGAGCAACTCGATCCGGCGCGCGTCGTGTTGTTGACGATTACGACGGACCTGCAGCGAGAGGGCATCAAACATTTTTTGGCGAACCTGAACGTGCGAGTGCCCGTGTTGTTCGATGAGGACCAGGAAGTGTCGCGTGCCTACATGGTCCGGGCCCTCCCGACGACCGTAATCATTGATCGCCACGGCGCTCTGGTGGGCCGCGCCGTCGGCCCTCGCGACTGGGATGCGCCTGCCGCCGTCGAGCTGATGCAGCAGCTAGCCGAGGTTCGCGAGTGAGACGGCCTACCACGCTGCTGGCTCTCCTCCTGGTCCTGGCCTATCTCGGGCTGGGCATGCTGTCCGCGGCCTGTGCCGCCGAACATGCCGAAGATGGAGCGTTTCCCCATCAACATCACCACGGCAACAGTTTTTCTCACTCGTCGTTCTGCGCATGGGCCTGCCAAGCCAATCCGGCGTCGGCAGCCTCGTGGCCCTCCCTCGGGTCCGAGCCGTTGCGAGTGTCGATCTTGGTCATGGAATATGACCGATCGCTTCCGGCTCAACGGCCCGGCTCTCTTTCCACATCACGGGCACCCCCGCTTCGCTCCTAGCCGACTCACTTTTGTGAATGATCCCGGCGGTTGCACCTGCGGATGATGCGGCGCAACGGCTTGGTCTGTTTCATCACCAGCGAGTGCCAGTCAGGAGGAGCCGGTATGTGGGCTAACCCAGCTCAAAACCCCATGAAGTGTTTCGTCTGGATCTCGTTCATTCTATCGTCCGTGTTCGTCGGCAGCCTGGCCACGGCGCAGCAGCCGGATGCGACGACGGGGGACAAGACTCAGCGGGAACTGCATTTGAGGGAGCAATTGCAGGACATTCTCAACGAACTCGAGGATATTCAGAAGCGAAAACGCCCGCCGAGCGGCGAGACCGCACCGCCTCCGGTGGTGAGGGAGAAGGAACCCTCGACCCCGCCTGCCGTAGAAGGACATGAGCCGCAGGCGTTGGAGTATGAGCTGGCCGACATCAGCATCGTGAGCGAACGGGTTCAACGTCGGCCGGAAGGTGTCTCTCTCTCGACGACGATCCCCGCGGAAACGGACTCCCAGCCGACGAGAACGATGAAGGAATCGATGGAATCGTTACCTGGGGTCGTCCTGCGTCAAGCCAACGGCCCCCGGGATTTCAGCATGATGATTCGCGGGCAAGGCGCGAAAACGACGTTTGCGGTTCGGGACATCAAGATCTATGAGGACGGATTCATCCAAACCCAATCGGACGGGTTGTCACGCCTCGACATCCATGATCCTTGGTTCATGCGAAGCACCGAAGTCACCCGCGGCGCCTCGTCGTCGCTGTATGACAATTATGCGCTGGGCGGCATGGTGCATTTCAGGACCCGGCGGGGGAGCGATATCAACGGCTTCGAAACCTTCTTCAGCGGCGGATCCTTCGGGTATCATAAGGAAGCCTTCGCCATTGGGGAGCAATATGAAAATCTCGACGTGTCGCTGTTCGCCAGCAACGTGGGGGAAGACGGATTCATCCGCAACAGCGACTACAAAACGCAGACGCTCAACTTCAATCTGCGGTTCAAAATCGACGACAAGCAGAATTTCTATTTCAAGGCGATAACGAACTGGCTGGACACGCGCGTGCCGACCCGGTTGACCCAAGCGCAGTTTCAGGCGGACGAGCGGCAGGCCGGCGGCAGCCAAACGGCCTGTACGCCGGGAATTTACAATGCCGGCTGCGCCAATGCGACGCTGCTGCACCAACAGCGCATCGATCGCCGCACGATCGTGGGCGGCATGTACGAGCGCCAGATCAACGCCAACACCGTGCTGACCGTCGAAGCAGATTACGATGTGAAGGACATCAATCAGTACTTTTCGCAGATCACCGACAACGTCAATCCGAACTATAAAACATACACGGATTTGAGACATGACGGAGGTTTGGGCGACATGCCGCTCAGGAGCTACGTGGGATTTTTCGCAAACCAGATGGAACAAGAGGGGCAGACGTTCCAAAATCTCGCCACAGGCTTCGGCACCCGCGGATCTTTGCTCCAGAACAATCGCGGAACGATACGGAACATCGGTGGCCGGGTCCGTGAGGAATTGGAATTCGTCCCCAAATGGACCTTGGCTGCCGGCCTGGGCTTCGAACAATCGATGATCAGCGTGCAGCAGATCAATTACACCGGAGCCACGCCGTCGCCCAACAGCGCAGACAGGACATTTTATAATTGGGCTCCTGAAATGTCGCTGACCTGGAAGCCCTCAGAGGGGTACCGCCATTGGATCAGAGGATCCACCGGCTACGGGATTCCCGGCTTCGCCAATCTCCTGCGAGACCCTCTGACGGGTTTGCCGGGCTCAAATTTCGATCTGAAGCCGCAGAAGAATCTCAACACCGAGATCGGAACGGAATCCAGGATCACGAAGGATCTGACCATCCAACTCGTAGGTTTTTGGACCTTCTTCAAGGACGAGATCATCACGCAGACGATCTCCGGCACCAACACGGCATCCGTCAACGCGGACTCCTCGCAGTACCGCGGCATCGAGGCCTTCTATGATTGGCGTCCCCTTACCGGCTTGCGGCTGTCGGGCGCCTATACACACATCGACGCCAAGTACATCAATTTTTCCGACCGAGTGGCGGCAGGGTTCCTGGCTCGGGACGGAAACAAAGTGCCTAACGTGCCGACGGACGTGTTGTTTACCAAAGCGGAATACGATCATTGGCCGTCGGGCTGGGGAGGCTGGATCGAAGGCAGTTATTACAATAGTTACTTTCTCAACAACAGCAATACGTTCGGCATCCCGTCGTATTTCATCGCCAATGTGAACATCC
Source organism: Nitrospiraceae bacterium (assembly GCA_035715525.1). Taxonomy (GTDB): domain Bacteria; phylum Nitrospirota; class Nitrospiria; order Nitrospirales; family Nitrospiraceae; genus JAHBWI01. The sequence goes on from DASTLA010000139.1 coordinate 7,318, forward strand.
ACAAGAATTTCGAGGTCCGCAACAGCAAGTGGATTCGGTTCGCGAAGCTGTATCTGGAGCTGGACAATATCGCAGACATGAAATACGCCGCCTCAGGCCAAGTTATCGGAGGCGAGACCGCTGCGGCGGCCGCTTCGCAGCAACTATTTTTCGCCGGCTATGGGCGGGCGATCTACGGCGGAATCACGGTGGGTCTGTTTTAGGCAGGCCAAGGGTAGACGGCTTCCGATCGACTGTGTGATAAACGCTGAGGCAGAGTCTCGGGCGCTGCCGTCTTCGGCCGAAAGAGTCGCATGTCGCAATGAAGCCGGCGCAGGAACGGATGGCCTTCGATGTTCCGGTGGCTCGTCATATTGCTGTTATGTTGGTCGACCTCGGCCCTGGCTGATCAAAGCCCGGCGACGCCCTCGCTCGAATCTTTCATCGCTCCACCGCTCATCGAATCCATGCAATTGTCTCCGTCGGGGAGGCATGTGGCGGTCTTGCGGCATCACGAAGGTCGATCCCTGCTCATGACGCTCACCGTTGCCGGGGAAGAGCCGCAGGCACTGGTCAGAACGGAAGACGGTGAGGGGCGCATTGCCTGGTTCGTTTGGGTCAACGATGAGCGAGTACTGGTCAGCCTCCAGCCGGGAGGGATCCTCGGCAGCGCCGAATCGAAGTCGCGCCTTCTCGCAATCAATCGAGACGGGACCCAGAGGGAGAGCCTGCTCGAGCATTCATCGTTCCTGTCCACCTTGGCCCAGACAAATCTCCCTCGGTCTCAGGACGAAGTGGTCGGCGTCTACCCGCGAGACCCCCGTCATGTCCTGATGGAACTGGCGCTCGACCGTCCTCTGGCTCCTGATGTCTACAAGGTAGACGTGTATTCGGGAAAACGCACGATGGTGCAGCACAATCCCGGGGGCACGACCGGTGGCGAGAAGGTGCTGGAGTGGATCGCCGATCGCGACGGGCAGATCAGGGTAGGCATCGGACAGAGCAAATCCATGCTGCGTGTCATCGTGAAACCGCCCGGGTCGGTGAATTGGCAAGAATTCGCCCATTACGACATGGCCAAGGAGACCGGACCGGTCCCGCTCGGATTCGATGCCGACCCCACGTGGCTGTACGTGCGCGACCTGCATCGAGGGCGCGCATCCGTATTTAAAATCAATCTCGTAGACCCGTCGGCGGAGCGCAAGTTGATCGCGACCGATCCGAAATCGGATCTGCTCGGTGAGCTGGTTTATGCGACTTCGAGCAAACGGGCCATCGGCGTTCGATACGGACGAGAGGACCGGCGGGTACTGTTTTGGGATTTCGATGCACAACGACTGCAGGCGCGTATCGATCGGGCCTTGGTGGGCCGAACGAACATCATCGAGAGCAGCAGTCACGACGGCCGTCTCCATATCGTCAAGTCAGGTGGAAGCGCCCACCCGCCGACCTACGTTCTGTTCGACGAGCGAGACGGGACGATCACGAACATGGGCGATCCGTACCCTCAGTTGGCGACGTGGCAACCGGTCGAACCAGAGAGCGTGACGATCATCGCGCGGGACGGCAAGGAACTATTGGCGACGCTCACGATGATTCGCCGCCGGGAAGCCCGGCCGGTGCCCCTGATCGTTTTTCCAGGCGGGCAATTCGGGCCGCGCGACTCCACCGGCTTCAATCCCTGGACGCAATGGTTCGTCGCTCAGGGATGGGCAGTCTTGCAAATCAATTTTCGCGATGTCATGGGATTCGGCGACGATTTTTTGCGCGGTGGTTTTCAGCGCTGGGGATTGGAGTCGTCCGACGACCTGTCGGACGGCGTGCGCTGGGCGATCCGTCAGGGCTTTGCGGATAGCGCCCGAGTTTGCTCGGTCGGGGCGAACTACGGAGCATACGCGGCCCTGATGGCCGCCGTTCGAGAACCGGATCTCTATCGTTGTGTCGCCAGCTTGGGCGCGGTCACAGACCTGTTGCGGCTCCTCGAGGACGACCGGTGGTATCTAAATCGAAAGGATGTCTCCGAATCCCGTATGGCGACATGGTGGGGCGATCCGGAACAACTGCAGAACACCTCTCCGATTGTCCACGCCGGTGAATTACGGGCGCCGGTGCTGCTTCTCCACGGTGCCGAGGACCAACTGGTTCCTGCGTCGCATTCCCGCGATCTGGCCAATGCGATGAAGCAAGCGGGCTTATCATCCTTCCGCTATCTCGAGCTTCCACAAGCCGACCAGCGGCTGAATGTCGAGCAGGACCGCCTGAAGGTCTCTCGTGAACTGGATCGGTTTCTCCATCAGTACCTCGACGAAGCGCAGCCAGCAGTTTTTTGACCGAACAGAGCAACCTGCTATTGAACAGGCTTTCTTCGGCTCGGCCGCGGTGGCGCGCATTCAGCGCCCCTCACTCTACCGTCTCACGTTTTCCCGGGTGTGCTCACCAATAAGGGAATGGGCGATAGGGGCCCCAAAGAGGGTGCCAGTAAGGGCTGTAATAATAGGGGTAAGGACGGGGACGGACCGTGAATGGTTCCTGCGGTGTCCACGTGCGCATGTTCTTGATCTCCACCACCGGATAGGTGTACTCGGTGTCGTCGAGCGGAAGAACGATACTGCCCGTCAGGTCGCCGGAGACCGTGACGAACGTTCCACGGGGAATCGTCGCGGGATCGAGAAACTCTCGCTGCATCGCGACGAATCGTCCTTCGGATTTGGTCAGGTCCATCGTCGGCTGGTGCGCGTCGTTCAGCGGAAGCTGCAACACTTCGATTCTCGTGCCGTCTTTCAGCCGCCGAGCGGCGAGAACCTGACCGCCCAGTACTACCGTTTGTCCTTTGAAGGAGTCCGGCGCGGATTTGATTTGAGAGAAAGGCGGAGTGGGTGGGGAACCGGCCGGTGGAGTAAAGGTATCGTCGGTGGTGCTGCAAGCGGTCAGCAGTCCAAACAGCACTGCGGTCCCGAGCCAGGCTAGAGGGTTCCCGGACATCGCGGCATTATAACAGACGTACAAACGGTCCAATAATCCTTATATAATGACTTTGTGCGGGTGAGTCGAGCAGGCAGAACAGAATGATCGTCGGCTGGCATCGAGATCGCAAATTGAGTCGACGAGCTGCGAGGAACCGACCAAAAAGGAGCGTGTGCATGATGCGAGTGATGCAAGGGGGGCGATTGATCCTGAGCGCGGCGTGCGTGGCGATCGCGGCTGCAATGGCATTGGCGGGTATCGCGCTAGCCGGAAAACCGGAGCTCAAGGGCAAATTCGAATTGTTGAAAGACGAACCCTCGACCCACAAGCCCGGGAAAGTTCAACTGGTGGAGTTCGCCGACTTCTATTGTCCGCACTGCCATCGGTTCGACGGGGAGGGGTTGCCGATTTTGGAGAAAGAATTCGGCACGAAACTCGAGGTGACGATGGTCGGCTATCCGGTCATTCCCGGAAAGCTTCCCACTGCGTTCGACATGTACGAGCAAGCCAAGATGATGGGCAAGGGCAACGAGATGAAGAAAGCGCTCTTCCGCATCATCCACAAGGACAAGATCGGCATTATCGATCGCACGATCCGCGAGATGTTGGTCCGAGAGGTGGGGTTGGATCCGGTAGCTTTCGAAGCGGGATTGGCCAGCGCGAAGCCGGCCAAGGCGTTCGAAGACGGTCGCCGTTGGGGAGAGCGAATCAAACTGCAGCAGACTCCCACCATTCTGTTGGACGGCAACATCAAGGTGGAGCAGATTGATCCTGAAAATCTGAAGGTTATTATTCAGAGTATTTTGGACGGTGATGGGAAGCGGTGAGTCGGGGCGCGTTGTACGTCATTGGTCTAGCCTCACTCGTATACCACAGTCTCGTTCCAGGAAGCCTCGTCCTCTTCGGAGCCCACGCTTGAGCATTGACGCGTGACGGTCGACGAGCGGAGAACTTATGGCAATCGATCCAGTCTGCGGCATGACGGTGGATCCGGCGGCGGCCGCCGGTCGGTTCGAGTACCAGGGCTCGGCCTATTTCTTCTGCAGCCGGTCTTGTCTGGACCGATTCCGCGCCGCGCCTGACCGCTATCTCACGGCCGGCCATACCGAAACCAAGCCTGCAATCGCCGCAAGTCGCTCGTTGCCGATGATGCAGCCAACGACGGCCCAGGCCAGCACTGCAGCAGAACGAGGCCTCGATAAAAAAATCCTTCCGATGATGTCCGCGACGGCCGGCACATCCGAAGGAGAAATCGATCCGGTCTGTGGCATGACGGTGGCCCCGGCCACCGCCGCCGGTTCCTTCGCCCACAGGGGCAAGACCTACTACTTCTGCTGCCAAGGATGCCTCACCAAGTTCCGTGCCGATCCTGACCGCTATCTGAAGCCCGGCTCCACCCGCAGCACGGAATCGACCGCTTTCCCGGCCGGCGGCACGCAGTACGTCTGTCCCATGTGCCCTGACGTGCTGGAAGAAAAACCCGTGCCCTGTCCCAAATGCGGCATGGCGCTCGAACCGGCTTCTCCGCTTCAGGGCAGCACGCGGACAGAATATGTCTGTCCGATGCACCCGGAGGTTGTGGCGCAAGAACCGGGAGCTTGTCCGAAATGCGGAATGGCGCTCGAGCTGAGAACGGTGACCGGGGAAGAGACGGCGAATCCCGAACTGGTCGATATGTCGCGACGGTTCTGGTTGGCGCTGGTCCCGACGGCGATCGTTTTCCTGCTCGCGATGTCGCACATGCTTCCGGGCCACCCGGTACAGCACCTTGTTTCGGACCAGGTCTCGGCATGGGTTCAATTGGCGCTCTCTACGCCGGTCGTTTTGTGGGGCGGATGGCCGTTCTTCCAACGGGGATGGATGTCGATCGTGCATCGAAGCCCAAACATGTTCACGCTGATCGCCATCGGAACAGGCACAGCCTATCTCTACAGCGTCGTCGCGACCCTCTTTCCCCAACTCATCCCGCGGTCGTTCCATTTGGAAAACGGTTCAGTGCCGGTGTACTTCGAGGCTGCCGCCGTCATCACCCTGCTGGTGCTCTTGGGGCAAGTGTTGGAGTTGCGAGCGAGAAGCCGGACCAGCGGCGCCATCAAGGCGCTGCTGGGGCTTGCGCCCAGGACGGCGCGTCGGTTGGTGAGCGACGGGCGGGAAGAAGATGTGCCTCTCGAGCAGGTCAAGGTCGGTGACCGGTTGCGCATCCGCCCCGGTGAAAAGGTGCCGGTGGACGGCATCATTGAAGAGGGAATCACTGCCGTCGACGAATCTATGCTCACCGGCGAAT
>DASTLA010000140.1:0-9514 GCA_035715525.1 Nitrospiraceae bacterium
CTTCCGGTACGACGTCATTCCGGGCCCGAAAGTGTTCGAAACCCAGATCCACGGGAAGCGGTTCGACATGTACAACGATACCGTGCTGGGCTTCAACAAGTCGGGCAAGGAAGTGGCGCGCATTCAGGTCGAAGAGCCGATTTACATCCGGCCCGCCGAACGGGTCAACTGGCTCTAGTCGGGATTGCGGCTGGCCGCAGAGCGGTGGGCAAGACCAGCCCGCTGGCTCGGAGCCACGAAGGCTCCCAAGATAAGGGGAGGGCGAGGACTAACTATCTCGCCCTCCCGTACTCGTCGGAAAGCAGTTCGGACACATCCGGTGAAGGTGCGAGGAACATTCTTGGGCTTGGTGGTGAGCTGCTTGTTGCTGGTGGCGTCGGCCTTCGTCGGCCACCTGTATCTATTCGAAGAGTGGCGTGCTCAACACGAACGTCAATTGCTGCGGGCCCAGATTCGCGAGGAGGTTCTACGGCTCCAGCACCTGAGTCTGGAAGTGGAGACCAGCTTCCGCGGCTACCTGCTTTCCGAGCAGCGGTCCTTCCTGGAGCCGCTCGAGGGCGCAGAGAAACGGCTGAACTCCGCGATCGGTGAACTCACCCGGCTCACCGGGACGACCGCGGGTCTTCAGCCTGGCGTACAGGTGCTATCCGCCCGCCTCAAGGAATTCATAGAAAGTAAGAAACAGCTTGCCACCGTCGCAGAGACCGGGCAACGTGATCAGGTGCACGTCTACGTGCGGGTCGGCGACGGGCGTGCCTTGTTTCTCACGATCGAACGGGCATTCAAGGATTTCGAGAATCGAATCGACCGGGAGGTGCCGGCCGAGTCCCTCGAGTACGACGACTGGATGCAAAAAGCCCGGTGGAGGCTATTGCTGTTGGATAGTGCCGCCATTATGGGCAGCGTCTATGCCGCCAGGGTCCTCGGCCGCCACAATGAGCCGCACCGACTACCCGGTGCCGTACAGCACACGAATAGCTCTGCGGCCTGATCCAGGCACCGCGGTGATGCCCCACGCCTAGAATGCAAGCGCAGCTCGCTCATCCTGATTTTTGATTGAAGCCGCAAGCCGCTTCATGCGATCCACCAGCGCCTTCTCTTCCGGGTCCAGTTTGTCCTCACTCTTCAATGGCAGCAGGACCGCATAGGGGACTGTTTTCACGACGGCGGCGAAAATTTTGTGCGCGGCCTCGTCGCTGATCCCGCCTTCCTTCGTTTCAAGCATTTCCAGAAAACGGTTCATTCCTCTTCGTTTGCCGTTGTATTCCCCCTTGACGGCCGCTTCACTCACCGTTTCCAACTGTTTGAAGTACGGATCGAAATTTCCCGTCTTGGACAGGTTTTTCTGTTCCATGACGGTCAGCGTGATCTTGTCGATCCAGGGCGGTGAGACCCAGGCGCTCGCCTCGGGCGGAGCGAGACAAATAGTCGCGAGTGCAGACATGAACATGGTCAACGTCGTATACCGGCATATTCTTGTCATGTGGCGCTCCTTTCGAAGAGGTTGAAGATAGGACTTGGGGCAGCGTTATCAGGTCATAACACGAAGCAACGGCGGTGCCACTCATAGTTCTTCAACGAGGCAGCGCAATTTCGGCGGGTTGGAAATGCGAGGCTGGTGAAGTTGCGCGATCTCGCACTGCGCGCACAGTTCGATGCGAGGGGTCAGACGTCGCATAGCAGCTCGCACAACGTGAACGGCAGCGGCCTAGAAACAGGCAAGATCGAATTCTGATGTGCGAGGACAGGATGTCCGGTGCGGCTGGGCCGGATCCCAGTACAGGAAAAAGCTTTGGGGAGCTGAGGAGCCGCTAAGGCTGGGGTCGCAGCGGGACGGGGCGCGTGGTCAAATCGTTGTTGACCCAGTTGTTGGCGGCGTTGACGTCGATGCCTCGAACGGAGGGCGGTTTCTCGAGGTTCACGTATTGAAAGGTCCCGAACGGCTGAATTTCGTCGTCCTTGGGCAATTGATTGCGATTCCAGCCCCCGCCGAGTGCGCGGAGAAGTCCAACCGTCGACCGCAACAATTCGGCCTTGATCTGCACCGAATCGATGCGTGCCGTGAGCGTTTGGACCTGTGCGTAGATCAGCTCGAGGCTCGAGGCCAGCCCGCCCTGATACAGTTCCATGGTCAGATTTTGGGCTTTCAAGTTCGCCCCGACGGCGGCGTCTTGGCGATTGGCCGCGATCGTCAACTGGTTGGTAAGACTCAGATTGTTTTCGACTTCACGAAACGCGTTCAGCACGGTGGATCGATACAGGTCCTCCATTTCGCGATAGGCCGACCAGGAGCGCTGCAACTGGGCTCGACGGTATCCGCCTTGAAAGACGGGGAGGGCTACGGCCGCTCCGTAGGACCACATGGCGGCGGTCAGCTTGGCAATATCGAAACCGGCATCTAGGATGCCCCCATCGGCCGAGAATCGCACATCGGGGAAAAAAGCCGCGCGGGCGATCCCGATGGCGCGGTTGGCTTCGGCCATGCGCCGCTCCATCCCGGCGATGTCGGGCCGCCGCTCCAACAACGTGGAGGGAATGCTTCGCGGAACCGTGAAATTCGCCAGGCGCAGGTCGTCGATCGGCGCGATTTTGAAACTCGCGGGGGCCTGGTTGACCAGGATGGCGATGGCCTGCTCGGTCACTTGGCGCTGGCCTTGGATTTGTGCATATTTCGTTTCCGTGCTGAACAAGAGGGACTCCACGCGGGCGACATCCAAGGCGGAGGCGATCGCCCCGGCGAACTGCGCCTTCACGAGTTTGAGCGAACTCCGATAGAGATCGATCGATTGCTTGTAGATCGCGCTTTGGGCATCGAAGCCGCGCAGCGTGAAGTAGTCCGCGGCAAGCTCGGCCTGAAGGCTGAGGCGAGCGAGGCCCCAGTCGGCTGCGCGTTCCTCGGCACGGTAGATTTCGATCCGCGTCGCATTGCGGATCGCCGACCAAAAGTCAGGCTCCCATGAGGCCAAGCCTGCACCGGCCGCGATGGGCCCCGTCAGCGGCAGGTCGCCCGGGACTCTGAGCGGATCCACGTGGTTATGACTATCCGCAGCTTTTCCGCCGATGCCGATTTGCGGTATCCGTCGCGAGCGGACCTGCATCATGACATCGCGCGCCTGGACGAACCGTTCGGCGGCTGCCTGAAGGTCGGGATTGGCCGTCATGGCCTGTTCGACGAGATTGTTGAGGACAGGATCGTCGTACAGCCTCCACCAATCGGGGCGCAGCTCATCGTCCGACGGCTTCGCCTCGACGAACGGAGTTTCTCCATGCCAGGAGGCGGGGACCACGTATTGAGGTGGTTGATAAGACGGCGCCAGGTCGACGTGCGGCAACCAATCGTTGGCGCAACCGGACAAACTCAAGGCCAGGAGCAACACACCGCTTCGGCGGCCACGACCCTGCATGATTGAGCGATCTCGTTTCATGAGCAGGCGGCAGCGGTCATGGCGCCGGTGATGCCATCTCGTTCGAGCCCGTTTCGTGCTGCACCTTCGAATCCGGTCTGATCCGTGACGGCCCCTTGAGATCGGGCGATTCGTTGTTGACCAGGTCATAGCCGGGTGCCGGCGTCACGACACGCACCTTGTCGCCTTCCAGCAGCGCGGCGCTCGGATTGTTGACGATGCGGTCGTCCTCTGAGACTCCCTCGCCGACTTCGACCAAGTTGTCCATCAGTCTGTTCAATGTGATCGGCTGGAGATGCACGCGATCCTCTTCCGTCACCTTCGCGACTTGCGTGCCGTGTTCTTGGAACACCAATGCGGTGGAGGGAATCGTGAAGGCCTTACGATCGACGGGAGCGGTCAAGTGGACCTCGGCGTAGGAACCAGGCCAAAGGGCTTGGTCCTCGTTGTCGATGGTGAAGACCGTGACGGCCGTGCGCGTGCTCACGTCGAACCCGCGCGCGACGGTCAAAAACTTGCCGGTGAAATGGCGATTGGCCAATTGAGGCACCGTGACATCGGCCGTCAGTCCCTGCTGGAGGAACGGCCCGAATGCCTCCGGCACGTTGACGAAGAGACGGAGTACATGCACGTCCGCCACGGTGAACAAGTTGCTCTTCGCGTTCGGGGTGCTCAGATTTCCTTCTTTCGTGACCAGATCGCCGACGTTGATGTTGCGCTGCGTGACCACGCCGTCGAACGGGGCCACGATCGTTTTGAACCGAATGAAGGCTTCGATATTCCTGACCTTTTGCTCCGCGGCCTTGACGAGCGCCGCCTGCACCTTCAGGTTTTGTTCCTGCACCGTGATCGATTGTTCGGACACCGCGTGATTGGGGCGCAACGCGACCCAGCGCTTGGCCGTGACTTCGGCCAGCCGATACTTAGCCCGCTCCGATTCCAAGTCCGCCCTGGACTGCGCATATTCGGCGTCCAGATCCGGCGCGTTGATTTCGGCGAGCACATCGCCTTTTTTGACGTGGTCTCCGTAATCCCTGTACCACATTTTGACGTAACCGGTGACACGCGCGTACATCGGAGCCTCGTACCATCCCACAATGTTCCCGGGCAGCGTAATCGATTCGGTCGCGGGAACGGGCTTCGGGGTGATGACGGCTACCGTGGGTACGGCATCTTGCAGCGTTCTCGCCCGGAGCTGCGCGGCGTCGCTTCTGCTCTCATACACGCGATAGCCGACATACAGGATGAAGAGCACGGTGGCCAGGAGCGCGATGACTCTTCCACTCAAGATTTTCATGAGATCGTGCCTTTTTGCCGCGCCATTCGCCGGCCATAGATCATCGCATAGACGCAGGGAACGAAAAACAGCGTGAAGAGGGTCGCAAGGAGCAATCCGCCGATGACCGCGCGACCCAGGGGCGCATTCTGAGAATAGCCGGTCGCCATGGGCACCATGCCGATGATCATGGCCGATGCAGTCATGAGGACCGGGCGGAAACGCGTCCTTCCGGCCTCGATCGCAGCCCGAATCGCATCCCCGTGCTCTTGGAGCCGCTCGCGCGCATAGGATACGACCAGGATGGAATTGGCCGTCCCCGTTCCCATGGTCATGATCGCGCCCGTCAGTGCCGGTTCGGACAGTCGCGTATGGGTCAGGAATAAGGCCCAGGCGATGCCCGCGAGCGCGCCGGGCAAGGCCGTGATGATGATGAACGGATCGAGCCAGGACTGGAAATTGATGACGATGAGGAGATAGACCAGCACGATCGCGGCAAGCAGGCCGAAAATCAGTTCGGCGTAGGCATCGTACATGAGCGAGGCCTGGCCGTGGATTTCCAGCTTCGCGCTGTGCGGCAAGTCCTTCTCCATGTCGTTGGAGACCTTCTCGACGTCCGCCAGCACACCGCCCAGGTCGCGCCCTTCCGCGGAGACGTAGATGTCGAACAAGGGCATGATGTTGCCGTGCGTGATCACGCCCGGTGTCCCCTCCGGGATGAGCTCGGCCAAATTGCCCAGCAACTGGACGTCACGATCGCTGGACCCATTGGCTGAGGAATCCACCGGGATGGTCTTGAGACTATTGACACTGTTGATCTGGGCCTGCGGCGTATAGACGTTGATCAGATAGGACATGCCGGTGCTGGGGTCCAACCAATAGATCTGGTCGACCTGTTGGCTTCCCGCCGTCGTCATGAGCAGATTGTCCGCGATGTCCTTCTCGGTGCGGTTGACGCCGAGTCCGAACGTCCGGTCGGCTTCGACCATCAGCGTCGGCGTGCGCATCGTCTGTTGGATCACCACGTCCGTGGCGCCGGGAATCCCGCGAAGCTTATCCGCCAATTTCCGGGCGAATTCGTAGTTCGGATACATGTCCGGGCCGTTGATCTGGACGTCGATCGGAGCCGGTGCCCCGAAATTGAGAATTTTCGCGGTCAGATCGGAGGGCTGGAAGGTAAATTCCGTTCCCGGATAGCGCTCTCGCAATCCCTCGCGGAGCGTGCGCCGGAAATCCCAGACGGGGGACTTCTCATCTTTCAAGAGGATCGTCAGGTCGCAGTCCTGGGAGCCGATCGTCGGCGTCGGAATGAAGGCCAGATTGTGCGGGCCAACCGGTAGTCCGCAATTGCTGACGATGTTTTCGACCTCGCCCGGCAACAGTTCCTCGATGCTGTTCGAGACCAGCGTGGCGATGCGTCCCGACACCTCGATCCTCGTTCCGAGTGGTGCCCGCATATGCATCTGAATCACCCCCGACCTGATTTCGGGGAAGTAATCGCGACCGAGGAAGAAGAAGAGCGAGGTCGAAGCCAGCGCGATCGCGAGCGAGATCGTCACGAAGGCCCCTCGGCGCGCCATCACGGATTCGAGTAAGTCGCCATAGCCATCCCGGAACCGATTGAAGCGCCGCTCGAACGCTTGTTGAAACCGGACAAAGGGATTCCGCGATCCGTGGTTGCCGGGCGGTCCTTGGTGATTATGCGGCTGCGACATGGTGGCTCTTCATCATGTATTTCGCCATGGTCGGCACAAGCGTACGAGACAGGATGAACGAAGCGAGCATGGCGATGATCACCGCCTCGGCCATGGGCTTGAACAGATACCCGGCGACGCCTCCGAGTTTGAACAGCGGGAACCACACGATCGCGATGCAGAGCGTGGCGACCAGCGTCGGGACGACGATCTGGTTGGCGGCATCGATGATGGCCTGTTCCAGTTCCTTGCCCATCTCGATATGGCGGTCGATGTTCTCGATCATGACGGTGGCGTCATCGACCAGAATGCCCACGGCAAGGGCCAGTCCTCCCAGCGTCATGACGTTGATCGTCTCTCCGAGCCAATGGAGGCCGATGATGGCGGTCAGAATGGACAAAGGAATCGACGTCCAGACGATCACGGTGGCTCGCCAGGAACCCAACAGCAACAGGACGATGATGCCGACCAATGCGCCGGCCGTCGCCATCTCGTGCACGACGTCGGAAATCGAATCTTTGACGAACGTCGAGGCATCGTCGAGGAGCTTGATTTCCACACCCTTGGGAGAAATTTGTTCCGCACGCGGGATCATCTTTTTGATGCCGTTGACGACGTCCAGCGTCGAGGCTTCCGTGCTCTTCATCGCGACGATGATGACCGTCTGCTTCCCTTTCACCAGCACTGCGTTCTGTTGCACCCGGCCCATGAGTTTGACCGTCGCCACGTCGCGCAAGTAGACGAACGCGTTGCCCTCCCGCTTGATCGGGATGTCCCCGAAGTGGTCAATCTGAAGCGGGGAGGCGTTGGTTTGGACGATCCAATCGGTCGTCTTGATTTTGACATCGCCGGCCGGCAGGACCAAGTATTGCTCCATGAGGATTTTATGAACGTCCGCCGGCGTGAGATGACGCGCGAGCAGCTTCTGTTGATCGAGGTTGACCATGACCTGCATATCCTGGCCTCCGTATGGATGCGGCAGGACAATGCCCGGAACGGTGACCAGCAACGGCCGGATTCGCATGTACGCGAGGTTATACAGCTCGGCCGGCGTCATATGGTCCGAGCTGATCTGGAGCATGGCGACGGGGATGGAGGAGGGTGCAAGGCGCATGACCATGGGCGGGGAAATATCCGGGGGCAAGGCCTTGACGACATTTTGCGCGATGCCCACGATATCCGCTTCGGCCCTGCCCACATCGACGTTGTCCTGCAGAAAGATGTTCGTGATGCTGCTACCGAAATAAGAGTGGCTGTGAATGTATTTGATTCCTTCCACCGTGGAAGTAAGAAAACGTTCGAACAGATAGGTGATGCGCCCTTCTACTTGCTGCGGCAGCAGCCCGGAATAGATCCAGACCACGGAAGTGACGGGAATGGTAATGTTCGGAAAGACGTCCGTCGGCATTTCATGGATCGTCAGACTTCCCAGCGCAAGGATGAGAATGGACATGACGACGAAGGTATAGGGCCTACGGAGCGCGATGAGGACGATTTGGTTCACAGGCGCGGTTTCCGATATCCGGTGCAATAATGGACCATAGGCATCGAGCCTCCTCGGCCCTCGCTATACTCTACTGCGAATCGAGGACCTTAAAAAATAGGGAAGGAGAGCAAAGTCCTTGCCGGTGCGTCATACCCGCAAGGCCGGCCCATTCGTTGAAGAGCCGGTAGGAACGGCATGGGCCATCCCGTCGAGGACCGGCCTTGAGGAAAGAGCGCGCGTATCTGCACTGTGCGAATCGTGCGGAATCTCACAATCAGCAGCCGGGGGACATCGATGCGAAACCGCTCGGTCCCCGCAAAGCCTTTGGGGAGGCTCCAGCTCTGGGCTATCGGATTCCCGGAATTTCCCTGGTATCGATCTTGCGGTGTGCAACCGCGGGTTCATTGAAAAGCCAGGGCCAACCGGGCTGGTCCAGACAAAGGAGTACCATGCGATTTCCCCACTTCGGCAGAACCATGGCGGTCGTCGGTGGACTGGTGGCCGCCGTCGCGGCCGGGGACCCGTCCCAGGCGATGGAGGGCTCAAAACACCTGTCGATTGCCGCGGGACTGACTCTCAAGCCGGCCTTCGAAGAAATCGTGCCGATGTTCGAACGTGAATACGGCGCGACGGTCAACGTCCTCTACGGGCCGTCGCAGGAGCTCCGCCGGCAAATCGAAAACGGCGTTCCCATCGACGTCTTTCTTCCCTCGGCAGCCGAGGAAATCAGAAAACTGCAAAAGAAGGGGCTGACGTTGAACGGCGGGCTCCGGGTGTACGCGCAAACCTCGCTCGTGCTCGTCACGTCGGCCACCTCTCAGGCCACCGCAGTGTCTTTTCACGATGTACTGTCGGAAAGAGGCACTCGCGTTGCGCTCGGCGATCCGAAGAGCTCGGCCTTGGGTGAAATCACGGCCACGTCGCTCGTCAAACGGGATCCCGGCTATAAGCATCGCTTCAACGTCATCTATGCCAAGCACAGTGACGACGTCGTGAACTTGGTGGAGACGGGCAAGGCCGACGTCGGGATCGTGTACCGTGCGGATGCGATCAATAACGGCCGGGTGTGGATCGTCGATGAAACGCCCACGGGAACCTATCAGGCAGTCGAATTCGGGCAAGCCGTCGTTTGGACCTGCCGCGAGTCATCGCGTGCGGTCGCAGAAGAATTCTTCGATTTCATTTCGAGCCCGCGCATCCAAAAGCTTCTCCTCAAGTATGGCTTCGATCCGGTGTCAGTCGCAGAATGAGCAGGTCGTTGCCTCGTAGGGCCGCGTCTCCGTAAGAGACGCGCATCTCATGTTTCACGAGCCCCCTCGTCCCGCCGGCCGTTGCAGTGATCTGCCGATGCTGACTCAGCGGATTGATCTCTTCCTGTAAGCTGAAGTACTGGAGCGGTTTCGCACGGCACGCACGGTGCGAAATTTCGCATGGGCCTTTCGTGGTCGAACTGGATCGGCGAGAGTGGTTCGGTAACGCGGGACCGCATATTGCACCCCATGCCGATAGTGGCACTTCGAGTAGGGCGTGATGTGGGTATGCGGCGGCGTTCCGGCAAGCGGTGGAAATCGTGACGATGCATCGGCAGATCGCGCCCGAAGATACCGAGCTGGATAGACAAGTGCTGGAACTGCTTCGACGCCGGCGTCGGGTG
>DASTLA010000141.1:0-6262 GCA_035715525.1 Nitrospiraceae bacterium
TGGCCGTTACGAGCTAAACGATGCTGCCTTGTTCCACAAGGGCGCTTCGGTAGCGCACCGGCGCCTTGCGTTCCCCATTGAAGAACACGTAGCCAGCAATCACCAGCGCGACCGCGACAATCCCGAGTATCAGGCCAATCCGGCGCATCAGTCCCTTCCGCTGAAACTGGCATTCTACCAGGAAGGGTCATGAGGAGTCAGCTGGAGGCGGAGAGATGGGCGCTGTGATTGGCCGGCAATAGAAAGGCCGTTTGCCGGTGTCCAGCAAACGGCCTTGCGCTAAAGGCACAATATCCAGATTTTGATCAGGGAGCGACGGTAATGCGATCCTTGATCCCGTCGAAAACGTCCTTCGGAACGACGTTCTTCGCAACGAGTTCACCCTTCACTTTGTAAGGGCGGTTGCTGACGATGCGATCCGCCACGTCCTGCGTGATGCCGAGCGACAAGACCATGTCGGCCGACGACACCTTGTTGATATTCAGCAGGGACGATGTCGCGGCCGGTGGAGTGATCATCCCGCTTGCCGGCGAGGAACCCTTGGGCGTCATCGATTCAGGACCAGCGGACGGGCCTCCGAATGTGGAAGGGCTCATTGAGGTCATCGGGCGCCTGTCCTTCATTTCCTTCTGATACCGAGCCACCAAGGATTTCAGCTGCTCGTTGTGCCGCCGGGCTTCTTCGTATTCCTGCTTGATGCTTCTGTTCTGAGCGCTCAACTGCTTGATCTTATCCTCGAGTTCCTTCGTGCGCACCTCGATGGTATCGCGTTCCTTGTCCCGGCCATGCTCGATGCGCTGCAATTCATCGCGCGCCGCCTGCATTTCCGACCCAAACTTCGCGTTGAGATCTTTGAGGGTCTTGACCTGTTGCTCCAAGGCATTCTTCTGGGAGCGCGCCCGCTCCAATTCGCCCTTGGCAGACTCCGCTTCAGTAAGCGCCTCGTGATACTTTTTTTCGGTCACGCACCCACTGACAGCCACCGCGCCGGCAAGCGCAAGCCCTGCCATCCACACGTGCCTCATGCGACCCTCCCTGTTCGATCAGAACTGATCGGACTGCTCTCTTCACTGTGTGTATGCCATCACCAAAACTTTGTCAACAGATTTGCGGATTGGCCTTGGACCGTCGCCCGGCCGCGTGCGCCGTCATCCCGACGCGGGCCGCGCGGTGAAACTTCTCACAGGCTTGACTGCGTGGGAACAGTCTGGGAATATGCAGGCACGGTTCACCATCGAGATCCGGCTCATCACACCGACGGCGCAAATCGATTCATGACCAACTGGGGGCCCGAACTCGCCGTCATTCTGGGCGTTATCGAAGGGCTGACGGAATTCCTGCCGGTGTCCTCGACCGGGCACCTCATTCTGGTGGGACATGCCCTCGGGTTTACAGGAGATATCGCCTCGAACGTCGAAATCTCCATCCAATTGGGCTCGATTCTCGCAATCATCGCGTACGAGCGGACCAAGTTGGCAGCGCTGACCTCTCAGGCTCTGCGGGAACAAAGCGCGTTTCGAGCGCTGATCACGAACCGGCGGGGAAAATCTTGGGGCACAGTGATCCAAGAATCACTGCGGGCGCATCCGAACTTGTGGTTTGTCTTGGGGTTGGCCCTGGCCTTTCTGCCAGCCGCGCTGGTCGGCTTCGTGGCCCACAAGTGGATCAAGACCCACCTCTTTTCGCCCACCACGGTGGCGACTTCGCTCATCATCGGCGGCATCATCATCCTGATCGTCGAAAGGCGGCGAGCCAGCGCGCAGATCAAGGAACTGCTCGAGGTCACACCACGACCCGCGCTGTGGGTCGGCCTCGCTCAGTGCGCCTCGCTGATCCCGGGCATGTCGCGGTCTGGGTCCACGATCGTCGGAGGATTGCTGGCCGGATTGGATCGTCGCGTAGCCACGGAATACTCGTTCTTCCTGGCGCTGCCGACGATGATTATCGCGACGAGTTACCAGATGCTGAAATCTCAGGCGGTCTTCACACGGCAGGACTATATCGCGTTGGCAATCGGTCTGGTGGTGTCCTTCGTCGTGGCCTGGGCGGTCATCGCAGCGTTCCTCACCTTCGTCCAGCGCCACACACTACGGGCGTTCGCCTATTATCGGGTGCTGCTGGGAATCATCGTCCTGCTCGTAGTTCGGTGATCCTGAACGACCGACGGCCGACCTACACCGGCCGGTTTCCCGGCGTAACCGGCTCCGCTTCCTTGTGCTTCTCGAAGGCGAAGTGGAGAATCAAGAAACAAACGCCGACCGTGATGGCCGAATCCGCCACGTTAAATGCAGGCCAGTGATAGCCGTTCACGTAAAAATCCAAAAAATCGATCACCTCACCGTAGCGCAAGCGATCCAGCAGATTGCCGATCGCCCCGCCCAGGATGCCGGCCACACTGATTTGCCCCATCCATTCTTGAGCCGGCATGCGGACCAGAATAGTTCCAAGCAGCCCGAGCGCAAAGATCGAGGTCAGCCCGAAAAAGACGAACCGGAAGGAACTGCTGCTTGACGAGAGGAAGCCGAACGCGGCTCCGGGATTGCGGATATAAGTGATGCTGAAAAGATTTGGGATGACCGGGATCGATTCATGAAGCCGCATTGTCTCCATGACATGGACTTTCGTCCATTGGTCCAGGACGATGATGAAAAGGCTGAGCAGGGCCAAGCCGGCGTACCGCGCGCGCGCACTCACCTGATGGCCTCGACGCAGCGATCGCACAGCGTTGGATGCTCGGGAAACGTCCCGACGGCTGAACGATAATTCCAACAGCGTTCGCACTTGATCCCCTGCGCGCGTTCGACCGAAATTCTAAAGTCAGGGCTTACGGGCAGATGATGCACAAGCCTCAGTTCCACATCTGAGACAATGAAAAATGATGGGAGATCGGGCGCATACCGTTTGAGAAATTCATATCTTTCCGTGCTGGCCTCGATGATGACCCTTGCCTCGAGCGGCGCGCCAATGATCTTCTCGCGACGCTTGGCTTCGAGCGCCGCCTGCACGGCTGTCCTCACCTCGAGCAGCTGATCCCACTTCTTCGCCAGTTCTGCATCGACCCATCGGGGATCGACGTCCGGGAACATCGCCATGTGCACACTGGGAGCCTGGGCATCTTTCCGCACCACCTCCGGCAACATTCTCCAGATTTCATCGGCGGTGAAGCTCAATACCGGAGCCATGAGCCTGGTGAGTGCGACGAGGATATCGAACAGGACCGTCTGGGAGCTGCGACGCGCTACCGAGTCATTGCGGAACGTATAGAGACGGTCTTTCAGGATGTCCAAATAGACCGCGCTGAGATCCACCGCGCAGAAGTTATTGAGGGCGTGAAAAATGGTGTGGAACTCGAAGTCGTCGTACCCCTGCCTCACGCGGGGGATCAGCTCGCCAAGGCGCATCAGCGCCCAGCGATCCAGCTCGGGCAACCGCTGGAACGGCACACGATGTTGGGTCGGATCGAAATCATAGAGGTTGCTGAGCAGGAATCGGCAGGTGTTCCGGATCTTACGATAGGCTTCGATCAGATGATTGAGAATCTCCTGGGAGATCCGCAAATCCTCCCGATAGTCCTGCGCCGACACCCACAACCGGAGTATCTCCGCACCCGATTGCTTGATCACGTCCTGGGGCGCCACGACGTTGCCAGCGGATTTCGACATCTTCTTCCCGGCTCCGTCGACCACGAAACCGTGCGTCAGCACGGCTTTATACGGCGCACGCCGGTCGTTGATCACGCCGGCGAGCAGGGCGCTGTGGAACCAGCCTCGGTGCTGGTCGGAACCTTCCAGGTATAAATCCGCCGGCCACCATTGTCGCGGCTTCAGCACGGCCGCGAAGCTGACTCCGGATTCGAACCAGACATCCAGAATATCTTGTTCTTTTTTAAACTCGCCTCCGCCGCAGTGGCCGCACATTGTGCCGGCCGGCAACAACTCCGCTGCAGACTTGGCGAACCAATAGTCCGTTCCGTGCCGGCCGATGAGATCCGCCACATGCTCGATAACTTGCGGACGGGCCAGCACCTCGTCGCATTTGAGACAGGTGAATCCCGGGATCGGAGTGCCCCAGACGCGCTGCCGCGAGAGACACCAATCCGGACGGTTGGCGATCATGCCTTCGATGCGATCGCGTCCCCATGGCGGCACCCATTGCACGCGGCCGATTTCCGCGAGCGCTTCCTGCCGTAGGTCGTTGATCTCCATCGAGACAAACCACTGCTCGGTGGCGCGAAAGATCACCGGCTGTTTGCACCGCCAGCAATGGGGATAGCTGTGGTCGAGCGATCCATGGCCAAGGAGCCGCCCATTTTCCTTCAGTCTGTCGACGAGCTTCGGATTTGCCTTGAGGACATGCTGCCCGGCAAACTCGGGCACGGCCGCGGTAAACTTTCCTGCGTCATCCACGGGCGCGAGAATCTCGAGTCGCTCTCCGACGGTGGCCTTGGCGTTATGCGCCAGCACCAGCAAATAGTCCTCCATGCCGTGCCCCGGGGCAATGTGAACGCAGCCGGTACCCTGATCCAGCGTCACGAAGTCGCCGAGCAGGATCGGCGAAAGACCGGTCGTGAGCGGCCGCTGGGTCTCCAGGCCCTCGAACCCCTCTCCGCCTTTTTTCACCGCGACGATCCGATGCACCGGCAGGTTGCAGGCCTTGGCGACCTGATCCACCAACTTCTCCGCGATCACCAAGAGCTGGTCGCCGACCTGCACGAAGGCATAGTCGATACTGGCGTGGAGACAGACCGCCTGATTTGCGGGTAGCGTCCAGGGTGTCGTGGTCCAGATCACAACGGAGACGGCCGTCGCCTCGGGAGGGAGATCAAGGCCGCCGAAGATTTTCTTCAATGCGGCGGGCGAACCAAGAAGCGGAAACTTCACATAGATCGACGGCGACGTATGTTCGTCATATTCGACTTCCGCTTCGGCCAGGGCCGTCTGATCCTGCGTGCACCAGAGGACGGGCTTCAATCCTTTATAGACCCCGCCCCGCTCCACAAACTTTCCGAACTCACGGATGATTGTCGCTTCATAGGCGGGATCGAGGGTGAGATAAGGGTGCTGCCAGTCCCCCAGCACTCCAAGACGCTCAAATTCCTCCCGTTGAATCGACACATACCTTTCCGCGTATTCTTTGCACAGCTTTCGTATCGCCAGCGCATCAAGATTCTTCTTCTTGTCGCCGAGTTCCTTCAGAACTTGATGCTCGATCGGCAATCCGTGGCAATCCCAGCCCGGTACATAGGGGACCTGATGACCGGACATGGTCTTAGACTTGACGATCATGTCCTTCAGAATCTTATTCAGCGCATGTCCGATATGAATCCTTCCATTCGCGTAGGGGGGACCGTCGTGGAGGACATAGCGCGGCGCTCCCCGACGAGCTTCTTGGATACGCTCGTAGATGCGCTCTCGAGCCCACCAGGCGAGCATCTCCGGCTCCCTCTGCGGCAAGTTCGCCTTCATGGGGAAGTCGGTCTTCGGAAGGTTCAGTGTCGCTTTATAGTCCATGGAAGAAACAACCAGTGCCTCGCCAACGGCGTCGGGTGTGGCAGAGGAGCTAGGAATATACCGAAACCTTGGCTGAGGAACCAGTGGTTTGTGGCGCGCGGGAAGTGGGTCAGCTCACGGCCATCATGCGGCCGAGTGCTATTTTCGCCCAGTGCTTTTCGTCGGTGGGGACCGTGATGTGATTGACGACATGTCCCTCGGCCAGGTTCTCCATCGCCCAGCACAGGTGCGGCGCATCGATGCGAAACATGGTCGCACATTGACAAACCGTGGACGAGAGGAAGAAGACCTTCCTGTCTGTCAGCTCATGCTTGAGACGGTTGACCAAATTGAGCTCCGTGCCGACCGCCCACGTCGTGCCGGCCGAAGCCGCAGTCACGGTTCTGATGATGTATTCAGTCGATCCGACGAGATCGGCCTTGTTCACCACGTCTTCATGGCATTCCGGATGCACGATGACCTTTACGTCGGGATACTGCTTCCGGAAATAATCGACATGCGAGGGCTGAAACATCTGGTGCACGCTGCAGTGGCCCTTCCATAAGATGAGCCTGGCTCTCTTGATCGCTTCGACGGAGTTGCCGCCGCGCGGCATGAAGGGATCCCAAACAATCATCTGTTCACGCGGGATGCCCATCTTGTTGGCCGTGTTACGGCCGAGATGCTCATCGGGAAAGAATAGAATCTTCTCCCGCCGCTCCCAGCACCATTCGATGACGGCGCGGGCATTGGAAGACGTGCAGGTGATCCCG
>DASTLA010000142.1:0-7370 GCA_035715525.1 Nitrospiraceae bacterium
GACCAAGCGGCGTGTCGGACCAATCGAAAGAGCGGATGCGTCGGCCCATCTCACCGCCGCCGACGAGCCAGTCGGCGATGCAAGGGGCCTTGAAGGGATCACTCATACAGCAAGCAGGTACAACTGGTCGGTCGAGGCTCACGTACGTATAATAGGAGCCCCCACTATAGAGCATGCACCGGCATATTGTCCTAGGGGAGACCCTAGCTCGAGCGGGGCTTTTGGGCAGCGATTTCCTGAATCATTCCGTATAACCGGTCGGCGGCCGCTTCTTTCGTCAGCAGCGCTCGAGCGCCGGCCCGTGACATCTCTTCCTGATTCTCACGACCGGCGTTGACGGACAGGCCAAGGACGTACAGTCCGGGATACCGAGCAGTGAGGCGCGCAGTCGCTTCGATTCCATTCATGTTCGGCATGTTGATATCCATCACCACGATTTCGGGTCGCAGCCGATCGGCCAGCTCGAGGGCTTCGAGGCCGTCTGCTGCTTCACCGACGATCTCGATATCCGCATGCCGCTCAAGAATGGCCCGCAATCCTTGCCTGACCATGGCATGGTCGTCCACCAGCAAGCAGCGGATCCGTGAATCCTGCGCCGCGGGCGTGATGGCGTTGCCGACCGAATAGCGAACGAGCTCCTCCGTTCGGCCTCTTTCCGAGGCCTCGCTCACGACCTTGTCTTGCTGGTACGGCAAGACGAGCGTGGCGGTGGTGCCCTTGCCGGGGCAGGATTCGATCTCGAGCCGACCTCCGAGCGCCTTCATGCGTTCTTGAATGCTGTAGAGACCGAATTTGGACGAAAGATCCTCGCTCGCCTTGGCAACGGAGCCCGAATCGGACAAGGGATCGAAGCCCCGGCCCTCGTCCGTGACCTCTATGATGAGCTCTCCCCCCTGCCGTCGCGCCGCGACGCGGGCCCGTCCGGTGCCGGCGTGCTTGGATGCATTGATCAGCAGCTCCCGCACCGATTGGAACAAGAGCACGGACTGCTGCTCGGCGAGCTCAAAGGGCTCTCCCTCCGGCAGGCTGACGCTCACGCTGAGATCGTGCTTCTCCATATACTCCACGAGCCAGCGAAGGCCTGCGGCAAGGCCGTGTTCGCGCAGCACCGGGGGACTCAACTCCGACACGAGCGTGCGGGTGTAGGCCAAGGCACCGGACAGCACCTGGTCCACCTGTTTGATGACTTCCAAACAGGCGGGGACAGCCGCGGCAAGCGGCTTCCCCTGACCCAATTTGATCTTTCCCAAGACCAGCAGCTGTTGAAGGTGATCGTGCAGTTCGATCGCCAAACGGCGACGCTCCCGCTGCTCCGCCAAATTGAGCTCCATGGTCAAGGCGCGCAGGCGCTCCTCGGAATCCACCAAGGCCTTGGTCCGTTCCTCGACGCGGATCTCCAACTCCGTTTTCCAGCGGCGCTGCTGTTCATCAGCTTGCTTGCGGTCCGTGATGTCTTTGTTCACGCCCACTATACGGATGGCGCGTCCGGCCTCGTCCCGTAGGACCGTACCCTGCCCCACCAGCCAGCGCACGGTTCCGTCGGTCCGCACGATGCGGAAGATTTCCGAGAAGCAATCGGTCAAAAGCGCGGCTGCCGCGGCATGCCGAATTCGCGAGACATCGTCGGGATGGATCAACGCATAGAACTCATCGATGGTCGCCGGCGGCTGGTTGATGGGACGCCCGAAGATCTCGTATTGTTTCGCATCCCAGGTCACCAGGCCCGTCGCAAGATCGACATCCCATGCTCCCATCTGACCCGCGATGAGGGCGGCGCGCAGGCGCTGCTCGCTTTCGCGGAGCGCGTCTTCCGCTTCCCGTAGCTCGGTCACGTCGGTGTTGGTGCCGAACCAGCGAACGATCGCTCCCCGTTCATCACGGATCGGGAGCGCGCGGGACAGGAACCAGCGGTAGCGGCCGTCTTTTCCTCTGAGCGGGAAGGTATCTTCCCAGGCATGGCCGGAGGTCAGTGCCTCCCGCCATTTGTCGGTGACCCGGCCGAGGTGGTCGGGATGGTGCACCTGTTTCCAGCCCCATCCTTGCATCTCTTCGAACGTGGTCCCGGTGTAGTCGTACCAGCGGCGGTTGTACCAGGTGAGGAGCCCTTGCGCATCGGCCATCCAGGCGAGCTGCGAGATGTGGTCGGCAAGCGTGTGGAACCTTTCTTCGCTCTCCTGAAGTGCGGCGGCGGATTCGTCTTCGGTCATATCGGATACCGGCAGTCCAGGGTCCCCATCGAAGTCCTCTTCCACCACCCGGCTGTGAGACGCGACCGAAACGCGACGATGTGCAGGTCGGCCGGACTATATCAGTTCCCTGGGGTTTACACCAGGCACCCCAAGCCCCGTTCAGCAAAGGATCCGGCCTCGGCCAAGGCGCCATACGCAGGCGGACGTAACGATTCGCCACGATTCGCCATTTTGTTCCACCGCAGACAGCCTGTCCGGTTCTCGCGACCTATCGCGATCCCGAGCGAGCGCCGGATTCTCGCTTCCCGCTTGGCATCGGACGCTATCGCGTCGTTCGGGTGTGTCTCTTGCACTTCGTTCGACGGAAGACTGGGGAATGTCATTTGAGAAAGGAGAAGACTTATGGAGCAGTACAGACAGCAGGATTATCGATTGGCGTTGGCGGCAGCGTTGGGCATGTCTTTGCTGGCCTCGGGGCCGGTCTGGGCGGAATCTCGCGACGACATCGTCAACCGCCATGCGGTGGAGCGAGAGCGGGCGGCGGTGGGAGACTCCGACCTGACGGGTGGATTCTTCGACGACGGCAACAAGTCGGACGACTGGTTCTACGATTATTACGACATCGCGCCCGGTAGGACGCAGACAACGACTGAACAGGACTACCGCGATCGAAACTGGCGCGAGCGGCGTTGGGATGTCGGGTCGATGCAATCGGCCGACGCGACAGGCTGGGCCTATCGTTCGCAAGACAATGACCGGATCGTCGACGAAAGCATCTATCAGCGCTATTACGACGACACCTGGTTTTATGACCGGCGCGATGCAGAGATGGGCATGCCCGTGACTCCGATACAGGATACCCGTTTCACGACCTCCGGCGGATCGGACGCGGACAATGTGATCGCTGAAATTCGTCGTATCAAGCAGGTCAGGAACCGCACGACCGGGGGCCAAAACCTCATCGTGCAAATGAGGGACAATCGGGGGGTGGACCATATAGCCGATCTTGGCCCCGTCGGCCCCTTGGCTGACATGGCACTGACAGGCGGTGACCGAATCCGCGTCGTCGGGCGACATGAGGATGTCGGCCGATTCAACGTCCTCATGGCCGATCGCCTCAGCGGCGGCGTGAACACCGTCTATCTCGATCGAGGCCAGAGCCGCTTCGATGGACGGAGCCAACTCAGCGGCCGCATCGAACAGTTCCGCGACGTCCGGGTGCGCGAAACCGGTGAGATTCACCGGACCGGCTCGCTCCGGACCAGCGACGGGCGGTTGGCGCTCGTAGACTTCGGCCCGGCCGCCGCGCAGAACGTCCCGGCCAATGCGGCTCCGGGCGACCCTATGGTGGCGACCGGCCGCGTGTTCCAGGTCGGCCAGTATCCGGTGCTCTTTGCCGACCGGCTCTCCTTGAACGGCGGAGTCCCGGTGGCGGTGGCCAGGCCGGACGACACTTCGCCCAGCATGATGACGAGAAACGTCGACCGCCGACCTTTCGAATCCTCCCAGCGGATTATCGCCAACGACCAGACTTGCATCGGCGGGGGCTGCGAGACGCCCGATGGCGTTCGGATGCGTAATCCGTTGAGTAACGCCATGGACGGCTCCGTTCGCGGTACCCGACGGTAGAGCCATGTCGTAGGATTCGAGCGAGCCCCAAGGACGCCGAACCGGCGTCCTTGGGGCTCTTTCCTTTTCGGGCGCGGGGCTCAGCCGATGACGGTGCCATGAGCGGTGGCGCACTGCCTCATGCAATCGATCGGCAGCCCCCTCACTCAATGCACGATCTTCTAAAAGCCTCCCTGACGACGATCAAACGCACCTCCCCAGCACATCTCAGACAACTTGTCCTGCCACTTAGACAATTGGTCCGAAATCACGTGACTGCCGATAGGCAGTCAGCATCTCCGAGCGCCTTGTCGCCGAATGCATGGCGCGATCATAGGCCGGTAATCCAGAGCAGTTCCGCCTAAGATGGCCTGGTCTTGGATTTGCAGTACCCGCCTGACACGGAGGCGAAACGAACCGCCGTCCACCGTTGGTGATGTGATGACGCATGCGACGACAGTCAGTTCGGTTCCCTTGCCGACGTTCATTCAAGTCGAACCGGTCGGCCAGTGCAACCTTTCGTGCGTCATGTGTCCGGTCGACCTTAGCACCGACGGTCCCGGCGAAGGTCGCCCGGCGTTCATGGCCTTCGAACAATTCACCCAGATCATGGAACAGTTTCCCGCCCTGGAGCAACTGCATCTTCAGGGATTGGGTGAGCCCATGATGCACCCTCGATTTTTCGACATGGTCTCCTATGCCGCCTGCCGCGGGGTGCGCGTCGGGTGCAATTCCAATCTCACGCTTTTGAGCCAAGGACGCGCGGAGCGTTGCGTCACGAGCGGCCTCCGCGAGCTCAATGTGTCGCTCGACGCCGCGACGGCGGAGACCTACGAATCGATCCGCAAGGGCGCGCGCTTCACCCGCGTCATCGGCAACATTCTCCGAGTGCAGGCAGCCCGCCAGCGCGAAGGAAGCTCGACGCCCGCGGTGACCATCACGACCGTCGTGATGCGCCGCAACCTGCGGGAGCTTCCCGATGTGGTTTACCTCGCTCATTGCCTGTCGATCGATTCGGTGTTCGTCCAGCATTTGGGACAGGACTTCACGGAGGGATCCCTCCCCGAGACCTATGTGCCGTTCAAGGCGTTCGTGCGAGAGGAGTCGCTGCTGACCATGGATCCCGCGCTGGTGGAAGGCTGTTTTGGGGAAGCGCGCGACGCGGCGGAGGAGTATGGCATCAAGTTACGGCTGCCGCGGCTGCGGGAAGTCGACCGGCCGGTTGGATCCGGCCGTCGCTGCGATTGGCCTTGGAAGGCGGCTTACATCACGTACCGTGGCGATGCGGTACCCTGCTGCATGATCGCGACTCCCGACCGCTATTGTTTCGGCAACGTCCTCGCCCAGGGGGTGGAACGGGTATGGAACGGTCCGCCGGCCGATTCGTTCCGTCGGCGGTTGGATTCGAACCAGCCCCCGGATATTTGCGCTGCCTGCGCCGTGTATCGCGGAGTCTTTTGATGCTGATCGATCAGGGGCCACGCTCTCCAAGAGACCAAGGGACCGGTGGCCGCGACTTCGAAGACTACCCGCCCGAAGCCGGCCCTGCGCAGGTCGGCAAGGCGCCGCTGCCAAAGGGCAGTCGGGAGGCCCTGAAGATGGGCATCGAGCGCGGGACGAGCGCAGTCGAGCGCCGTGAGACAGTGAAAAGGAAAGCTACCCGAGCAGCCGGTGCTGCCGCGAGCCGCGCCGGGGAAAGAAATCATCACAGAAGTCGTAGGCGGACACATCCAAGCCGAGAAGGACAACAGGAGGAGGAACCATGGCACATTTACGCGGCGGCAAGCGAATCGGTTCGTTGAGCGGGCGTGAACGCTACCGCCCGAATAAACAGGATCTCGGGTGGGAGGAAGAACGGGCGGAGCAGGATTTCCGGAACGTCGGCGACCAGGAGCGAATGATCTCGGCCCTCATCGGCGGCGGCTTGCTCATGCGGAGTTTGCTGCGGCCCTCCTGGCTGATGGGCGGTATCGGCGCTCTCATCGGGGCGGTGTTGGTCCATCGCGGCGTCACGGGCCGTTGCGAACTGTACGGCACGCTCGGAGTCAATACCGCGGGAGATCAAGACACGTCGTCGCTCGGCAGACGAAAGGTCCAAACCAGCCGGGCCATGAAGGTCGACCATTCCATCACAATCAACCGATCCCCCCAGGATCTCTACGGCTTTTGGCGGAATCTGGAAAACCTTCCCAAGGTCATGAAGCACGTGCGGTCGGTGCAGCCGATCAACGATCGCCTCTCCCATTGGGTCGTGGACACGATCCCCGGCGCGCCGGCCGTCGAATGGGACGCGGAAATCATCAACGAGGTGAAGAACGAACGGATCGGGTGGCGCACGCTGCATGGCGCCGCCGTGGCACATGCGGGGTCGGTGGAATTTCAGCCCGAGGGCGACGGCGGTGCGACCAGGGTGACCGTCACGCTGCAATACGATCCGCCGGCCGGGCCGGTGGGAGCCGCGATCGCCTCCTGGTTGGGCCAGGACCCGAAGAGTCAGATCGCCGAAGATCTGTCTCGATTCAAGGAGCAGATGGAATCGGAAGCCAAGCCCGTGAAGTGAGACCACCGATGGGCACATTGCCGTGGGACGCGGTCCCCGCGTGAACCAAACAGGAGGAACGACCAACATGAATCAGACGATATTGGACGAACGAACCGAGCGCATGAGGCATCAGTTGCTCACCAAGCGGCAGGAGATACAGCGACAGATCGACGAGGCATTGGCCCAGCATCGCGCGAACCAGATTCAATTGCGCGAAGAGGCGGTGGCCGACCCGGAAGACATGTCCTTGCGGGACAGCACCGACCATCAGCAGTTGTCGATCGTGGAAGCCCGAAATCAAACCCGGAATCTGTTGGACATCGCGCTCCGCCGTCTCGACGAGGGCACCTACGGCCTCTGCGAGGACTGCCAGGCCACGATCAGCGAGCAGCGATTGAAGGCGCTGCCTTTCGCCAGACGCTGCATCGATTGCCAGCGTCATGCGGAACTGCTCGAACAGATTGCCCGGAAGGAAGATCGCGAAGATATCTGATCCAACGGTTGAAGCGACTGGTAGCGATGCCGGAGGATAGTTGAACCTAAAGTTGAAGGCGCCGTCAGCAACACATCAACCATCGGTTGAGAAACCGGGTGGCGTCCCCGGATCAGACCAGAACCGACGAGGACATTCTCCGGCGCATCGACGCGCTCATTGCCGAGGAACATCATCTGTACCACGACAGAGAGTTGACGGTGGCGGACCGGGATCGCCTCGACCAATTGTCGGCCGAAGTGGACCCGCTGTGGGACGAATTGCGGGGGCTCAGGGCCATGCGCCGCGCGGGGGGTGCGTTCGAGCAGCCCAAGCCATCGGGCCGGGACTCCAAGCCCTCGAAAGGCGCTGAATGAACCGATCATGGGCTTGGACGGCCGCCAACGAGCGCAAAGCCATGGCGCTGCTCGGCGTAAAGGCCTATCGTCCCGGCCAACGGCAACTGATCGAAGCAGTTCTGAAAGGCCGAGATGCGCTCGGTATTCTGCCGACCGGAGGCGGCAAGTCGCTCTGCTTCCAATTGCCCTCGTTGTTCCTC
>DASTLA010000143.1:0-4634 GCA_035715525.1 Nitrospiraceae bacterium
GCACTGTGTGAGCGCGTCGTCTGGATCAAGGATGGCCGGCTCGCGATGGACGGGGATCCCCTTGCGGTCGCACGGGCTTACTACAAAGAAGTGCAGGAGGAGCACAACCGCCGGCTCGCTGAGCGCACCCACAAGACCGGCGCCCCCTATGCGAGCAGCGATACCTCGGTCGGCCACAGAGGCATGCCGGACGCCGGCATGGTCGTGACACCGCGAATCGAGGCGGTTCGATTGGTTGATGCAGATCGACAGCCGGTGGCCGGCATTCAAGAAGGGGGCGAGCTGATCGTTGAAGTGGATTATGCCACCCCCATCGCGCTGGTCCATCCTATGGTAGGGATGAGCGTGTATCTTCTCGACGGTAAGCCCTACTGCCGCGCCCTGACGAATGTTGATCAAACCGATCTGCCCCGTATCCAGGGGAGAGGCACGATTCGCTTTGTGTTCCGCCCTTTCGCGGCAGGAGCCGGAGAGTATGTGATCAGCGTTTCTTTGTTCAAGCATATCAATTTCCAGTACCACGAGCGAAGCGAGCTGTACGATTCGCATGATCGAGCCTATCGGTTCCGCGTGTGGAAGCCGCTCGGTACGGTGCTGGATACCGGACTCGTACGCATGCCCTTTCGGATCGAGCATATGGCCGGGGGCAACCTGTCACGTGCGGTCTCTAGGTGAATACTCCGATGGCTGAAGATGAACGACCGGTCCTCATCGGTAGCTGCGGCAGCAGCGGTTCGACGCTATTGTCCGTGATGCTGGACGCCCACCCTGACGTCATGAGCGGCCCGGAACTGGCGCTCTTTGCTCACCCGTTCTTCTGGACTTTGGAAGGACGAGCATGGAGAGAACGACTTCTGCATGCGATACGGTTGGGCTCGAACGCGCGCTTGCATCCGGACTGGACGATTGCCAACGGTTTTTGTCCCTATGCAGGGCTGGTGCTTGAAAACACCCTTTCGTGGTACGGAAGCACGCTCGAGGGGTTGAGCGGGCTCGCTGCGCGGGCGGATTCGGGCCCCCAGCTCGCCCGGGCATTGATGGAACCGTTGCTGCAGCGCCGCGGCAAGCGCGTATGGGCCGAAAAAAGTCCGCAGAACGTTTATGCGTTTAAGGCCTTCCTGGATCGCTATCCGGAGGGTCGCGTTATTTACCTCATTCGCGATGGGCGTGATGTCGTCGCCAGTCTGTTGAGGAAGCGATGGGGCACCTTCAAACAGTCGGTAGCCTTTTGGCTGGTGGATACAGGCATCTGTTCATTGTTCACAGGCCATCCGCGGGTCATGGGTGTCCGGTATGAGGCGCTCGTCGCGGAGCCTCGTGAGACAGTGGCGGCGGTGCTGGATTTTCTGAAGCTCACGCCCGAGGTCGATCAGGTGATGAACTACGTGCAACATTCCTCGCGCGCCATGACGCCGGACGCTTCGAGTGTGGGGAATCCCGCTTGGCATAGTACGCCGCAGCAGCCGATCACTGCGGCCGCCGTCGGAACGTGGCGGCGAGAACTGAGCGCTGAGCAGGTGTCCGCTCTATCGGCTTCCAGAATCGTGCAGCCGGTCGACGGATATCCGGAATTGGAAGGACAGACGTTCACGGGACTATTGGCCGGCGCCCGGTATGAGGGCATGGAGTCGGTGCCGACGGACTGCCGAATTCTACTCGAACTCCTCTCGCATGAGGGCCTCTTTTTGAGCGGCACCGACTGTGTCGGTTCCGGGACGTTTCACGAACGATTCGTCGAGTGCGACGCCGACCGTCTTCCCAAGGCCGACTGGAATTGGCAAGACAAGCGTCAAGGAGCCAAGTTTGCCAATTTGCGTCGCGCAGTGACCGCCATCGAAGCTGACCATGCCGCACTGAGCCGGGCTCATCAGGAACTGCAGTCGGCTCATAACGCGCTCCTCGCCGTGCCGGCTATATGGGCCGCCTATCGATGTCACCAACTCCCCCTACGAGAATGGCCTCGTGCTCTTGTAAGCAAAGTGCGACGTCTGCTGTCCGGTGACGATTGGCATCAAGGAAACGACAGCATCGTCTGAGCCAAGCGGCGTTCAATCAGGACCGTCCATGCCGGCTGCAGCCATCCATTCAAACACGAGTGGAATCGCCGAGAAACAGGATTGCGATACGGCTGTCCCTGCGACGCGCCTGTCCGTTCTCCTCATTTGTGACGACCAGCGTGGTCATGCCAATACGGTTCTCGATCACATTGCGGCGTTGAGCCGTTGTTCGCGCCATGACGTGCGGGTCTTCAATCCCTGCGGTATGGCAGGGAGCCGCTATCTCGACCTTGAGGAGTTCGACGTCGTCGTCCTCCACTATTCACTGGTCATTATTTCCGATCATTACCTATCGCCGGCGTTTCAAGAGCAGATTCGCCGCTTCACTGGGCTGAAGATTCAATTTCTGCAGGATGAGTACCGATGGGTCGATGCCATTACGGCGAAAATGCGCGATTTGGGCATCCACGTCTTGTTCACCTTGCTCCAGCCGGAACGGATCGCCGCTGTGTACGACGATCGTCGCTTGCCAGGAGTGCATAAGATCACGACCCTCGCCGGGTACGTGCCGGATTATTTGGCCAGGTGCACGGTTCCGCCGTTGGCCCAGCGTCCGATCGACATCGGTTATCGAGGACGAACGTTGCCGTATTGGTTGGGTCGATTGGCGCAAGAAAAAGTTTGGATCGCTCAGGGCGTGCTCTCCAGGGCACCGCAGTACAACCTGAAATGCGATATCGGCTGGAGAGAAGACGATCGGATCTATGGACAACGCTGGATCGACTTCATCGCCTCCTGCCGAGCGACCTTGGGCACAGAAAGCGGGGCCAGCATCACGGATTTCGACGGCATGCTCGAGAAGCGGACCAAGGCGTACCTCGCAGAAGCCCCGACGGCGACGTTCGAGGATGTGACGAGAGATGTGATCGGTCCATACGACGGCATCATCCCGGTAACCGCCATTTCTCCGCGCGTGTTGGAAGCCGCCGCGCTCAGAACGGCGCTGATTTTGTTTCCCGGAGAATATTCCGGCGCGATTCGACCATGGGAACACTACATTCCGTTGGCGAAGGATTTCTCCAATATGGACGAGGTTGTCAACAAACTGCGGGACGTTCGGTTTCTCGAGGCTCTGACGGATCGGGCCTATCTCGACTTGGTTGCCTCCGGTCGATATTCCCAACGGGCCTTGACTTCGATCTTCGACGAAACGGTGTCGCGATACGGTCGGCGCACGGGAAAGAGGCGAAAATTGTGTTATAGGCTGGCTAGCCTCGAACGTCCCTGTGCGGTGGCCAACATGAAGGCCAAGACCGCGCTGCGACCGTATCTGCTGATTCCGCAAAATATCGTGAAGGCCTCGTCCGCTCTCGTACGAATGCTGGCCATCCGGGTAGGGCGGAAAACCCTTTGGGCCTTCGTGAAGGAGCCCCACATCCGGCAGACGGCACGCTTCGGTGAATTGCTGCGGGACGTCCTGAAACTGGCCGTGGTCGGACAAGTTCCCGATTGGCGCCGCTCCTCGACATCGTTCGAGATACGGTGTGAATATCATCGCGAGCGTGGCGCGTTGGTGCTTATCAGTCAACCGCTGCCAGCCGGACGGCAACCCTGTGCCTGCGTACCGCCCACCCTGTCGCTGGAGCAGATCCGATCAATAGTGTGGAACCATTCTGCGGTGGGTGGAATGGTACGGTACCGCCTGTGGCCGATCGGTAGCCTGGCGGTCTGTGTAGGCGATTACGATCTGCATACGTTCGAGGGACTCTTGGAATTTGCGCGTTGTCGGCCGAAGCTGGCCTGGAAGCTGTTCGAAGAATTACTACGATGTCCCGCCGCAGCCATGTCCTCTACGATGGAGGCGCCAGGGCAATGAACGCGAGACGGCAAACGCTCAGGGATGTTACTCGAGATAATGCCGAATTCTGGAATACTCTGGCGGGATCGCAACTCGCGGAATCATTAGGCATCTCCGATTGTTCAGCGGAGTCCCTTGCGCGGTTCGACCGGGAATATTTCGAATACTATCCCTATCTGCTTGGCTACGTTGGCCTGGGCGGAATGGCCGGAAAAAAGGTCGCCGAGATCGGTCTGGGATACGGAAGTCTTGGCCAGCGTATCGTAGAGGCCGGCGCAGACTATGTCGGCTTGGATGTGGCCGAGGAACCGGTCAGGCTGCTCAATCATCGCCTTCGCGGCCTCGGTCTGCCCGGCCGGGCGATTCAAGGTAGCATGCTGGATTGTCCGTTACCCTCCGCCGCATATGATCAGGTGGTGTCGATCGGCTGTTATCACCATACCGGCGACGTGCAACGGTGCATCGACCAGACCTTTCGAATCCTGAAGCCGGGAGGAATGGCCGTCGTGATGGTCTACAATCTTTTTTCCTATCGGCAATGGCACCGATGGCCCCGGAAAACGCTGCGTGCATGGGTGAATTCCGTCATGGGTCGGGACAGTATGGTGCGGGGCGATGAAGAACAACGTTTTGCCTACGACCGGGCGGGGGCCTCCGAAAAAGCCGCACCGGAAACCGTGTTCCTGTCAGCGAGGCAGTTGCGAGTGATGTTTGGCCAATTTTCCGATGTGACAATCCATAAGGAGAACTGCAATTCGTTCTGCCACTCTCTGAGCTGG
>DASTLA010000144.1:0-8010 GCA_035715525.1 Nitrospiraceae bacterium
GGTCCAGCGGCATCAAGCTCGTGCAACTGAAGGAAAACCGGGGCCGGTATATTCTCCAAAAATTCGGGGTCAAAGAGCTCGAGCCGGAAGTGATCGTTGATGGGACGGTGATGGATGAAGGCCGGGTGGTTTCCGCCATCAAAGAATTGGTGGACGAGCAACATGTCAAGCTGAAGCAGGTCGCCATTTCGATCTCCGGCCATGCCGTCATCATCAAAAAGATCAGCCTACCGCCCATGCCGGACGAAGAACTCGAAGGGCAAGTCAAGTTGGCAGCGGAACAATACATCCCTTTCGACATCAACGAAGTAAACCTAGATTTCCATGTCCTGCCGCCATCCGATAATCCCGATGAACAAGGCGAAATGTCGATCGTCTTGGTGGCCGCTAAGAAGGACAAAATCAACGAACTGACTGAACTTGTGAAGGCCGCCGGGCTGACTCCTGTCGTGATGGATGTCGACGCCTTTGCGATTGAAAACATGTACGGGATCGCCTTCGGGGCGGACGAAGACACCGTGACGTTGGTCAACATCGGCGCCAGCGTGATGAACGTCAACATCGTACGAAGTGGAGTGTCGCTGTTCACCCGGGATATTCCGCTCGGTGGCAATCGCTATTCGGAGGCCGTCCAACGAGAGATGGGTGTGTCGTTCGAAGAGGCCGAGCAACTCAAGAAGAGCGATCGTGTGAAGGACGACCCGACGCTCTCGGCAGTCGTGGACAGCGTCAACGCGGAAGTCGCATCGGAAATCGCACGAACAATCGATTACTTTAAGACCACAAGCACGAGTGCGGACATTGCGCGTGTGCTCTTGTGCGGTGGCGGAGCCAAGATCAAGGGATTGACGCAACAACTGAGGGACCGTATGCACATCGACGTGGACATTGCGAATCCGTTCAACGAAATCGATACGTCCATGTGCGACACTGATCCCGAGATGCTGACCGAGATGGGGCCCGTCGCGGCGGTAGGAGTAGGGCTCGCTCTGCGGACGGTGGGGGACAGATGATTAGAATCAACTTACTGACGACTGGGCCGAAAACCCGCAAATCCAAGCCCCAGTGGGATGTTCGAGCAGAGGCGCTGCTCGGAGTGGCCGTGCTGACGATGACACTCGCGGGGTGCTGGTGGTACGCCACGTCGCTCGACGAGGAAATCGAAGCCAAGCAGACGGAGAAGCAGGACAAGGAAAAACAGGTCGCCCAACTCAAGGAACAGGTCAAGCAGGTTCAGGATTTCGAGGAAAAGAAGAAGCAACTGGAAAGTAAGAACCGCATCATCGAGCAGCTGGAAAAAGCACGGACCGGCCCGGTGACGGTGATGGACTACATCAGCCAGAGCCTCGATCCGCTCAAGGTGTGGCTCGTGAAGATGAACGTCAAGGGAAGGAGCGTCGAACTCGAAGGACGCGCCATGACGAATGACGATATCGTGGAGTTCGTGAACAATCTTCGACGGACGGATCAGTTTGCGACCATCAAGCTGAACGAAAGCCGGGCCGGAACAGACAATAAGATGAATACCTTTCAATTCAAGCTCGATCTGGCGATGAAAGGCTAATATGAGTCTGAATGCGATCAGCCTAGACAGCCTTCGCACCATCCCGACGGTCCAGAAAGTCGCCTTACTGGGCTTGGTAGTGGCGGCGATCCTCGTGGGATTCTACTACTACATCGTCGATCCCAAGAATATCGAACTCGAGGCGGTTCAGGGACAAGTGGCGCAACTCGATACGGAAATCCAAAACCTGACCATCAAGGTGAAGCATCTCGATGAACTGATCGCGGCCAGCAAGCAGCTCGAGATCGAATTGGCCAAAAAGAAAGAACGGCTCCCGCCGGAAGAAGAGGCGGTCATGTTGCTGAAGCAGGTATCGGACTTGGGCATCCGCCTGGGGCTCGACATGCGGTTGTGGAAGCCGGGGCCCCAAGCCGAGGATCCCTCGAAGTTGTTCGTTCGAATGCCGGTAAACGTCGAGGTGGCGGGTGGGTACCACACCGCCGCGATCTTCTTTGACCGGATCAGCAAGCTCTCGCGAATCGTAACCGTCCAGGACGTCCGGATCGGTACGCCGCGTGTGGAACAAGGACGGGTCGTGACACAAACGGTATTCGATCTCGTTGCCTATGCTGCGCCTGTGGAGAAAAAGGCTGCCGCTCCGTCGACAGCGGCCGGAACTCCGGCGCCGCCCGCGTCCGCCCAGTCGAACTAGGCAATCGGCCGAACACCGGCCACTGTGAGGGATTGAACGTGAACATACGAGTCGAGGAAATGCGGTGGGTTCCGGCAGTTGTTCTCCTGTCATTCTGTGGAGTAGCCGCATATTCCGCGGATGCCAAAATGCTGCTGCGAATGAACCAAGTCAAGAGCATGCGCCCAACGGATTCACTGAAAGTGCCAGCACTGCCGGATCCCCCACCTCCCATGTCGGCCGCCGATGCCCCCAAGGCCGTGAGCGAGCAAGGCGCTCTCGCCGCTGTGTCCCCCCCGGTGGAATTTTCCGGCACCTCCTACGATCCATCCGGACGTCGCGATCCTTTTCTCCCCATCAGCCAGTTGGCGCAGCAGGAAACAGATACGAGTCTTCCGCCGCTTCAACGCGTCGGGCTCACCGAGCTGAACCTCATTGGAGTCGTGTGGGGGAATTATGGCTATACCGCGATGGTGCAGACGCCGGACGGTAAAGGATACAGCATCAGGCGCGGCACTCGGATCGGTCCCAACAATGGCGTGGTCAGCTCAATTACCGAGCGGGGATTCATCGTACAAGAACGGTTCACCGACGTGTATGGGAACAAGCAGGAGAGAGAGTACGTCAAGCTGCTGCACCCAAAAGAGGGTATAGAATGAAACAGACACATCGTCGCAGTCCTTCGTTCTTCACCATCGCAATAACGGCAGGCCTCCTTGGAAGCGCCGGCTTGGCTCAGTCCGGAACATCGGTGTCGTCGACCGGTTTGGCCGGCTTCGAACCCGCCGC
Source organism: Nitrospiraceae bacterium (assembly GCA_035715525.1). Taxonomy (GTDB): domain Bacteria; phylum Nitrospirota; class Nitrospiria; order Nitrospirales; family Nitrospiraceae; genus JAHBWI01. The sequence goes on from DASTLA010000144.1 coordinate 2,985, forward strand.
GGGTGCCGACCTGGCCGGGCAAGACCTCCTTACCTCGGAGTCAGCACACGCGTCCTCAGCCGCCCGGCCCGTTGCGACGCTCCTGACCAAAGTCGAAGCAAGGCCTGACGGAAATCGTATGGACGTCATGGTGTCTGGCAACGGAACGATCGTCTATAACGCGCAGCTGGTCGGGGACCGCAAATTAGTCGTCGATGTCCCCCGTGTTCAGGCGGCCATGCAGCAATCGCAATTGACGCTCCGCCATGCGCTGCTCTCTCGGATTCGCTTCGGATATCACCGTGAAAAGGTGCGGATGGTCCTGGATCTGACTCAACCGGCGGACCATCGCATCCAGGCCACAACCGAAGGATTGGTCATCACCCTACTGCCGAAGAACGGCTCGGCACCCGTTGCCTCCTCTTCATCCTCAGACTCCGTCGTGATCGCGGCTGTAGCCGATGTCAAGAAAGGCCCGCTCCAATCGGCCTCACGAGCCATCGCGGCTCCTTTGTTGGTATCGCGCAAGGCGCCGAAAGCGATCATGCATGTGCAACCGGTTCAGATGATGATGAATGCGGAGCCGAAGGAAGAAGAGAAGAAGCTGGAAAATGAGGTCATCAACGGACCGAGCCGCTATGTCGGCCGACGGATCTCGCTAGATTTTCAGCAAGCGGATATCAGCAACGTCCTTCGGCTCATCGCCGAGGTCAGTGGGTTCAACATCGTGGTGGGCGAAGGGGTGAAGAACAAGGTCACCATGAAACTTGCCAATGTGCCGTGGGACCAGGCGTTGGACATGTTGCTGAAAATGAACGGCCTCGGAATGATTCGGCAGGGCAATATCGTCTGGGTAGATACGCTGAACAATATTGCGAAGCAGCAAGACGAGGAAGCGCGTGCCAAGGATTCCAAGGCCAAAGCCGAGCCCGTCGTCACCCGAGTCTTCTACATCCGCAACCTCAACGCGGCAGAGGTGCAAAACTCATTACGCCAGTATCTCAGTCCGCGCGGGGTCATGAACGTCAGTCAGGCGAGCAATGCCCTCATCGTCAGCGACACCGAATCGAAGTTGGAAGTCCTGCGCCAGTTGGTCGAGGGGGTAGACCTCGAACTGCCCCAAGTACAGATCGAAGCGAGAATCGTGCAGGCCGACACGACCTATACTCGGTCGTTGGGCGTGCAGTGGGGCATTCAGAATGTGAACCAACTCGGCTCGAGCTTCGGTACGGCAGCCTTTAGAACCGGAACCACTGGATCCTTCGGCGCGCAGACTTCGGATTTCCTCGTCAATTTACCGGCCAATCCCGGTTTCCCATCGGTGCCGGGCGCGGGATTTTCGATCGGAAAGACGGACGGCGCTCTTCTCGATGTACGCCTCTCGGCTGGAGAATTGCTGGGTCTGACAAAGGTCATTGCCGCACCGAAGATCACCACGCTCGATAAGCGGGATGCCAAGATTGCACAGGGAGAATCGATCCCCTTTCAGACGACGTCGTTGCAAGGCACGCAGACCACCTTCGTCGATGCCAATCTGGAGCTGAACGTCACGCCCCAAATCACATCACGGGACCCGAAGGAGATCGGCAAGCAGATTCTCATGAAGGTTCGGGCCACGAGAAATGCTGTCGGTGCCCGCAGCAATCCCGCCGGTCCGAGTATCGACCGCCGTGAGGCCACCACGCAGGTGTTGGTCCGGGACGGTGAGACCATGGTCATCGGAGGGGTATTCGTCGATACCCAATCCAACAACGTCTCCGGTATTCCTTATTTGTCCAGAGTGCCCGTGCTGGGATGGTTGTTCAAGAGTAAAACGGAAAACGTTTCCAAGCAGGAATTGCTTATTTTCCTCACCCCGACGATCGTCAAGTCCGCAACTTGACACTTCCGGGCTCCGGGAGCTAATAATCGCCTCCATTGGCGATGTTACGATATCTCAATGGGGGCGAATCCCACGGAAAGTTCCTCCTCGCCGTCCTCGAAGGCGTTCCCTCTGGGCTTCCTCTAACCGCGGACATGGTGAACCACGATCTGGCCCGTCGCCAAAAGGGCTACGGGCGGGGCGGGCGGATGCGTGTAGAAGAAGACCGTGTCGAATTCGCCTGCGGGGTCCGCAAAGGCCATACGATCGGAAATCCCATCGGACTCCTGATCGCCAACAAGGATTGGGAGAACTGGAAAGACGTCATGGCCGCGGAGCCGGGACCCATGCCGGAGGCAAAGGTCGTCACGCGGCCCCGCCCTGGCCATGCCGATCTGGTGGGAGCCATCAAGTATGGTCACCGAGACGTACGGAACGTCCTAGAAAAGGCCAGTGCCAGGGAGACGGCCATTCGGGTCGCGATCGGCGGCATTGCCAAAGCCCTGTTGAGTCATTTCGGCATGCAGGTGCTGAGCTATACGACGGAGATCGGTTCGGTGGCGGCCGAGCGAGCGTCCGACCCGGTAGAAGCCTTCGAGCTGGCCGAGCAATCCGAGGTTCGCTGTCACGATGCGAAAGCCGCTCCGAAGATGATCGAACAGATTCGTACGGCGAAACATCGCGGGGATACCCTCGGCGGCGTTTTTGAAGTGGTCGTCACCAATCCGCCAATCGGCCTTGGTACTTATGCCCAATGGGATCGCCGCCTCAGTGCCAGGCTCGCTATGGCTGCGATGAGCATCCAGGCGATGAAGGGCGTCGAAATCGGGATGGGATTCGAGGCGGCCCGCCGATTCGGGTCAGAAGTGCACGACGAAATCTATTATGACCACACTGGCAAGCAGTTCATACGCAAAACGAACAATGCGGGCGGACTCGAAGGCGGGATTACGAACGGACAGCCCATCGTCGTGCGGGTGGCGATGAAGCCGATCTCCACATTGTATAGTCCGAAGAAAAGCGTCGATATCAATACCAAAGAGCCCTTTGACGCGACAGTGGAACGGTCAGATATCTGTACCGTCCCGGCCGCCGGAGTGGTCGGCGAAGCCGTCATCGCGTACGAAATCGCCAATGCATTGTTGGAAAAATTCGGCGGCGATACGCTGGCTGAAATGAAACGTAACTTCGACGCCTACCAGGCGTATGTGAAAGATTTTTAGGACGCAGCGACTCTCGGTCGGCGCGTCGTCCCGCATGACCCCCCCAAGCACCGCAGTGATACAGCAAACGGTTCGTGTCGAACTCGGCGAGCGTAGTTATCCCATTATCATCCGCCGGGGGCTCCTCCGGGGGATCGGTAAGGAAATCAAGCGGCTGAATCTCGGCGCAAAAATTGCGGTCGTGACCGATCGCAATGTGGCCCGCTACTACTTAAAGCCCTTCGCCAAGGCGCTGACCGCGGCGGGATTCGAAGTTGTGCCGGTCGTTCTGCAGCCGGGCGAGCGCACGAAGAGCCTCCGGACGGTCGGGACGCTGATGGATGAATTAGCGAAGGCCCGATTCGAGCGGAAGTCTACCCTCGTGGCGTTGGGCGGGGGGGTCATCGGCGATGTGTCCGGATTTGCGGCGGCCATTTACCAACGCGGTATTCCGTTCATACAGGTGCCTACGAGCCTAGTGGCACAAGTCGATTCCAGCGTCGGAGGGAAGACCGGCGTCGACCATCCGATGGGGAAGAACCTCATCGGGGCCTTCAACCAGCCGCGAGCTGTTTTGATCGACCCGATGACCCTGAAGACGCTGCCCGAGCGCGAATGGCTGGCCGGTCTGGCCGAGGTGATCAAGTACGGTGTCATCGCGGACGAGGCATTCTTTGCTTATCTGGAAGCCAATATGAATCGAATCATCAACCTTGACCAAGACGCCGCGGCGACCATCGTGAAGCGGTCGTGTGAGATTAAGGCGGAGGTCGTCTCGAAAGACGAGCGGGAAGCGGACCGGCGGCGCATATTGAATTTCGGGCACACCGTCGGCCATGCCCTTGAATCGCTCGGCGGCTACCGAAGCCTGATTCACGGGGAAGCCATTGCGATTGGCATGGTACATGAAGCCTCTCTCTCGCGTCACCTCGGCGTGTGTGACCAGGAGACGGTCGATCGTATTGTCAGTCTCGTGCGCACGGCTGGGCTCCCGAGCTCCTTGCCCCGCGTGACGTTCAGTTCCTTGTGGGGGGTTATGCAGTCGGACAAGAAGGTGTCGGGTGGGACCGTGTATTGCGTGTTGCCCGAACGGATCGGCGCGGTCAGGATCGTGCCGCTGGAGAGAGAGGTAATGCGCGAGTGGTTTCAGTCGGCTGCCGCTGCAAGCAAGCGCTTGGCCGCCGTGGCGACTGCCCGAAAGTCTGGATGACGGTGAGCATAAACTCCAAACGCACGGTGGCCCAGCTGGAGCAGGCCTTGCGCGAAAAGTCGCGCGAGGTCGATGTCCTGCACCGCATCAGCGAGTCGATCAGCAATACGCTCGATCTGGAAGCCGTCCTACGGCATATCGTCGAGATGGTGGTGGAAGTCACCAAGGCGGATGCCTGTCTCTTGTACCTCCTGTCCGAGAATCGCGACGAGCTCATCCTTCGCGCCTCGAAGAATCCGCATCCCAAGCTGATCGGTCGCATCACGATTGGGATGGGCGAGGGCATTACCGGCTGGGTGGCGCGGGAGCGGACCCGAGTCGTCATCCCGAACAGCGCCAGCGATGATCCACGATTCAAGTTCTTTCACAACCTGCCGGAGGATCGGTATCAAGCCTTTGTGTCCGTGCCGATCACGACGAAACAGGAGGTCGTCGGCGTGATCAATGTCCAGCATAAACGTCCTCGGCGATACCGACCGGATGAGCTGGCCCTTCTCTCGACGATTGCGACTCAAGTAGGCGGAGCGATCGAAAATGCCCGCCTCTATGATCAGATGACGCGTAAGGCCCTGCAGCTCGACACATTGTCGCAGGTGTCGGAAACGGTGTCCTCCAATCGCCTGTTGGACGATGTCCTGCAGCTGATCGTGACGATGACTGCCCAAATGATGGGTTCGAAAATCTGTTCGATCATGCTGCTGGATCAAACGACCGGAGAACTGAGGATCGGCGCCACCCAAAGCTTGAGCGAGCAATATCGCAGAAAGCCGAATC
>DASTLA010000145.1:0-2867 GCA_035715525.1 Nitrospiraceae bacterium
GTGACACCGTCGACGAGGTGCATGACGTCCTTACCGAACTCGCTCTCCAATTCTTCCGGCGTGGCCACCGTGTCCTCGAGGGTATCGTGGAGCAGGGCCGCAACGATGGCGGTCACGTCCGTCTTGAGAGAGGTCAGCACACCGGCGACCGCGATGGGATGCTGCAAATAGGGTTCGCCCGAACGGCGCCGCTGCCCTTCGTGCACCTTGGCCGAGAATTCGTAGGCCTTCCGCACGACGCCGAGATCCGCCTCCGCGTTATAGCTCTTGACGCGGTCGAGCAGCTGATCGATGTCCATGACCGTGGCATTCGGCATTAGGCGGTTCCTCGATCGCTGATACGTAGATCACGAATGCGCAACTGTATCCGGTCATAGCCGTTCCAGCGATTCAATTCGGGGAGAAACGCGAGATCGACGGGCGTGCGCGCGGGAATGCCGCGCTCGAGCAGCGACTTCATCCCGAAGCCGATGCTGTCGAACGGGAAGGATCGTCCCTGCCGCACCGTCATCTTCAAGTGCTTGTCTCCCACCGTACGCGAATCCATGACTTCGAGTCCCTTGACGGCGAACGTCGGCTCCGGGTTGCCGGCGCCAAACGGATGGAAGGCGCCGATTTCCTTAATGAGCTGTGCCGTCACCTCCGACAATTGTACCTCTGCATCGACCTGCAATGTCGGGACGGTGGTGGCCCCCCGGGCCCATTCCCCGACGACTGTTTCAAACCGGGCCCGGAACTCGTCCAGCCGCGATTCCTGCACCGTCACTCCGGCCGCACTGGGATGCCCGCCGAAAGCGTCGAGGAGGTCCTCGCAGGCCGCAAGTCCTTGATACAAATCGAATCCTCCGATGGTCCGCGCCGAGCCCTTGCCGACTCCCCGTTCATCGATGGCAATGACGATCGCTGGCCGATGGAACCGCTCAACCAGCCGGGCCGCGGCGATTCCCACAACCCCCACATGCCAACGTCGGGACGCCAGGACGAGCGCCGGCGGCAACTCCTGGTCGTTCACCGCCTCCACCGCGTCCGACATCAGGTCGGCTTCGATCTTTTGCCGCTCCCGGTTGAGCTCCTCCAGCCGGTCAGCCAGCCGCTGGGCTTCGGCCGGCGACTCGGTCGTCAGCAATTGCACACCCAGCATCGCATGATCCAGCCGTCCGGCGGCATTGAGCCTCGGCGCCAGTTTGAAGCCGATGGTCTCGGGCGAACAGTCCCGCACGACCCCGGCCACTTGCTTCAAGGCTCTGATTCCGCAGCGCGCTCCGCGCGAAATCTGCGCGAGCCCCTGCTGCACGAAGCCCCGATTCTCATCCTGTAACGGCACCACGTCGGCGACCGTCGCCAGCGCGACGAGATCTAGAAGCGATTCCAACGGCACACCCGCTTGGCCGAAGCGCAGTTGGTAGGCCTGCGCCACCTTGTAGGCCAGTCCAGCGGAACACAGTCCCCTGAAGGGGTAGCGCGCGCCCGCCCGATGCGGATTCATCACCGCCACCGCCGGAGGCATGGCTTCGCCGGTCTGATGATGGTCCGTCACGATCACATCCATGCCGAGTTGCTTCGCGAGTCCAATCTCACGATGCGACGTCGTCCCGCAGTCCGACGTGACGAGCAGCGAGACGCCCTCGTCATGCAGCCGCTGCACGGCCGTCACGTTCAATCCGTACCCTTCCCGCTTGCGATGCGGCACATAGGCCCGCACATTGGCGCCCAGTGATCCAAAAAAGGTCAGGTACAGGGCGGTCGCCGACATTCCGTCGACGTCGTAATCGCCGTAGAAACAGACCGTCTCATGCGCCGAGACGGCCCGATGCAAGCGCTCCACCGCCGATTCCATGTCGGGAATCAGAAAGGGATCGTGCGGGACTTGATGCGACATCCAACTGGTCGCTTCGTGAGGCGTGGTGACGCCGCGGGCGAGGAGCAACGATGCCGTTGCAGAGGAAATTGAGAGGGCCTGCGCCAGAGCCGCGCGATGTAACGGATCAATCTCGCGGAAGACCCAGAGCTTGGACTTCATGCCACCTCGAACGAGCCTGAGCCTGTGGAAGACCGTAACGTGCTGAGATTTCAGCGGATACGACCGTCGAGGCGGATACTATAAGGTCATTCCGGCTTTGTCAAACGAGGTGGCGAGGAAGCGGCGGCTGGGAATATGCTATTGGAGCGGAGGGGAAATCGAGTGGCGAGGGAGAGTGCGTTACTCTCCCCCTTTTTGAACATAATTTTTGACGAATTCTTCGGCGTTTTTCTCGAGGACGTCGTCGATCTCATCGACCAGCTTGTCGATGTCTTCCTTGAGCTTCTTGCCCGTCTCAACGACCTTGGGGTTGGCTTTGACTTCTTCTTTACTTTGCGGCTCTCTTCGGACCTCTTGCTTGCGCTCTTGTTTTTCCATCACATACCTCCCGGGATGGAATCATCGATCCAACCTGATCGTAAGATCACGATACAGTAGGAGGTCCGAGCCGTCAAGCGAAGCCGGCGAAGCATCGCCGGCGCCTAGAGGTTTCCCGAGTAGCGGCGTGGCGTATTTGATTACTTCGCAATCAACGACACAATGAGAAGCGCCACAATGTTAATGACTTTGATCATCGGGTTCACGGCAGGCCCGGCCGTGTCCTTATAGGGATCGCCCACGGTGTCCCCGGTCACGGCCGCCTTGTGCGTCTCGCTGCCTTTCTTGCCCTGCTCTTCAATGTATTTTTTGGCGTTGTCCCACGCACCGCCGCCACTGGTCATCGAGATCGCAACGAATAGCCCGGTCACAATGCTGCCCACCAGCACGCCGCCCAATGCTTGGGGGCCCAGCAGCACGCCGACTACGACTGGCGACACCACTGGAATCAATCCGGGAATCATCATTT
>DASTLA010000146.1:0-10861 GCA_035715525.1 Nitrospiraceae bacterium
GAAAACAATAACGTCTGCCGCTCTTCGGGCATGGCGTCTAAAATTTGATTGATCTGGGGCGCAAATCCCATATCGAGCATACGATCGGCTTCGTCCAACACCAGAACAGTCATCCCGAGCAGGCTGACTGTTCCATTCCACATATGATCCAATAAGCGGCCCGGCGTTGCGACCAGAATGTCCGGCCGTTGCCGTAAGCCTCTCACTTGGGCTTGCATATCCGCGCCGCCGACCAGCGTCGTCGCGGCGAGATGAAGACCGGGAGCCAATTTATCGATCGTGGTTTGAATTTGAATCGCCAACTCCCTGGTGGGCGCCAGGATGAGTGCCCGGGGGTGCCCCTTCGGCGCTCCCTGGAGGCGTTCCAACAGCGGAACCACGAAGGCTGCCGTCTTTCCGGTCCCGGTTTGGGCACAGCCCAAGACATCGCGGCCGGCCAGGGCATGGGGGATGGCCTGAGCCTGAATGGCCGTCGGTTCGGCAAAACCGGCTTTGGAGAGGTTTCGGAGGAGCATGGGAGACACACCAAGCGTGTCAAAACCAGTTAATGCGGTCGTCTGCACAGAACTATCCTTTCGTTGTGATCGCATTAATACGGGATCAGAGAACCGAGGAGAGAGTGAATCCGGTGGGGAGTCAGCTCCAAACTGGACCTGGTCGCGATGCGATCGCGCGGTCCACATTAGAAGTTGTCTCAGCATCGGTGGACCGATACGATGCTGTCACGACCGTACTCTACCGCATGGCAGCCGTATCGGTCAACCATCAGAGCAAAATATCACAGAGCAAAATATCGCGGCTTCCCGATCCGTGCCCTGCCAGTCAATAGCTCGGCTGCTATACTTCTACCAGTCCCAGGGGAGTTGCCATGAAAGCAATGTCAATCTTCTTCGCGAGTTGCCTTCTAACACTCGCCGGCCAAGCATCCTTCGCCGGCGAGGCGACCGAGAAGCACAAGGCCGATTCCAATCAGGGGATGACGTTCGAGGATATTGGCCGCGGGTTGAAAAGTGCCGCCAAGAATATCGGCGACGAGATTCCAAAGATCGGCCCCGCCATTGCAGATACCTTCAGGAAAGTCTCAGGGAGCGAGAAAAGCAGCGGCTCCGACAACACCTCCACAAAGCCCGACCAGAAGTCAGGCTCGGGCACAGAGAAGAAGAAGCAATCGTCCGACGTTCGTTGACGTGACTTAGGCCTCGATGATAGAGAAAGCGGCAGCTTGGAGCGACGCCTTGCCTCCCTCTACGCAACGGACGGGCCTTTCAACCTGCTCGATCTTCTTCGCGACGCTGTCCCTCGCAGCGCAAGGTTGTGCCTCCTTGCACCACCCAGGCTGCAATGAAGGTGAGAAGTGGGCGGTAACGGACACGCTCTACTTCGGCGCGGCGAAGCCGGGCGGACTTGTCACAGAGGAACAATGGAATCTCTTCATCGATGAAGCAGCTACCCCTGCCTTCCCGGAAGGACTCACCACCTGGTCGGCCGAGGGGCGGTGGCGTATGGCTAACGGCGCAATCGAACACGAGCCATCTCATGTCCTGCAGCTCACCCACGACGGGACCGATGCCAGAGACCGCGCCGTTCGCACCATCATGGAACGGTACAAGAAGGACTTTCAGCAGGAGGCCGTGTTACGGGTGAGATCGCGCACCTGCATCTCGTTCTAACCGCTTCCCTTTCCCCTCGGTACAGAGGCGCCTATGCATATCAAGTGTGACGAGTTATTTATTTTTGGGTCCTTTACCGTTCCCCTTCCCTTGATTGCCTACGACACTGTTCACGATTTGCTGCAGAAGAGCGCTGGTATTCAACCCGCCGGATTGTGAAGGACTCGTGATTCCGACTGAAGGCGGCACAGGTGTGACGGGAGGTGCCACAGGAGCTGTTGGCGCTGCCGTCACAGTGAATGAGGCAGCCGTGGCCCCCGCAGCAGCACTGCTCGCTGGAGATCCCAAAAACGCCGGAACTCCCAAGCTGGTCGACACGATCGCACCTTTCAGACTCGACCCGAGCTGCTCCGTCTCATTCCCTTGCGGCTTCTGAGCCAGGCTCTTCTCCAACTCGAGAACCCGGCCGACTTGCGCGCTCACGATCTGCTTGACCACCGGCGCAGCCAGGGCACGGTGTTCTTCTCGCACCGCGAGAGACGGGCTCGCCTGTCGGTCCGCGTGAAATTCGGACGACGAGATTCGCAGCCCTCCCCTCATTGCCACCTCCGAACCGGCCTTGATCGCGAAGGGCTTCTCGAGGGCGGAAATCGGTTCGACCCGCGCTTGTCCTTCCAAAACCCTCAAACTCTCGCTTGGACCGGACTGCACGAGTTTGGCAAAGAGCGATCGCTGCTCGCTTCCAACCACGTTCGCCTCCATGATTCCTCCGCGCGCCACGACGTGGGCTTGAGGCGTATCCAGACTAAATACATCGGTCATACGTCCCGCCCCATACGAAAGGGCAACTCGCACGGTCCCATGCTTCACCTGTGCGTGGGTCTGCCCTCGATTGTTTTCCGATATGACAACGCGAGCATCGTCTTGGAGCGTCAACAATGCCCGTCGGTCCCACAAAATTTCCACCGACCCCGCCTGGCCGGACCGCACTTCTTCTCCCGCCTGCACGAGGTCCCCTAAGTGCAGGGCCCGAGCTGTGGAAGACACCGATCCGTTTACCGCGGTCGGATTGCCTATGACAGCGGTCACGAGGCCGCTTACCGGCTTGTCGGAAATCAGTGGTTGCGACGGTGGCTCTTCCGCAAAAATCCATTCGGTAAAAACGGGCATCAACGTAACGCTACTGCATAGAATCGACAGTGCAAGTAATGAATGATGTCGCATGTTGAGCCACCCCTTTGTTCGCACCCATGAACCCCGCAAATCATTGATGGAAGCCGCTTTGAGCCCTGCTCGCATCGAATACGTACCTGATACTGTTGTATAGTAGGCGCCCACGGAATCCTAGGTCAAGCGACGTGCTGACGAAATTTCGAAAAGTTCCAATGGACCGGATCACGTCGCCTGGGACGGCTGGTTTAGGGAGATTGCGAGGACATGATGACTTCAATCGGCGCACGCCGCGCGATCATATTGTCGGGCTTGCTTTGGATTTCCACGTTGTCCATGGGAGGCCAACCAGCCTCCGCGCAGATAGCAGACGCGGTCGTCCTTGTCGCAGAAGCGGTATTGGCCTATGACGCCAAACGATACGATGAAGCCATTCCGCTACTGACCAAAGCCGTCGCGCTCGACCCGGGCAATGCGCGTGCCTTGTATTATCTGGGTCTCTGCTACCTGGCCCGAGACCAAGCAGAACTAGCCATCCCGCCGCTCAGCACGCTCCATGGTCTGCGTCCGACGGATGCCGAAACGTCGTTTCAGCTTGGAACCGCCTATTTCGCCACCAAACAGTACGACCGGGCGAAGCCGTTGTTGGAAGAGGCGTTTCGTCGTGACCCAGACCGCGAAAATCTTGGCTTTTACGTCGGTGTCCTTCGCTACCAGGAGAAGGATTATGCAGCAGCCGCCGAAGCGCTGGATGCGAACCGTTCCAAGGATCCGGACATCAGGCAACTGGCGATGTTCTATCATGGCTTGGCGCTCGGCACCCTCGGGCTCTCGGACCAGGCACGAACCCAATTGAGTTCCGCCCAGCAGGTCCAGCCGAGTTCCCCCGTCACCGGCGCCTCCGTCCGTGTTCTGGAAGCCTTGGGGGCAGCCGGCCAGATCAAGGACAACAAGCGCTTCCAGGCTCAGGTGGCCATCGGCGGTTATTACGACGACAACGTAGCAGTCAATCCCCGCAGGAGCAACGACGCCATTGCCGAGGCCCTGCGGTCCCGTCCAACTCAATCGCCGGGCTTCGTCACATCTGCCCACGGCGAATATGCTTGGTATCGGAAAGGTCCCGTGGAATCAAACGTCAATTATTCCTATTACCAAACGGTTAATACGAACAGCGGCATCGGGACGTTCGATATCCAGAGCCACATGGTGGGCTTGTCGGGCGCCTATCGCGGGACGGCCTGGACCCTGCCGTACCAGCTCGGCGGCCACTATACGTACGACTATATGTTCTTGGGATTCCGTGGTTTCTTGGCCAGACACTCGGTCACGTTACCGGCGACGCTGGTTCCTCCAGGAGCCTCTCTGCCTCTGTTGGGACGCGTCGATCACCTGAGCACATTGCTTTACCGCTTCCAAAGGAAGGATTTTTTTACCGAACCGGCCAATAGCGATCCACGGTTCGCGCCGGAAAGTCGAGACGCGTACAACAATATGATCGGCTACATCCATGCCTTTCGGTTCGATCGCGACAAATACATCGTGCGCTTGGGCTATCAATTCGACAGTGAGTCGGCAAGCGGATCGAGCTTCTCCTATCAGGGAAATCGGCTGCAGTTGGGGGGACAAGCGAGCATGCCATGGTCCGACGTGACGCTTCGATTGGATTACGAAATCCACTGGCGAGCCTACAGCAATGCACAAGTCTTTTTTGCAGACGACGCCGGCAACTTGACCAACCGCCAGGACATAGAACAGGACCTGTTCGTGCAGCTCGCCAAGCCGCTCCCCTATCGCCTGACCTGGGCGGTGCAGTACCAGGGAGTGTTCAACCACTCCAACATTCCCGTCTATGCCTACAGCAAGAATGTATTCACGACGCTCCTCACGTGGACCTATTAGAAGTATTACCGGTTCGCGTGGTGTTCCTCCTTGCTATCTTCGCCCTGAAGGAGTATAAGACGGCCAGCGGTCGTTACCTACTTGTTGTCCTGCGGTTTTGATCGGAAGGATCGATCATGGTGGGTGCTGGTCGCGCCACTCGTGCTGTCGCTTGCGGTTCATTAGCCCTTCTTATCGGTTGTTCAGCCGATTCCTTCGTTCCCATACCATCCGCATCTCCGCCCCTGGCCGTCTATGTCGCCGAGGATTACTCGTTTACCGGACCGGACACATTGCCGGCTGGAGCAGCCACCGTACGGATTCAAAACCGGGGGCGGGAACCCCACCAAATCCAACTCGTCAAACTGGAAGAAGGCAGATCCCTTCGGGACATGGCGGCTGCGCTTTCCGTAACGTCAGGCAAACTTCCACCTGGGGTCACCCAGATGGGTGGCCCAAACGCAGTCAGCGCCGGCGGAACGAGCGAAGCTCAGGTCTCCTTGTCTCCCGGAAGCTATGCCATTATCTGCATGGTGCCGTCGCACAGCGGCAGAACGCATGCCGCACTGGGGATGGTCAAAGCCGTACGGGTTGTTGAAAATGATGTGCCTTCCCCGCGGACGCCGAGCGATTACCATGTCGCTTTGCGGGAGTTTGAGATCGTGGTCGTGGAAGCAGTGAAACGAGGGACGCACAAGTTTCAGGTGAGAAATCAGGGCACGCAGCCGCATCAAGTGAGTCTCGTCAAATTGAACCCCGGCAGCTCGGCTCAGGATATCGCCGCTGCCTTTCTCCCGCGCACAAGCACTGCAGTCCCGGGCCAACTCGTCGGAGGAATGACGGGATTGGAGCCAGGAGCCGACGGAACATTCACGGCGACCTTGTCGGAAGGTCGATATACGTTCATGTGTCTGTTTCCCGACCCGGCGTCGCCCGACAGCCACGCGGCCAAAGGAATGGTGATGAACTTCACCGTGGAGTAGCCTGCAGACATGGCTATGCTGCTCAGGGAGTTCAGCTTGTGCGCATCTACGCGAATGCTGGTATTCCATCGTTTGCACCGTTGACAGCAACCAGGCAAACCTCTACTCTCCTCCTCGCCGTGACTGAAGCTGCGTGCGATTCTGCCGGCCTCGACCATATCGACCAGCCATGAATTAAAAGGAGCATGTTCGTGGAGTCTAAGGATGCCGGACGGACGGAATCGGAATCGGACAACAGGACCCTGGCTCGGCCCGCCACCTTGTCCGGCAGCCTGTTTCGGACCATTCCTATAATGATCCTCTGTTCTGCCGGCATCGTGTGGGCCGCTGAACTGTTTCCCTACAATCCGCCCTCCACTCGCCAAGCACCCATCACGCAGCAAGGACCGACAAGGGGGCAGTTGACCCCTCAAGACCTTCAACGCATCGAAAAATACGCGGAGGAAGCCAAACGGCTGTCGGCGCAAGATCGCACCCAGCTCAAGGAAACGCTGCGCTCGAGTCGGGACAGTGCCGCCGACGCAGGCCGGCTGGACCAGGTCCAATACTATACCGAGTTGCTCAAGCGCATCCCGTAATGGAATTCGGAATAGACCCGCGAACCGATGCCTCGAACGAACGGAGGGGGATAACTTGTATCGTAGACGCTGGGGTCTCTGTATCGACTGGTGCGGACTGCTGCTCGTCCTATTGCTTCCAATGTCTGTTGCGGCCGAAGGCTTGCCTGCACTAACCGAAAAAATACAGGCAGGCGCCGAGAAGGTGGGGCAAGCGACGGAAGCGTCCACGGATCAAGCCGGTTACAATGCGTTGCAGCTCCAAATTGAGTCCAACCGAAGCCTCTTGATGCACAGCCTGATCATCGCTGCGGTGGTTTCGCTGGTGGTCGTTCTGGGCTTTGTGACCTACATCGGTCCCAAGGGCCCTGACTCGCTTGTCACCGCGAGCGGCCTCGTCCTCGTCATCTACTCCACCATGATCGTCGTGGTGTTTGCTCGAAGCAGCGAACAGCTGACCGCTCCGATCGGTGTTCTCGGCGCGATCGCCGGATACCTATTCGGAAAGGCGACCAAGGGCAGCAATAACTCCGGCGGCTCAACCTAGCGACGACGCCGTCGCTCACCAGCGACAGCCCGGCCTGGTTTGCTGCACACCCATAAGCCTCCATCAGGATTCCCCGGCGCATCATCGGTTTTTCGAGCTGGCATTGGGCATCGCCGGCGTCTTATCCTGTGACTATGGGCACCGCCACGTACAAGTCCGTCAGGGAAGCCATCCAGGGTTTGGCTGCACGCGGGTTCAGCGCCAATTTCGAAATGATTGGCAGTACTTTTCAAGCAGTCGATAAGGGAAAAACGTTCACCCCCGCTGAGCTCACGATCGTAGAGCATCATCGTTTTGAAGGCGCAAGCGATCCCGAGGACCTTGCCGTCGTCTATGTCATTGCGGCCCAAGACGGTACACGTGGGGTGCTGGTCGATGCGTACGGCGTCTATGCGAATCCGGAGATCTCGGCATTCTTAAAAAGCGTAAAGATGCAAGAAAGCCTCTAAAAGACCGTTCGATCTCGGCCCCACGCACTGTATCATCCTCTTGCAGGCCCGCACTCCTGCTGCCCACGCACTTGGCGGTGCAGTATTTTCATCTGCCGCTTGTCGGAACTGGCAGGCTTAAGGTAGGGTCGAAGCGGACACCATGTCTGCGACCGAACCGAACATCCCCTGGTGGCAATCCGCAGTCGTCTATCAGATATACCCCTGGTCGTTCCAGGACTCCAACGCCGACGGGGTCGGCGATCTCCCGGGCATCATCAGTCGGCTCGATTACCTCAAGGGCACCGCCGACTCGCTGGACATCGACGCCATCTGGCTGTCCCCGCTCTATCCCTCGCCCATGCATGACTTCGGCTACGATGTCATGGATTACTGCGCCATCGATCCGCGCTTCGGGACGCTGGCGGACTTCGATCGTCTCGTGGCAGAAGCCCACCGTCGAGACATTCGCATCGTCATGGATCTGGTCCTCAACCACACGTCCGACCAACATCCGTGGTTCGTCGAATCGCGCTCGTCCCGCACCTCCGCGAAACGCAACTGGTATTACTGGGCCGACGGCAAGGAAGGACATCGCCCTCCCAACAACTGGGCCGCGCGCTTCGGCGGATCGGCCTGGACCAAAGACGAGCACACAGATCAGTACTATCTCCATTCGTTTCTGCCGGAACAACCGGACCTGAACTGGAGCAATCCTGCCGTGCGCGACGCAATCTTCGATGTGGTGCACTTCTGGCTGGAGCGTGGCGTGGACGGCTTCCGGCTCGACGCAATCAACTGGCTCGGAAAGGACACCAGCTGGCCCGATAACCCACGCCGGCTGAGCTGGCGAAGTTATTACCGTCAGGTGCACCGTTACGACCGTGACCAACCCCAAGGCCACGAAGCGCTCAGAGCCTTACGGGCCGCGGTCAAGAATCACCCCGACACCATGCTCGTCGGCGAGGCTGCGTCGGACACCCCTGGCGGGCCTGCGGCATTCTATGGGAGCGGCTCGAACGAGCTGCATAAAGTGTTCGATTTCCGCCTGCTCCGCTCGCCCTGGCGCGCGGAAGTCTTCGGCCGCCTCATCCCGGAGAGCGACCGGGCCGTACCGCGCGGCGGCTGGCCGCCCGTCGTCTTCAGCAACCACGATCAGTCCCGGCATATCGATCGCTACGGCAAGGGCGGAGATCCCGCTCGTCGCGCCCGGGCTGCCGCCCTGCTGCTGTTCACGCTTCGCGGCACACCCTTTGTCTATTATGGGGAAGAGTTGGGCTTGCGTGATGGCAAACTCCGGCGGTCCGACTTGCGCGATCCCTACACGATCCGCTACTGGCCATGGAAAAAGGGACGCGATCCGGCGAGGACGCCAATGCCTTGGAATTCTTCCCCGCACGCCGGTTTCACCAGCGGCAAACCCTGGCTCCCCCTATCGCCGGAGTGGCGGCGGACGAACGTCGTGCACGAACAACGGGATGCCTCTTCGATGCTCTCGCTCTACAAGCGGCTCATCCGGATGAAGAAGGGATCGAAGGCGCTGACCTTAGGGACCTACCACCCGATCCCCGCCGGTCCGAAGAACTGTCTGCTTTATCAGCGCTTGTCGCAATCCGACGGCCGCACTGAAGCCATGTTCATCGCCGTCAATTTCAGCGGGCGAGTGCAGCACCTCGCGCTTCCGAGAACGGCTTCGATTCATCGGCGCACTGGCATGCTCGTACTCTCCACCGATCCGCAGCGAGGCGAAGAAGATTGGAGCGCCGACGGCTTTCGCCTAGGCCCCGACGAAGGAATCGCGGTGAGGTTGCGCGAAGGACCATCCGTGAATTAAGCCTCCGAGAGACCGCCGCTCTCCCATCGACCTTTCCCGCTTGCCACCAATCCCTCGCTGCTTTCCACGATCCTACTTCGTTGCTTTAGGGTATCGGCCCGCGTAACATCGACCATAAGCTACGAACGTGCACGCAATCCTTTCGGAGGGGACTATGACCCAGGCAGACGAGGGAGGCCTAGCGGGCCCGGATTTCGGTACAGAAGGAGTGGCGGCGAGCGAGCTGCGAGAGGGATCCATGCTGATCGGACACTTCGGCGGAGATCCGGTCCTGCTCGTCCGCAAGGGCCCGGCCGTGCATGCCATGGGAGCGAAATGTACGCACTATGGCGGCCCGCTGGAACAGGGCCTGTTCGATGGATCGACCGTCCGCTGTCCTTGGCACCATGCCTGCTTTCGCCCCGACACGGGGGAAGCTTCCCAAGCTCCCGCGATCGATCCGGTCTCTTGTTTCGCGGTCGAGGAACGTGGTGGCCGCCTGTTCGTTACGGGTACGACATCACGAGCCGCCGTCGCCGCGTCCACCATTTCTGCTCCGTCGTCGGTCATCATCGTCGGAGGCGGGGCCGCAGGCTTTGCGGCAGCGGAGATGCTGAAACGCCTGGGATATGCACAACCGGTGACCATCGTTTCGGCCGACGATGCCGGTCCCTATGACCGCCCGAACATCTCGAAGGACTATTTGGCGGGCACGGCGCCTGAAGAATGGATTCCTCTGCGACCATCGGATTGGTACGAGATGTCAGGCGTCGAGCTGCTCACGGGCCGCCGCGTCGTGCGGCTCATGCCCGACGCGCGGTCGGTGGCGTTGGATGACGGCCGGCGGCTCGAATACGGGGCCTTGCTGCTCGCCACCGGCGCCTCGCCCATCAAGCTCGATGTCCCGGGCGCACAATTGCCGCACGTTCGCTATCTACGGAGCCTGAGCGACAGCCGGGCCATCATCGACTGCGCGGCGCAGGTACGACATGCGGTGATCGTCGGCGCAAGTTTTATCGGGCTGGAGGTGGCGGCTTCGTTGCGGAGAAGACATCTCGAGGTCCATGTCGTGGCGCCGGAGGAGATTCCTATGCAACGGGTGCTGGGCACCGAGTTAGGCCGCTTCGTGCGCGAGGTCCATGAGCAGCATGGTGTGCGCTTTCACCTGGGACAGACCGTGGCATCCATCGCCGAGCAATCCGTCACGTTGAAGAATGGATCCAAGCTCGATGCAGACCTTGTCGTCGTGGGGATCGGTGTCCGACCGAACCTAGACCTGGCTGTACAAGCGGGATTAACGGTGGATCGAGGTATCCTCGTGGATGAATACTTGCGGACGAGTGCCCCGGGGATTTGGGCCGGCGGCGACATCGCGCGCTGGCCGGACCGCTACAGCGGCAGCGCCATACGTGTGGAGCATTGGGTCGTGGCGGAAACCCATGGTCAGGCCGCCGCCCGCAACATGTTGGGGCATAACCAACCCTTCACCGCCGTCCCCTTCTTCTGGAGCGCGCATTACGACGTCACGATCGGCTACGTGGGCCATGCACAAGCGTGGGACGACGTGAAGGTTGCAGGCAGCGTCCAGGATCGCGACTGCTTGGTAGCGTATCAGAAGACCGGTAAGACGCTGGCGGTGGCTTCCATCAACCGCGATGTCGATTCCTTACGCCTGCAGGTTGCCATGGAGCGAGGCGACGTTGCCGCCGTGGAGGCAATCGTTCGGGGGGATTAGATCACCGGACAAGTCCGACCGCTGCGCTACCCTTCCGTAGGCAAGGCATTCCAATAACAAGAGCGAGACTCAGGAAAGGATCCACGGTAATGAGGCATTTCCGTAACATCGCCGCGCTGCTGCTGTTGTTGTTCGCTGTG
>DASTLA010000147.1:0-6320 GCA_035715525.1 Nitrospiraceae bacterium
TTCCTCGCTTTGCCGCACGAGCCGTTGAACCGACGTGTCGCGCTGAGCCAACTGTGTGCGAAGATCGTCCAGCTCGGCTTCCCGCTGGAGTAATTGATCTCTGAGGTCGGTAATTTCCTGCGTCTTCCGGTCCAAGTCGGATTTCAGTTCACCCTCGCGCTGGTCCCGCTGTTTCAAATTCGATTCAAAGGCGGTAGCGCGGCTTGCTTCCTTCTGCAAAGCAGCCTGCAGCTGCTCGATCTGCCCTGAGCTATGCATCGTTTGGCTGTAATAGAGCCAGCCCAGATACCCGACTCCTCCTAGGATCAAGACGGCGGCCAGTCCCATGGCGAGACGGAAGGGCCAGGAGCGTACGGGAGAAATCGGGGGGAACAGATGGTGCATCCAGTCTCCCGGTTCGAGACTCGAGCGCGGCGAGGCCTTGCCGGGTTCGGATGCGACCGAGATGGGATTACGAGCGGCCATCACTTGGGCCTTGAGCGATGCGGGAGGGGTCGCCGGCGTGAGGCTGAACGGCAGCAGCGCTGCAACGGTCTGGTAGTCTTTGAGCGCGGCATGGCAGGTGGCGCAGCCCGACAGCAGATGCGCCTCGATCGCCTGGCGTTCGGTTCGCTCCAGGGCGCCGATGGCGTAGAGCGGAACCGCTTCTTCCAGTTCTTCGTGGGTCATGCTGCCGTATCCGGGTGCAGAACGGAATGCAAGGATGCGCGAAGCTTCGTCATCGCCAGTTTGATACGCGTTTTGACCGTGCCGAGCGGTTGATTCAATTTCGCTGCGATTTCCTGATGGGTCATACCTTGATAAAAGGCCATTTCAATCGCCTGTTGCTGAGGTCCCGGCAGTTCCAAAATGGCCTTGGCCATGACTTCGCGAAGGTGCATGTCTTCCGGAGCTTCGTGGGGATTCGGACCAACGTCCGGCGTCTGCGACACCAGCGGATGTTCCAGTGAGTCGAGGACCAGGCGCTGTCCGCTCGAGGAACGGAACCGCAGTCGATCGATCGCCCGGCTGCGGGTCAGGGTTACCAGCCAGGCGATGGGGGTTCCACGCCCCACGTCGTATCGGGCGATCTTGCGCCACACTTCCAGATAGACTTCCTGGATCAGCTCTGCGGCTTGTTCCCTGTCGCCTAGAATGCGGAACGCGAGCGTATAGAGCAAGGTGCTCGATTGGTCGTACAGGTGACCGAACGCTTCGTGATCGCCCTTGGCCACGCGAGCCACTAGTTTGGGATCGATTGCGGACGCCGCCTGGTGCGAGCTCGAAGCCATTATGGGGTGATCTCGTCCTGGCTCACCGGTGCCTCATGACAGGCCACACTATAGCACCTACGCAGAGAACGGCCAAAAAGATTTCCGTTTAAGTGCGCAAGAAACAAGGGTGAAAATGAGATCAGAACGAGAAGCCCGGACGAGTAGCGAGCCAGGCGGAGGTCCGGCGATCAGAGATGCTTCACCAAGAGATCAGCCGCTTCGGTGGCACCGGTGAGAGCAGGGGGCTGGTGAGGAGGCAGGGGGGCGTCCAATATCTTCTCCACAATATGCGACCAGGAGCCCTCGGAGAATGCCTCTGGCGAAAGCTCGGCCCCACGACCGTAGCGGTGGAGATA
Source organism: Nitrospiraceae bacterium (assembly GCA_035715525.1). Taxonomy (GTDB): domain Bacteria; phylum Nitrospirota; class Nitrospiria; order Nitrospirales; family Nitrospiraceae; genus JAHBWI01. The sequence goes on from DASTLA010000147.1 coordinate 1,610, forward strand.
CTCGATCAGGACCTGTTCATCGGCAAAATTGTATCGCCGGACGTAGACAACAGGTTTGTGCAAAGCGACCGCTTCGACGATCGTCCCATAACCGGGCTTCGTCACGATCAGATCGACTGAGGCCAGCACGGTCTTGAAGGGCAGCGATAGCGCGGTGAGGGAATGGACTCGCGACAGGCCGGACGGAACCGCCCCATCGAGCACGAAGCACATGCCGGTCATGGCTTCCATCTGCGCAAAGGGAAGCCGCTTCAGCGGCACGCCTCCAAAGCCGACCAGCACGAGACGATCGCTGTCGCGAGCTCCCATGGCGCGACGCAGGCGTTCAGGCTGGGGTTCGGCCGGTTCGGAAATCGGCCCGATATCGACGAGATCGTGAAACGCCGTGAGGGTGAGCCCCGGCGCAATGCGAAGGAATCGGTGAGCGCGTGCGTAGGCTTGTCGAATGAGCGCAATGGTGTCGCCGTGCGCTGGGTTCGCGTCGTCCTTCAGCGCCTGGAGCACGACATCCCAAGAAAGCGAGCACATGCCGACGGTGGGACAACCGGCCGTCGCGCCTGCCGCAATGCCCAGCGGAGAAACGTCCGAAAGGACGAGGTTCGGCGCGGCCTCGGCAATCCGTCGCGCTTCGTCTCGCACCTTCGCCGGCCAGTCGAAATGGAACGCGCTGTGCGCGGCCCAAGTCGCGGCGACATCTATGGTCAGCGGTCCGTCTTGAACGCAGCCGATGTCCTGCTGGGCCGGATGCAACTCCCATGGAACGGCCAAGCGAGGCTCGAAAAATGTGGCCGGCACCTGAGTTCTCAGGACGGCTCGGAGGCCCGGGATCCGGCGTCCCAGCTCGTTCAAGACCGGCACCACTTGGGCGGCGTGGCCGAAACCATGGGCTGAAATGGAGCACCAGATCAAAGGCATGGGAACGTTCAATGAAAAGAAGTCACCGTGCGATGATGAGCGAAGGAAGGAGGTCTGACAAGAAAAATGGACATTGCGTACCGCCGCCCGACGAGCGGTCAACTGTTCGAGAAGTCCGACTCCAGAGGCGCGATGTTGTACTCGAGTTCAAGGTCGAATTCTTCGACGAGCTCGTTGAAGGCCTTGGCTCCCATGTCTGAACGTACTTCGTTCATCACCAGATCGATCATGGGGGCGGCACGCTGGCCATATTGGGTGATCGCCGATTCGATGCGCTGTCTCGCTTGATCCAAATCCATGCGATCCTCCTCGAGGGGTCAGCCGAGGGTGACTAGCAGCTGCTGCATCTCTGGCACCAGATCGACTCCGCCGTTCGATTGCCCGGACATCGCCGCGTTGATCCCAGCCTTCAAGACCGGTTTCGCCTCGCCATGTCTGCCGAGTTTTGCCAGAGCCTTGCCGAGCGCCAAGTGCGAAGCGACGTGGGTCGGATCTAATTGCGTCGCGACGGTCAGATGTTCGACGGCTTCTTCCAAGCTGCCGCCTTCCTGCAGAATCTTATTGCCCAAGCCGTACCGGCCAAGGAACCCCTTGGGATTCTTCTCGACCATTTGACGGAATGCGCTGATATCCATTGTGGACCCTCATTCTGATGAGAACGGATTGTAACATCGCTGGAATCGGTTCAGCCAGCGGCGGCTCTCAGGCGGGCCAATCGAGCCTTGTCGTCGGAAGAGGGGGATCGTCCCGTACCGAGGGCCAAATGGTGGAGCCGCTCCACGCAACGGAACGCCGAGATGAAGTCGCCCCGCTGCTCGTACAGGTCCGCGAGTTCGCCCATTACCGCGGCCTCCCCCGAGGGATTGCCGAGCTTAATGAAGTGTTCGGAGGCATTGTTGAAACAGCGCTCGGCCTCGACGGACCGTCCGCTGTCGAGATAGGTCTTGCCAAGCTGACTGAACGTGCCGGCGAGCCCTTCTTCGCTTCCGACGATACGATGAGCATCGAGGGCCTGTCGGAACAATTCCACCGCCTCGTCCCACCGTTGTTGACGAGCATCTTCCATCGCCAAGTTGTGATAGAGAATGCCGAGGCCGCGATGGTCGTTCAACGGCTTGAGGAGATCCAGCGCCTCCAGATAATAGGGTCGCGCCTTTTCATGTCGGCCGACGCCCACGTGCAGATTTCCGAGATTGACCAGCGTATGGGCGATTGCCTGGGGATCTTGTTCGGTCCGTTGAATGTCGAGCACCTCTTTGTAGCAGGCTTCCGCCTGTTCGAACTCGCCTGCCAACGCGCAGGCGTTGCCCAAGTTGCCGAGGCTATTGGATAGGTCTCGCGGCGTGCCGCTGAGACGGTCATCCTGCACCGCGGCCTCCCAGGCTGCGCGCGCCTGTCGCAAATCTCCCCGATGCATGAAAATCCGCGCGCGATGTTTATCGGACTCACTCATGACCGAAGACTATCGGTATTCGAACTCACACTTCATCATTCATCATTCTCAATCAGAACTCATAACTCAGAATTCAGAACTCTTCCCTTTCAGTCCCCTCCCTTCGGCGTATCTTTGCGGAATTCGATCTGTATCTCGTCTTCTTCCTCCAGGCCCAATCCGGCTCGGAAGGAGTGATACAGTTCGCTGATCGGCCCGAAGTGGGGGTCCAGATCATCCGGAGGATCGGGGAAGTAGGCCTCACAGAGCCTCATGCCCGTTTCGAAATGGCGAGCGACCGTCTCCTCGGTCACCTGCTGCCAGGTGATGTAGATGCAGAAAGCTTGGAATGCACGGGCCTGGGGATGGCGCGCAGAGAGAGCCAGCAGGCTCTCATAGGCCGCCCGTGCGGTCGCTCCAGCATTCGACGAAAACCTCTCTTCAAGCTCGACCGCTTCGTCCCAATCGGAACCGAGTTCGGCTTCCGATTGCGCGAACGCGTCTTGCGCGGCAAGTGCTGGGTCAAATCGCATGGCTTCCTGTTCGCCCTTCCAGAGGTGACTATCGTACCTATGATTGAGCCAGCATACCGGCGGAAAGGAAAGCAGGTCAACGCATAGACGTGCAGCGTAGGCAAACGTTACGTTTACTTTCGAATGAGCTGCTCGTTAGACTGACCGGATGAGTCGCGATCTGCCATTTGCGCAGCCTACGGAGCGGCCGGTTTCGAACGATCCGGCCGAACGCGTGATCTGGTATCACAACCGGACGAAGCACCATTTCAATCGCTATGCGCGGTCGCTGGGGTTTCTGGATTGGGCGAACCAACCCGACCCCTTTCGTCGGTTTGCCGGCACCGAGTTGGTTGCTCTTCCTTTATTGAAGCCGGACGATGGACCGGCATCGCCGGCCTATGACGCGATCTACGAGAAGGAAGCTGTCCCATCGCAGCCGGTCACGGTGCGGACGCTCTCTCGATTTCTCGAATTCGCTCTTGCTCTATCCGCCTGGAAGAGAGCCGGAGAATCCGAATGGGCGCTTCGAACCAATCCGTCCTCGGGGAATCTGCATCCGACGGAAGGCTATCTCATTCTGCCTGAGCTGGAGGGGCTGCAGCTCAGGGCCGGCCTCTATCACTACGCGCCGAAAGAACATGGGCTCGAGTTCCGCGCGGCCTATGCTGCCGGATTACTTGCCAAGCTGCTGACGCCGTTTCCTGCCGATGCCTTTCTCTTCGGCTTGACCTCCGTCCATTGGCGGGAGGCCTGGAAATACGGCGAGCGGGCCTTTCGTTATTGCAATCACGACGTGGGACACGCGATCGGCACGGCGCGAATCGCCGCCGCGACGCTGGGTTGGGACATGGCGCTGCTGGATGGAACCGAACAGAATACGATTGCGCGGCTGCTGGGCACGCATCGGACGGCCGACTATGCCGACGTGGAGCCGGAACATCCGGACTGCCTTGCAGTACTGTGGCCGGCGCACAGTCACAATCGCCTTGTGTCGGGCGTCGATCGGCCTGAGCCGACTCAGATGCCGCTCTACGTAGCCCCCGACCTCGCGAAGTCATTGTCCGAAGAGGGGCCTTGGTATGGGAAGGCCAATTCTTTGAGCCGCGACCATGCGGTCCATTGGGACATTATCGACGAGGCCGCCGAGGCGTCATGGAAAACGACGGCAGAGCACCACTCGGTCCCGCTTTGTCCCGCGGCTGCTGTTCCGACCGGGGTGCGCCCCGTGTCTCGAACGGCGAGCGACGCCGGGGACATTATTCGGCGGCGGCGCAGCGCCGTCGCGTTCGATGGGCATACATCGATCAGCGCGGACACTTTGTTCCGCATGCTGGATCGCGTGATGCCGCGGGCTATGCTTCCACAGGTGGCGCGCCCCATGCCCTGGGATGTCTGGCCCTATGAACCGGCTGTTCATCTCATGCTGTTCGTTCATCGGGTGGAGGGACTCAAGCCAGGTCTCTACTTCCTATTGCGCGATCAACGGCGATTCACCTTCGTCCGGGAGGCCATGAATCCGGAGCTGGAATGGACCCCGGCTCCCGGATGTCCGGAAAGGCTCCCGCTCTATTGGTTGCTGGAGGGCGATGCCAAGCGGTTGGCCGCTCAGGTCAGCTGCCATCAAGACATTGCCGGCGACAGTGCATTTTCATTGGGAATGCTGGCCGAATTCGAGGGCCGGTTGCGCGGTGCCGGCGCTTGGTGCTATCCACGCTTGTTTTGGGAGACCGGACTCATCGGACAGGTACTCTACCTGGAGGCGGAAGCGGCCGGCGTGCGCGCCACCGGCATCGGCTGTTTCTTCGACGACGCCGTGCACGAGATCGTGGCCATCAAGGACCTCTCCTTG
>DASTLA010000148.1:0-23288 GCA_035715525.1 Nitrospiraceae bacterium
CCGGGATCGTCGAAGCGCGCCTGACCCGGTAGAAATTCTGGGGCCACGCCCATATCGACGGCGCCTTGTTCATTGATTTCCTCGGTGACCGTCGTGACACCGCAACCGGGCCGGCCAAGTTTGCCTGTCACCCAGGCCAGGTCCATCAGCTTCAAGACATTTTGGTAGCCGTTGGGCCGCCGGACGATACCCTCGGCACAGAGCGCGATGGCCCGCGGTGCTTCGGCAAAGATGGCCGCTGCCTCGCGGATCTGTTCCACTGGAATCCCGGTGCGCTTCGAGACGTCTTCGAGCGAGATTGGTGCGAGGGCTTGCTTGAGCGCGGCAAACGCCTGGGGGTGCTTTTCGACCGCTGCTTCGTCGACGAGGTCGGCATCGATAACGGCCTTGACCAACCCGTCAAACAGGGCGGACTCTGTCCCAGGGTTGATCATCAGCGGGTGCGAGGCCAGCTTGCCGATATTGGTGACGGAGGAATCCGCAACGATGACCTGCGCCTTGTACACCCGAATGGCTTCCTTGATTCGGACGGAGGTCAGGGGGTTCGTGTCGGTGATGTTGGAACCAATCACGAGAACCGCCTTGGCCCGGGTGAGATCTTCCCAGTCGTTCAGGGCTCGCCCCAAGCCGACCGCATGTCGCGCGGCATGAACGAAATTCACATGCCCGTACCGGGCGCTGCTGTCCAATTGGTTGGTACGGAACCCCGCGCGCATGAGCTTCTGGAACAAGTACAACTCTTCGTTCGTGCAACGGGCAGTGATAAGGCCGGCGATCGATTCGGGACCGTGCTTCCGGTGAATTTCCGCGAGTCGATCCACCAGGGTCTGCATCGTCTCGAGCCAAGGAGTCTCTGTCAGCGCGTCGCCTTTTCGGACGAGGGGATGTTGCAAGCGCTGCCGGCTATCGATGTACTGAAATCCGAATCGCCCCCGGACGCAGAGCCCCCCGTGACCTTTGGCCGTTTCAGTACGATCACCCCACTTGTTCTTCCAGGAGAGCGGCGATGTGACGCGTACGACTTCGGTATCCTTGGTTTCCAAGTACATTTGGCAGCCGTCACCGCAGTAATTGCAGGTGGTCATGGTTTTCTTCATCTGCCATGGCTTGTAGAGGTACTTGGAATATTTGTTGGTAATCGCGCCGACGGGGCACACAGCAAGGCAATCGCCGCAAAACTCGCAAGAAAGCGGGAGATCGCCTTTGGCGACAACCTGGTTGAATCCGCCTTTTTTCATGAATTGCAGCGCGTCGATCATCAACACGTCCTTGCAGACGTTGATGCATTCGGCGCACGCGATGCACCGGTTCATGTTGAAATCGAGAACCAGACTGCGCGTGTCTTCGGGAATGAATTTTTGCTTCGCATTCGGAAGATTGGTCACGCCGTGTTGGAAGGCCATGTCCTGCAGCTCGCAATGACCGTCGGCGTCACAGACGGGGCAGTCCAGCGGATGGACCGATAAGTGCTTCTCCACCGCTTTCTTGCGTGCGGCGAACAGATCCTCGCCTTCGGTCCGAATGATCATGCCGGCCGTCGCTTTGGCCGTGCAGGACCGGACCGGCGCCTTCTTGCCCTCCTGCATGACGAGGCACATGCCGCAGGATCCGAACGGGTCGAACGTATAGTGGTAGCACATGGCCGGAATGATCTTGCCCGTGCTCGCGATCACATCGTACAGCGAGACGCCATCCTTGGCCGTAACCGTGCGGCCGTCGATGGTCAGCTCGATCGTCGCGGCTTCAACGTCGGGATTGGTGGCTGGCTTTAAACCCATATGTCCTCAAAATGATGAATGACGAATGATAGAGATGGGATGAAGTAGAGCGCTCCATTCACTCATTCATAATTGCACATTCCAAATTTTGGATCATCTGTCGCACTCGCCCATCACGATGTCGTAGGTTCCGAAAATCGTCACGGCGTCGGCGATCATATACCCGCGCGACATGTGGTCGAACGCGCCCATGTGAATAAATGACGGGGCGCGAATCTTCAGGCGGTATGGTTTCCCCCCGCCCGTGCTGACAATGTAGAAGCCCAGTTCCCCTTTGTGGGCCTCGGTGCCGCAGTACACTTCCCCCGGAGGAGCATTGAAGCCCTGCGAAAACAACTTGAATTGCTGGATCATCGATTCCAAATTCGTGAACACGCGCTCCTTGGGCGGAAAGGTCACGCTCGGCACATCGGCCATGATGGGGCCGTCCTGTATCTGCTCGAGGCATTGTCGGACGATCTTGACGCTCTCATACATCTCTTGAACGCGTATCCAGTACCTATCGTACGTGTCCCCGTTCTTGCCGATGGGAACGCTGAACTCGCATTTCGGATAGGCCGAATAGGGTTCGTATTTTCGGAGATCGTAATCCACCCCCGATCCGCGCAACGTGGGCCCGCTGAGACCGAAGCTTAGGGCGTCCTCGGCGGAAATTACGGCCACACCTTTCGTTCGCGCCAGCCAGATGCGGTTCTTTTCCAAGAAGACGACGTATTCGTCGATCTTCGGAGGAAAATAATCCAGGAATTGTTTCAGCTTCGCAAACAGAGACGGCGTGAAGTCGCGTTCGACACCGCCGATGCGGTACCAGCTCGTCGTCAGGCGGGCGCCGCACAGTTCGTCAAACCAGTCGAGCAGAATCTCTCGGTCGCGAAAACAGTAGAAAAACACCGTCATCGCACCAATGTCGAGCGCTTGGGTGCCCAGCCAAAATTGGTGGCCGATAATGCGTTGGACTTCGGCGACGATGGTGCGGAGAAATTCGGCGCGCTCCGGCACCGTGATGTTCATGAGTTTCTCGACCGCGCGGCAGTACGCGAAGTTGTTGTACATCGCGCAGACGTAATCCAACCGATCGGTGTGGGGGATGAATTGATGATAGGTGCCATCCTCCGCGAGTTTCTCCACGCCCCGATGCAGGAACCCCATGACCGGGGTGGATTTCACCAACCGCTCCCCTTCGAGCTCCAAGACGACCTTCAAGACGCCGTGGGTGCTCGGATGCTGCGGGCCCATGTTGAGGAGCAGTTCCTCCGTGCGTAGGGTCGGCAGGCTCGCGCTTTCCGGGCGTTCCGGATCAACCTTATATACGGTGGTTCTCTGATCTTCCAGCTGTCCCATGCCTTTATCCGATTCGTTCGGTCACCGTGGTCTATCGGGCTGGTTCGTCAAGGAACTCAAATGTGTCGCGCCAGCCTTTGCCGCGAATGGGAAAGTCCTTCCGCAATGGGTACCCCTCTTCATAATCATCGGGCATCAGAATGCGTCGAAGATCGGGGTGGTTCCGAAACCGGATGCCCATCATGTCGTATACTTCGCGTTCCATGAACTCGGCGCCCTTCCAAAGATCGACGAGCGAATCCACGACACAGTCTGATTCCGGCACGCGGGTTTTTAATCGAATGCGGTGACGCTTTCGGATCGAATAGACTTCATACACGACCTCGAACCGCTCCTCGTCATCCGGCCAATCTACGGAACTCACGTGAACGATGTAATCGAATTGCATCGAAGGGTCGTTCCGCAAGAAGCGTGCGACTTCGTGCAGGGCTTCACGCTTGACGGTCACTGCAACGTCGCCTCGCCATTCAACAGCTCCTACGAACGCCGTGGGAAACGTTTCTTCTATACGTTTGGCAAGCAGGTTCATGTGTAATGACAGCTAGACGTTCAGCGCTTCCTTGACCTGCTTGGGCTGCTTGGTGAAAACGCGTTTTTGCATGATGCGCTCTTGCAACTTGAGAATGCCATCGAACAGGGCTTCAGGCGTCGGAGGGCAACCCGGAACATAAATGTCGACCGGGACGAAGCGGTCGACGCCTTGCACGACGCTATAGGTATCGTAAATGTTTCCCGACGTAGCGCAGGAGCCCATGGCGATGACATATTTCGGCTCCGGCATTTGGTCGTAGATCTTACGAATGACCGGCGCCATGCGGCGGCAGACCGTCCCGGCGACGATCATGAGATCGGATTGTCGCGGGGACGCGCGAAAGACTCCTGCTCCGTACCGGTCCATGTCGTATCGTGAGGATACCGCTGCGATCATTTCGATGGCACAGCAGGCGAGCCCGAAGGTCATGGGCCATAACGAGCCTTTGCGTGCCCAGTTGACGGCCTTCTCGATGGTCGTCGTAATCACATCAGGGGCGCCGTCTTTGTCATGGCGCCCGATTTGTATCAATCCCATTCCAGGGCTCCTTTGCGCCACGCATAGACATAGGCCACGAGAAAGAGACCGATGAAGAGCAACATTTCCAGCAGTCCCACGAGACCAATCTTGTTGAAGACGACGGCCCAGGGATACAAAAAGATGACCTCGACGTCGAAAATCACAAACAGCATGGCGAAAATGTAATAACGAACCGGGAACGGCATCCGAGCATCGGAGAACGGCTCGGATCCGCACTCATACGCTGATAGCTTTTCCGGTTCCGGGTATTTGGGCTGCAGGAAATAGCTGATCAGCAATGTGCCCGCGCCGAACGCCAGCGCGACGAAGACGAACACCAGAATGGGAAAATATCGGCTGAGATACTCTAAGAGAAGCTCGGAACCAGCCATGGGATTCAAACCTCAAGCACGTTGAGGACTTACAACGAGGTCGGAATCTTAGCCCCCGTGAAATTTTAATAGCAAGCGAACAAAGGACCTAGGGCCCATAGTCCCGAAAGTCCTAGAACGTGAATACTGTCGAGCAGTTATGGCGCAGGAGGCTCTTGCTGTCTGGCCGTCGAATCCGTCATCGTTTCATCGGAGGGTTTCACGCGAGGAGGGTCGCGCTCGGCAGGACTGGAGCTCCGGACCGCCATCTTGTCGGCCGGCATGCGCAAATTTGTCGACCGCGGCGAAGCACCTTGGTCCCACTCCGAATCCATGGGAGTCGTCGGGCGAACCTTGACGCGTCGACGAACCTGCGTGTTGATACGGGCCTTTGGCGCTTGCAAGAGGCGCACTCCTATCACGGATCGTCGCGGTATCCGCACCTGATATGTGCACCATATCATCCGTCCGGGAAGTGAATCAAACCGCCGCAAGAGGCCGTCTTTCTTGACAACCTTCGGCTGTTTGCTAAGGTTGCTACATATAACCCTAGGTGTACTGAATATGATCACACGAAGCAAACGCGCCAATCTGCTCTTCTTGGCCGCCGGCCTCCTGACGATCCATGCCATACCGTCCATACCGGCATCCGCTGAAAATGCACAGAGTGTCAGGCTCGGAGAAGCGGCATTGACTTACTCGGCGGGGTCCATTCGCCAGCAGATGCCTCTCGACGGAGTCGTCAATTATATTACCGGAGACAATCAGATCACGGGCAATCGGATGGTCATCGGCTGGACGGGAACCGACCAGCTTTACCTCAGATTGAAGAATCCGGGCGATGCGGCTCTAGGTGACCTGTACACTGTCTATCGCCGGACGCGGAAAGTCTTTCATCCGAAGACCAAAGAGTATCTGGGCTATGTCGTCGTCAAATTGGCTGTCGTGAAGGTGATTCAGCTGGATTCGTCGTTGATCGCGGCCCAGGTGGTTCGAAGTTTTGCGCCGATCTCACCCGGCGATCCGATCATGCGGTTCGTTCCGCCCCCCGCGGAAGAATCTGCCGGAGCGGTTGCCGAGCCGGCTGAGTTGGAAGGCATGATCGTTGACTTGCAATCGGACAAGAATATGTCCTTGGTGGGACAGTGGAATGTAGTGTACATGGACAAAGGCCACGATGACGGCCTGCAGGCTGGTGATAGACTGGAAGTCTTCCGTACCGGAAACGGATTGCCCAGGAGGAAGGTAGGCGAGGTGAAGGTGCTATCGGCCGAGCCACGTACCTCGACAGGCTTCCTTTACCGTGCGACTTCGCGCGTACTGGTTGGCGATCGGGTTCACTACAAGGATCGCTCCGACATGGAGGCGATGCCTATCCAAAATATCGATGCCGAGGCAAACCCGCTTACCGCGCAGCCGGTGACGGCGAAGCGCTCCGACCTGACCACTGCCGGGACGGACGCGAGTCAGTCCAGCAAGATCCGGCTCGAGCATGTCGACGGTATCACGAAAATCAGCCTGGAAGACCTCGTCGATCAGCTTGAATATGAATCCGGCGAAGTGAAAGTGAAGCCGGCTGCCATGTCGATTCTCGAGGAGATCGCGACGTATCTTCGAACCGCGGCAACCGACAAGCAAATCCGGGTCGAGGGGCATGCGGACAACATGGAAATCGGTCCATCTCTGAAAAGCAGCTATCCATCGAACTGGGAGCTCTCTAAGGCCCGGGCGGCAGGCATCGTCCAGTATCTGGTGGAAAGAGGTGGAATGGATTCTGCGAAACTCTCCTCGGTGGGGTACGGCGCCAGCAGACCCGTGGCGAGCAATGCGACGGAAACAGGCCGCAAGAAGAATCGGCGCATCGAGGTCATTCTTTTTGTACCCGAAGACGAGGCAAAGGCCCACCCGGTCCAGGATGTGAAGGACAGCGCTTTGCCCGAGACACAGAAGTTCACGTTCAATCAAACGGGATCAGCAATGGCGGATGGGACGCAGCCCACCAGCGCGACTGCGGCGCCGGCCGGACTTGCTCCGTCGGATGTGCCGTCGGACCATACTGCTACCGACCAACCTGACCCGGTTCAAGCTCCGGCAGATGGAGCCGGGGCTGCGTCGCCGGCCCAGTGACATGAGCGTAGGCAGCCGGCCGTGAGCTGGCTGCCTGCTGCGGCCTCCTTCCTCTCGCGTCTGTCGTCCTTCCTTCCATATCTCTTGTGCTCGCTCGTCGAGCAGCTCGTTGTTGAGTCTGGAGCTGATTGCTACAATGGCGCATGCCTGGAGCCCCCGTCCCCCATGATTGTTCGTCGAGTTTTGAGACCGCAGGGTATGCCGATGTGGTTATGCCCAACCGTCTGAGGCATCCTTTCACCTATCTCGTTCCCAAAGCGCTCGAGGGAAAGGTCACAGTCGGCCGGGTGGTCGTCGTTCCCTTCGGAACGCGAGCCGTTCATGGTCTGGTGATCCGACTGCATGCGCATCCGCCGGCCGATGCTCCGGCCCAACGTCTCAAGACCATCCATTCCGTTGCCGATGGATCCCTTGATGACGATATTGCGACGAACCGCTTGGAGCTGTCGCGATGGGTAGCCGAGCGCTATGCGGCACCGTTGGGTCAATGCATGGAGCTTGTCCTTCCTCCAATCGTTGGCCGAACTCCTCGGATGCAGCGGCGGTATGTCGCGACGGAACTGGGCAGCACCTTCCCGCTCACGGACACTCGCCTCAACGATGCTGAACGGCGTGTCATCAAACGACTCAGAGGCCGCCGGCAAGGCTTGTCGCCGACCACGCTGGCCAAGAGGGCGTCGCCCCATGAGGCAGAGGCACTTCGGCACCTTCTGGATTTGGGACTGGTGCAGCTTTGCGACCAAATCACGACGGCGGCCCCTTCGGGCGGCGGCACTCGAGCTCTTGGGACAGAGTTTTCGCGCTCATTGCTCGACGTCGGCGACGCGGCAGACCTTGAGACCCCAAAGGAAGCAACGGCCTGGCCGGACACTATTCGCCTGGCACTGGAGTCTGCGACGCGGAAGGGCATTGCATTGGAAGCAGAGCATCCTGCGCGCGGTTGGTGCTTGCTGCAGACGATCAGGCAGACCAAGCGGCAGGGTCGCCGGGTGTTGATCATCACCGGGGAAATCGAACGCGCGACAAGGCTCGCAAGTCAACTGGCGCAGTCGGGCGAGACTCCGACGTTGCTGCATGGAGGGCTCTCCCCCTTCGAAAGGGCGTCGGTTTGGCAAGCGGCACAAACTGGGTCCATAGACATCCTCGTCGGTACAAGACTCGCAGTCTTCGCGCCGCTGCCACGACTGGGCCTGATTTGGGTTGAGGGTGAGGAAGCGTCGGCGTTGAAGGAAGAGCAAAGTCCCCGCTACCATGCTCGGGATGTGGCAATCCATCGGGCGCATCAAGAAGGTGCGATCATCGTGCTCTCGTCCAAACACCTGTCTCTCGAAACCTGGCGCGAGATCGAACAGGGCACCCTGTGGGCGGCAGTGTACCCGAATCCCGAGTCCGCTCCCGTGATATCGGTCGTCGATGTGAAGCCGTTCCCCGCCGGCACATTGCTGACCCCGGCCCTGTGTGAGGGTATTCGTGAGGCACTTCGCCGACGCGAACTTGCGATCCTGTATTTGAACCGCAAGGGTTATGCGAGCGTGCTGCATTGTAGGGATTGCGGCACGATGCCCCAATGCAACAGCTGCACCGTTGCCCTCACCTACCATAAGGCGGCCAGGTTGCTACGCTGCCATTATTGCGGCCGGACGAAACCCTTGCCGGAAAATTGTCATCAATGTAGGTCCCCGCACTTGGAGCCGGTAGGGTCCGGAACGGAACGGCTTGAGGAAGCGATTCACCGATTGTTTCCCCAGGCGCGGCTCGCCCGACTGGATAGCGAGGCGGTACGTCGACGGACACAGACACGTGCCCTGTCTCAGCTCCTTGGTGCGCGTGAAATCGATATTCTGATCGGCACGGAGATGCTGTTCCGCCTTGCGCTTACGCATCGAGCATCATTCGTCGGCGTCCCGGATGCCGATGCCGGCTTACATGTGTCGGACTTTCGATCTGCCGAGCGGACCTATCATGCGTTGATTGATGCGGTTTCGTTGGCCGAGCCGGCTTCACGAGGGGGATCCGTCTTGCTGCAGACGCGGTTTCCCGATCATCATGCTCTTACTTCCATTGCGTCCGCCGATCCTGCGATTTTCCTCCAGCACGAACGGTCGTTCCGAGAATTGCTGCAGTATCCTCCCTTTACCCACCTGATCCGCCTGGACGTGTCCGGAAGAAACGAGACGGTGGTGGCCCGAGCCGCAAGCCGTTGGGCGGATCTCTTGCGTGTGATGTTGGTGGCGGAAAACAGAGAGGTGCAAGGCACAACAAGCAAACAGGGTCGGCAAAGGGGAACGCTCGAATCCGAATCTTGCGGAGCAGCCTCGATCCTCGGGCCGTCTCCGGCGGCCAAGTATTTCGTTCGGGGCCGCTACTCCTGGCAGATTTTAATCAAGTCGGTCGATTTGTCCACCGGTCGCGCTGTCGTCTCCAAGACCCTCGAACGCTTGGAACGTGAACCTCGGCCCGGCCAGTTGCGGTTCGCCGTCGACGTTGACCCCGTCACCATGGCATAGCGCCGGTCATTTGTGTTTACGTGATTTGCGAGAACGCACGGGAGCGGCTTCGATGCTCGGCGCGGTGGCAGGCGGAGCTGCGGCTTCCTTCTGACGTTTGAATAGGCCGAGTGCGAACGTCACCCAGAACACGGATGAAAAAAGGCCGAAGAGAACGGAATTCAGAATGGCTCCCATTTCTTCCTCGGTCGGCTGGTTGCCCGAAAACCGAACACGCAACATCGTGGCGATAGGCCAGGCCATGCTCTCGATACCCAACAGCAACGTGGTCCAAGCCCAGATGTTCCCAACGGAGCGACCCTGCCACCATAAGAATGCGACGGCTGCTAGACCACAGACCAGCGGCCAGGCCGGGCCTGCTTGATCCCATAAGAGCGCTGCCCCGATGGCAAGCACCAATGCGCCGAGTCCAGCGTGTAAGGAGATAGTCCGTGAAGTCATCGAAGTACTTGAATCCCATGAAGCCAAGGGCGGCTCAAGTCTGGGGAAGGGAGGCAGCAAAGTCAACGGGGCGGTAGGCAGGTCAATTCTCTAGCTCACCCTGCACGACGTCCAGCAGTTGCTTCATGTCGAATGGTTTCTGAAGTGTCCGTCGAGCGCCGAGCATCTTGGCGACATCGAGAAAATTCAGAATTCCAATCATGTCGCTGCCGCCGGTGATGGCAACGATCTTTGCATTCGGAAATTCGCGGCGGAGGGTCAGAATGCTTTCAAGCCCGTCCTGGTCCGGCATCAAAATGTCCATGATAACAAGATCTGCCGGAATCTGACGATAACGCGCGAGTCCCTCCTTCCCATCGCGTGCTTCGTTTACCTGGTAGCCGGCCTGTTCGAGCGCAGCTCGTATCAGATGGCGGATGGCATCTTCATCATCCACGATCAAGACCGACGGCATAAGGCTCCTACGGCTTTCGACGAAGCGGAATGATCCCGGGCGTTGCGGCTCGCCATGGGATAGGTGGATTGCATCGCATACGTCCTCAGCGCAGAGAATTTTCTCCAGCGGTGATTGCGACTCTACCGTTCCCCCGAAACCTTAGCAAGGGAATCATTCAATTCTGGCTCTGTCAGCACCGGGAAGAAGACCTCGACTGCAACCCCATGCCTGGGTAGAGTCGTTACGCGAATGGTGCCTCCGAGCTCGGCGACGATGCCATTCGCGACCGCCAATACAATCCCCGGGCTTTCACCGACTCCTGCCGCCGGAAGAATGGGACCGGTGACGTCGGTTTGCGTCTCTGCAGCCGTCTCCTGGACAGAATTGGAAACCGTCAAGCAAATATAATCTCCGGGCGCCAATTGCAGAGATGAGCCGACGGAATTCGTTCCGACTCCGATATCCTCAAGTCGGATTTCAAGAATACCTTCTGCGGCCATGAGCGATTGCTGGGCGTAGGCCAATAGGTTCACGAAGACCTGGTGTACCTGCGTGGGATCGGCCAGCAGCCGTCGGGTGGAAGCCTGAATCGTTTCATGGACCGTAATAGTGTCGGGCAATCCCATTCGAAACAAGCGAAGGGTTTCCTTCAGAAGAAAATGAGGCGCGATGGGTTGCTTGGCGGTGTCTGCCTGTCGGCTGAATGTCAGCATCTGGCCGACGAGTTCACGGGCTCGCTTGGACGCGAGCATGACCTGTTGCAGGTGCCCGTAGCATTTGCCGTCGGTCGGGACGCCTAGAAGGGCCAGTTCCGTGAAGCCCAAAATGGCGGTGAGGCAGTTGTTGAACTCATGGGCAATTCCGCCGGACAGAGCGGCGATCGCTTCGATCTTTCTTGCATGGTCACGGTGTGCGGTCATCTCCTTTTGAGGTATCGGATCTGACAGGGTAAATAACACCGCTGCTGCGCCATTGTACGTGATCGGAGCGACATA
This sequence comes from Nitrospiraceae bacterium, assembly GCA_035715525.1. Classification (GTDB taxonomy): domain Bacteria; phylum Nitrospirota; class Nitrospiria; order Nitrospirales; family Nitrospiraceae; genus JAHBWI01. Next base: position 11,048 of record DASTLA010000148.1, read on the forward strand.
CACCTCTACATCGAAGGCGGTGCCATCCGATTTTCGTAAGGTCCAGCCGGTCGATGCCGCCGGACGACCGGCTTGGAAGCTCAGCATTTCAAGGGCATCGGCGGCAAACCAGTTCGTCAATTTACGGCCCGCCAACTCTTGGGTGGATGCGGCCCCGAGGAGACGCGCGCCGGCAGGATTGCTGAAAAGAAGCTGGCCGTCCGCATGGACAAACAGGGCTCGCGGAAACGCATCGAGGAGCGTGCGGTATCGTCCTTCACTGGCCTGCAAAGCCTCGAGCGCGAGTTTGCTGGCGGTGACATCGCGTATGGCTCCCAAGTAGCCGGTGACGTCGTCTTGACCGGTACGGAGAGGAAATGCCTCCACCATCACCCAGCGAATGGATTTATCCGAGCGCTGAAGCCGACATTCGTCCATGAACGTGAGCCGCTCCTGAGTAGCGCGATTCCATTCGCCTACGACCCGGTCATGGTCCTGAGGATGCACTGCATGCAGCCACTCCCGACCGCTGATTTCGGAGGGGTGGAGGTCCATGAGACTGCACAGGTGTGGATTTACGTAGAGGCAGCGGCCAAGCGAATCGGTCAGGAAGATGCCGACGGATACCTGATGTGCGAGGGTATGCAAGAACGCCCCGAATGCATTCAGCCCTCCGGTTCTCAATGGGTGCGCCGTGGCGTCAATGAGGGTCAATCAGCGTTCCATTTGCCAGCTGCCCACTGCAGTAGGGGGCGAAATTCCAACCGGATTACCCGCCAAGCTCAGCCGCATAAGGCCGGTGAGGCGGGCGTCACGAACTTGCAGCATAGCCCGCAGCCCGAGCTACCGCACCACTCTACGCGAAAAGAAAAGAAAGAGGTAGATATGATTGCGATTCTGACGGCAGAGAAATCGGCTCTATGAGCATAGAGCCGATTTGCCTCATCATCGGCACGTATATTCGGGAAGGCCGATCATATTTCTCGGGCAGTCTTTTTTTCTGCTCGCGTTCCTACGCACCATGAACGAGCAACGAACATTGGAGGGAGTATTTCTTGTTGGTGCCGAAGGCGGGACTTGAACCCGCACGGCTTGCGCCACACGCCCCTCAAACGTGCGTGTCTGCCATTCCACCACTTCGGCACTCGGGTAGGATGTCGAAAGAAGGAACTGCATTATAGAAGTGGGCCAAAATGCTTGTCAATCAACTAGTTGTCCGTTAGAATTAGCAGCCCGACGAGCCGCGCAGCTTGCCGATGGGCCGTCCAATAGCTTCCCATGACATGCGAACGAGCCAGAAAACAGAGATTGCCGCGCTCTTCGATGTGGATAATACGTTACTTCCCGGCTTGGCCAGTGAGGTGCGATTCTTTCGCTATCTCTGGCGGCGCGGTCTCGTAGGATGGCGTGAGCTCCAAGATAGTGTGACTTGGCTGGTTCGTCGCGTTCCGCCGCTTTCCCTTCAGCCCCTGAGGGAGCGCAAGCTCTACCTGGCAGGCAAGCGTGTAGCGGACATCGTCCCGTTGGCCGAAGACTTCTGTCGGAGTGAGATCTTTCCCTTTTTGGCCGCGGACGGACTCGCCAGGATGGACGAACATCGGCGGGCCGGTCATCACATCGTTCTCGTCACCGGCTCTTTGGACTTCCTCATTGCGCCCTTGGCGGGATGGCTGGACGTGCGGACCGTGTTGGCTGCAAGACCGGAGCACAAAGAGCGCCGCTTCACCGGCCATTTATGGGCGCCCTTTCCTTACGGTCCAGGCAAACGTGAGCTGATTACGGCGTTGGTCAGTGAATCGAACATCGATTTGACCCAATCGTTCGCCTACGGAGATAGCCCGGGTGATGTCGAGTTATTGCAGATGGTCGGTAACCCGCTTGTCGTGAACCCAATACGAGGAATGGGGAGGATTGCACGCCGGCGGGGATGGACCACGGTCCGGTGGCGCTAGTCACCCAGGGCGTTCAATCGTCGCCAAAGACTCAGTATGCGTATCACGGAAATATTTCATAGCATTCAGGGTGAATCGACGTATGCGGGACGCCCCTGTGTCTTCGTTCGGTTGACCGGCTGCCCCCTTCGCTGCACGTGGTGTGATACCGAATATGCCTTTTACGGCGGCCAGGATTTGAACCTGGAACAGGTACTCCAAAGCGTGAGGCAGTTCGGATGTCCGTTGGTGGAGGTCACGGGTGGCGAGCCGCTCAGCCAACCGGAGTCTCTGGTGCTACTGCGTGGGCTGTGCGATCAAGGGTATGAAGTACTCTTGGAGACGAGCGGTGCGCTTGATACTGCCGAGGTCGATCCACGAGTTCACGTCATTCTCGATATAAAATGCCCTGGCAGCGGAATGACCGATCGCATGCACTGGCCAAATGTGGACCGATTGGCGCCGAAAGATGAAGCGAAGTTCGTCATTATGGATCGGACCGATTATGAATGGGCTCGCGATGTCATTCATCAGCACAATCTGATCTCCCGTTGCACGGTGTTGGTCAGTGCGGTGTTCGGCTCGTTGGAGGCACGGCAGCTGGCCGAGTGGCTGCTGGCTGATCGATTGTCAGTCCGTTTCCAAATGCAAATGCACAAATATATTTGGGCCCCCGACATGCGTGGGGTATAACGAACCTCAGGCGAGATGGATCAACGGTGCCGTCCGTTGTGCTGCGGCAGACGAATGTCGGGAGAACAGAGCCTACAGAAGGAGAGAGGATTGGAATGAAGATTATGCAGGTGGAAGCGCTGGTCGGACGGGTCGAAGAGCAACCGGCTGAACTGCTCGTCCTGTTGCATTGCGAAGGGGATGGCTTGAAGCAAGAGACAACGGCTCTGGACAAGCAGCTCGGCGGTCATCTTGCCGAAATGCTGCGGGTCAAAGAGTTCGAAGGTAAAATCGGGGAACTGTTGTTGGTACATACGCAAGGAAAGGTGCCGGCGAAGCGGCTGCTTTTGGTCGGTCTCGGAAAAAGGAAGGATCTTCGCTTGGATGTCATTCGGCAGGCATTGGGTTTCGCGGCGAAGCGCGTGCGGCAGGCGAAGGTGACGGCATTTGCGGTTGCCCTGCCCGCCGGATTCCCTCGCGGCTCGAATGTCCTTGACGTGGCCCAGACTATGACAGAAGGTGCCATTTTGGGCTGCTATCAGTTCGTTGAATACCGCAGCGACAACGGCGGCAGGCCACCCGATGTGGAACGAATGACTGTGTATACGGCGCAGCGGACGCAGGTCAGGCAAGTCTCTGAGGGTATCCGCCGCGGTGCGGCTGCGGCGGAGGCGACGGCGTTCGTTCGTGATCTCTGTAATCATCCATCCAATGTGATGACGCCGAGCCGAATTGCAAGCGAGGCCAAGGCGGTCGCCAAGGAACCCGGCGTGAGTCTGAAGATTTTGGAACAAAAGGACATGGAACAACTGGGGATGGGGGCGCTCTTAGGCGTTGCGCGAGGCAGCCACGAACCCCCGAAATTCATCATCCTTGAGTATAAGAGCGAGAAGGCAAAAAAAAGCGAGTTGCCGGTGGTGCTGGTGGGGAAGACGATCACGTTCGACACCGGTGGTATTTCACTGAAGCCGGCCGAAAACATGGAACAGATGAAAGCCGACATGACGGGAGGTGCTGAAGTCATGGCGACTTTGCGCGCGGCGGCGCGGCTAAGGTTGCCGCTTCATCTGATCAGCATTCTCCCGGTGGCCGAAAACATGCCGGGCGGACGGGCCATGAAACCCGGTGATGTCGTGAAAACGCTCTCCGGCAAGACAGTCGAGGTCCAAAATACCGATGCGGAAGGGCGTTTGATTTTGTCCGATGCCTTGGCCTATGCGACGCGGCTGAAGCCTGCAGCCTTGATTGACGTTGCGACATTGACAGGTGCCTGTGTCGTGGCATTGGGACAGTTTGCCATCGGCATGTTCGGCAGCGATGATCGTCTCAAAGAATCGGTGCGGAAAGCCGGACTAAGAGCGGGTGAGCGTGTCTGGGAAATGCCGCTGTGGGAGGATTATTTCGAGCAGCTGAAAAGCGATGTGGCGGACATGCGAAACATCGGTGGGCGTGGGGGAGGTATGATCACCGCTGCCCTCTTCCTCAGTAAGTTCGTGGGGGATGTTCCCTGGATCCACCTCGATATTGCCAGCACCGATTGGAGCGAACGAGACCGAGCCTACATTTCCAAAGGCCCGACTGGTATCGGTACTCGTCTTCTCATACAGTTCTTGATCAACCGGACACTGAAGAACTGAGCCAAGTGGGTCCTGAAGGGAAGATAATGAGAACTGACGCCTGGTGCCCATGACCTTTCGCGAGCAAATCGGTCAGCTCTTCATGGTGGGATTTACCGGCACCTCGGTTAGCAACGAGTTTGCCTCGTTCGTCCGGGAGTATCGCCCGGGCGGAGTCATTCTTTTTAAACGGAATTTGGAAACTGTCGCCCAGATCCTGGAATTGACCAACAGCCTCCAGCGTCTGTCGCCGGAAACGCCGCTGCTGATTTCTATCGACCAGGAAGGCGGGCGTGTCTCACGTCTTCCAAAGGACTTCACCATCTTTCCTCCCTGTGAACTCTTGGGTCTATGCAACTCTCAAGACCTCGCCTATTCAGCGGCAGCGACCGTCGCGAAGGAGCTTCGAGCAGTCGGCATCAACATGAACATGGCCCCCGTGCTGGATGTGAACAGCAACCCCGATAATCCTGTTATTGGGGATCGGGCATTTGGATCGGCGCCGGAACTGGTCGCCGAATTGGGCTGGGCTACCATTTCGGGCCTCCAGGACAATCGAGTCGTTGCCTGCGGCAAACATTTCCCGGGGCACGGGGACACGGCCACTGATTCACACAAGGAATTGCCGGTCGTCGATGCCGCCCTGCATCGACTCCGTGAGGTCGAGTTTCCGCCGTTCCAGCACGCGATTCGTGCCGGAGTCGCCAGCTTGATGACTGCACATGTATTGTACAAGTCGCTTGACGCGGAACGACCCGCCACGCTTTCCCCGGCGGTTCTTCAAGGGCTGCTTCGGGAGCAATGGGCCTATGACGGCGTTGTCCTGACCGACGATTTGGAAATGCATGCCATTATCGATCATTTCGGGATCGGCGAGGCTGCTGTTCAAGCCTTTCTGGCCGGCTGCGACATCCTACTCATCTGCAAGGACCCGGAGAGAGAACGTCTTGCCGCTCAGGCAGTGGAGGCCGCGGTCAAAGAGGGCCGCATCTCGCAGGCTAGGTTGGATCACTCGCTACGGCGCATCGCTCGGTTGAAATCCCGTTATCTTGTGCCGTACAAGCCGGTGACGATCTCCGATGCGCGGTTGGTGGTGGGTTGCCGCTCTCACCGGATCTTGGTCGACTCATTGATGAGGGCTCATGCCCGCGTTCGTCTTGCGAGTCCTACTTCCGTTGCCAAGGTCCGGCATATGGAGGAGTCTCCCGTGGTTCACGGGTAAGATCCAGGCAACCACGGGCTATCGAAAACTCGAGCATTGTCGGTGAGGCAACATGGCGTTAAAACGCGGCGATATTCTGGATGAGCGCAAACGGTTCCCGGAGTCTTGCGGGCTCGTTGTCAAAATCATGAGCGGCGGCGAGGGCTTTCAGGGCATTATGTGTTGCGGCCATGAGCTGACCGAAGCCGATTTGGTTCCTGAAATTCTCCCGTCGCGGGGTCGCAAAAAAGGCCAGTTGCTTCCAGGTGCGATGTTAGAGGAGAAGCGGGAATTCCCGGATTCCTGCGGACTGCGCGTATTGGTGTTGGATGGAGGGGCGGGATTTGAAGGCGTTGCTTGCTGTGGTCACACCATGACGACCGGAGCGGTGAACGATCTGAAGTTCGGCCGGCGTACCGAAGATCCTCCGATGCCGACTGGGCCGGCAGGCCACGCATGACCAGGGAGACTGACGCGGCGGGCTCCATCGAACAAGCTCCAAAAGCCGCCATGCACCGGCTTTTGGCATTCATGGACTGGCTCGATCGCCTGGGTTATATCACCGCGGGCTTCAGTCTACTCGTTTTGGGCATGGTGATCTTCGCGCATGCCTGGTACATGTTCCTGATCCGGCCCGACCATGGGAGTCTATTGCCGGCTGGGCTCAAACTCCTCAACGATCTGTTGCTGGTCATCATCCTGTTGGAGTTGTTTCGCACGGTCGTGCGATTCCTGCAGACTGAAATCCTTGAACTTGAACCCTATCTGGCCGTGGGCATCATCGCATGCACCAGACGAATTCTCACGGCAAGTGCTGAACTGTCCCATCAGCTCGAAGTGGCGGCCAGAGAAATGAAACAGGAGCTGTTCCAGCAATATGTCACGGACGTGGCACTCAACGTGACCGTCATCATCGTTCTCATCATCGCGGTCTACCTGCTTCGCAAACGCCCTATCCCCTCTGCACAAGCTCCCAGCTGATTCGGACTCGCAACAGGCAAGAGGTCGTTCTTGCCCTTCCCGGGCCTGTTATGGCATCATGCCTCTCTTTCCGGAGGGAGTGTGGCCAACTTGCTCGAATACGTTGGGTCCGTCCATATATTCCTCGGACCGTACCGCGGAAACCCCATCGCACTGTACCTACGACGGACTGAGACTGGATGTCTCATCGGCCCGAAGGTCTATCCCTGGAATGACGTGGTCGGGTCGGGTGAGACACCGAACAAAGCGGCTGCGGATTTTGAGAATAAGTGGAAGGGAAAAGGCCTCTCGGCCGACATGTATTCTGGTCCTTCCTGGGAAGGCGGTATCAAGCCTGAAAAGCCGGCCCCGCCCAAGCCGGCGGCTCCTCCTAAACCGGCCGCAGCCCCTGCGTCAGCTGGCGACAATTCGACAGCCACAAGCGGACCCTCCCCCGCAACGCCTGCCCCAAAACCTGCTGCCGCAAAACCCGCACCTTCTACACAGGCTCCGGCTGCCAAGCCGGCCGGTGAATCGCCTTCGGCTGCCGCTGCGTCACCCGCCAAGTCTGGTCCGTCCGATCCAGCACATTCTGCCTAGCTGGACCCCGCCCTCAACATTACCTAGCTCGTGATTGATACTGCCGGCGTCGTGGCCAGTTTGCTATGGCGTCGACCGTAACTCATATAGACCACGACTCCAATGATGGTCCACACCACGAAGCGGATCCAGGTCAACCAGGGCAAGAAATACATCAGCCCTAGGCAGGCCGACATCCCCAAGATCGGCAGCAGCGGCATGAGCGGCATGCGAAACGGGCGCGGATGATTGGGCTTGGTGTACCGGAGGACCACCACCCCGAGGCAGACCAGGACAAATGCAAACAATGTCCCAATATTGGTCATATCCGCGGCATCGCCGATCGGGATGAACGCGGACATGATGGCCACTGCGATGCCGGTGAGATACGTGGCATGATGAGGCGTGCGGAATCTAGGGTGAACCCGAGAAAGCCACGGACCTAAGAGGCCGTCTCGCGACATGGCGAAGAAAACGCGAATTTGTCCTAGCATCATGACGACCAACACGCTGGTGATGCCTGCCACAGCCCCGGTCGCGACAATAGCTGCTCCCCATTGAAATCCCGCCACGCGGAGTGCCTCTGCGACCGGTGCATGGATGTCGATTTTGTCGTAAGGAATCAAGCCGGTCAGGACGCCTGCCACGGAAATGTAAAGAATCGTACAGATGCCGAGCGATGCAAAAATGCCGATGGGAAGATCACGTTGGGGATTGCGCGCTTCCTCGGCGGTCGTGGAGACCGCGTCGAACCCGATATAGGCGAAGAAGACGATCGCTGCCGCAGCCCCGACGCCGGCGAACCCGAAAGGCATGAACGGCGACCAATTGGCGCTGTCGACCGACGACACCCCGACCGTAATGAAAAATATGATGACCGCTAATTTGATGAGGACGATGGTGCAGGTGGCGCGCGCGCTTTCCTTAACGCCGATTATGAGGATGATCGTGACCAAGAGGACGATTGCGGCGGCGGGGATATTGGCGACACCGCCGTCCGTTCCGGGCGGGTGAGTTGCCCAATAGGGCAACTCGATGCCGCACAGTTTAAGGATATTATTGAAGTATCCCGACCATCCAATAGCCACCGCCACGCAAGCGACCCCATATTCCAAGATCAGATTCCACCCTGTAAGCCAAGCTAGCAGCTCTCCTAAGGTCGCATACGAATAGGTGTAAGCGCTGCCCGCGACCGGGATCATGGCGGCAAATTCGGCATAACAGAGGGCGGCCAGGGCACAGGTCACGCCAGACAAGATGAACGATAGGACTATCCCCGGGCCTGCTCCGGGCCGATGTGCGTCGCCGACCACCGCGGTGCCGATCAAAACGAAGATGCCCGTTCCAATAATGGCGCCGATGCCGAGACCGGTGAGGTCCCATGCAGAAAGTGTCCGCTTGAGGCGATGTTCAGGGGCATCGGAGTCAGCCAGGATGCGCTCGATGGATTTCGTGCGAAACAGGGGGCTGCCCACTCAATCTCCTGAATCAGGATGGGAAATACGTGGCCGTTGGGTGGCGGACAAATCCGCGGCGGTCGGATGCTGGCTCAAGTATAGCAGGCGATCCATGACGTTATGGATGCGCGCTCGACGCTCGAAGAAAGGCCAGAAACAGCCGTCGATGGAGCGCATGTCGTTCGAACAGGAACTCCGGGTGCCATTGGAGGCCCAAGAAGAACCGGTGTGACGGCAATTCAATGGCTTCCACAATCCCGTCCGGTGCGGTTGCAGAGGCCACTAACGATCGCCCCACTGCTTTGACCGATTGATGGTGCGAGCTATTCACCTTAAGGCGGGATTTCTTGACGATCCGCGCAAGCAGGCTACCGGGCAGGATCGAAATGCTGTGAGAGAGATTGGTAGCCGGGGTGGTTTGGCGATGGGGCAGCGCCCCCTCGACCTGGGCTGGAATGTCCTGATACAGGCTGCCACCGCAAGCCACGTTCATCGATTGCATTCCGCCGCAGATGGCAAGAGTAGGGACCTGGTTGTGTGCGGCGAGCCTGATCAGTTCTAACTCGAAATCCGACCGACGCTCGGCAACCAGCCGGAACTTGTACCGCTGCCGCTCTCCATAGAGCGAGGGATCGAGGTCCGGTCCGCTGCCCGTGAAGAGTAGTCCGTCTACCTGGCTCAGAATCCGACCCCTTGCCCCTCGGCCGGCAACCAACGGCAGGATCAGGGGGACGCCGCCCAGCTCCTCGATGGCCCTCACGTACCGGGCGCGGAGAAAGTACGTCGGCTCCTTACCGCCCCATTCTTCACGATCGCCGGCATTGAAGTCGGGCGTGACTCCGATGACCGGTTTCATGCTACCGGACGGGCTCAAGCGGAAGGGGCGCCGGCTCCTGAACTGGGACATCGGACGCATCGCGAGCGTCGTTCGGCACACCGAGGAATCGGATAGGCTTATCGCCTTTCAAATGGTCCGGCGTGATGATGTACGTGCCGTAGATGCTCGGAATCCAGATGCTTTTCGCCGTCTGTTCACTGCCGCCTGAAAAGGCGTAGGCCAATCCGCCGACGATTCCCCCGCCCAACGCGAAAGCGGCCTTGAAAGGAAAGTATAGAATCGTGGCCAAAGCCGATCCTGCCTGCATACCGACGCCCGATGGGGTGCTGTCCGCGGCTGTTCCTGTCGTGCTACCCGGTTCTTGTGCCGATAGCGGCGGTATTACCAATGCCGAACAGAAGGTCAGCACGACGGTGAGTACGAGGAGATTGACCCAGAGGCGGCGCCTCAGTTTATCAGACCTGTTTGCCAAGACGTTCACGATGCGCCCCTCCTTGATTCTAAAAGTCCGTAGCCGGGAGTGAGAAAAGGCTGAAACAAAATGACGGAGCCGGAGCTCTGCCGGCGAACCTTGTGCGGTTATAACAAATTCGACCTCGATTTCAAACCCCATCTCAAAATTCGGCCGACAAGTCGAGTTCCGCTTTCACATAGTCGATCACTCTGCTTGGCTGCTGTCCTGTGGCTCGGTCGAGTTCCAGCGTCAGGCTCTGGGCAGGCAGCGTCTGATTGTCTTGCTCGAGTCCCTGCGACATGGCGAGATCGAGCTTCCATGCACACAAGGCTTGGATGAACAAGTCATCCGCTCGCTGTAAAGTGGAATGTCTCTCCTCGGGGGCCATTTCCTGAAGCGCCGTCGTGATCCAAGCTCGATAGCCGAGTCGTTCCCGTAGTCGCGCGACCTGACTCTGCTCGATTTCCACCGAGACCTGCACGCCTCCTTTCCAACTGCGTTTCTTGACATTGAACACGCAGTAAGAGAGATGCGGCCGCTCGCTGACTTGCTCAGGTCCAAAAAAGAAAGTCACTCGATATGGATGGTGCTCGGGTGTAGATGTGGAAGAACGAAAGCTCATATAGAACAACGCATTCTAGCATTCCGCCGGCCTGCTCGCCTAGTTACGGGTAGTGGCATCCCCGGCGTGAGAGCGATATGATGGGCCACATCAATATGACCGCATCATCAAAACATGTATCCCGCGTGAGCCGCATACAAGAGGCCATTCGAGGATGGCCGGATTTGGATGGGTGGTTGTTTTATGATTTTCGACATATCGATCCGATCGCGTATCGAGTGTTGATGTTAGATTCCAATCTCCATGTCACGCGGCGTTGGTACTATTGGATTCCGGCTCGGGGCACTCCCGTCAAGCTGCAGCATCGTATTGAGCCGCACGTGCTCGACGACCTCCCTGGAGAGACCTGGCCCTACGTGTCGTGGAAGGAACAACAGGCCGCGTTGAGCTATGTGCTCCATTCGGCGCGCCGGGTGGCCATGCAATATTCTCCCATGAATGCGATTCCCTATCTGTCCAGGGTCGATGCGGGAACCATTGAACTCGTCCGTAGCTTCAACGTGGAGATCCTCTCTTCCGCTGATCTCGTGCAGCAGTTCGAAGCCGTCTGGGAAGATTTCCAACTGATTTCGCATCGTTTTGCCGCCCAGGGATTGCGGTCGATCGTGGACGAAGCATTTGGGTTCATCGGTGAGGCTCTGACCAATCGGAACGAGATCACGGAATACGATCTTCAGCAGTACATTTTGTCACGCATGGACAGCCGCGGACTTGTCACATCGAGCCCGCCCATTGCGGCGGTCAATGCACATAGTGCAGATCCGCACTACGGTCCAACAGCTCGTGGTTCTTCCGTTATCAAGCACGGCGACCTCGTACTCATCGACCTGTGGGCAAAACAGGCCGCGCATGGGTCGGTCTATGCGGACATCACCTGGACCGGATACGTGGGGGAGTGCGTTCCTCCTCGGCAGCAGGAGATTTTTCATATTGTCCGACGCGCACGTGATGCCGCGCTAGAATTCGTCGGAGATCAGGTCCGAAGCGGCCGATTTCCATGTGGATGGGAAGTCGATGAAGTTTGCCGGCGAGTCATCCAAGACGCGGGCTATGGGGAGCAATTCGTCCATCGAACCGGACATTCGATCGGTGAGGAGGTGCACGGAAACGGTGCCAATATCGACAACTTGGAAACACAGGATTCCCGCCGCCTTTTGCCAGGCACCTGCTTTTCCATCGAACCGGGAATCTATCTTCCGGGAGAGTTTGGGATCCGCAGCGAGCTCGATGTTTACTTGTCCGATACGGGCGCCGTGGTGTACGGTCAGCCGATCCAAACCGAGATCGTTCCCATTGCCTTCCCGTCCCACTAAGGGTCGTCTTAGACTGTGTTCCAGCGATCACCGAGCTTTCTTGACAGGCGACTTGTCTGGCAGTTAACGTCATACTTTCCGCTCCGCAATCCTGGGTCGCGCGGCTTGGTAGGTTTCTCCGGCAGCTCTCGATAAAAAAGAAGGATTCGCACATGTTTGGTACGATGGGATTTTCCGAGCTCATCATTATCCTCGTGATCGTATTGATCATCTTTGGTGCAGGCAAGTTGCCTCAAATCGGAGAAGGCGTAGGTAAGGCGCTTCGAGGTTTCAAGAAAGAAGTCAACGATATTCCTGCCCCTGAACAGGTCGTAGCTGAGCAGCCGGCCGCGTCGGCCCAACCGCCGGTCCAAGCCGACGCGGCGCCCCCTACTGCGCAGCCGACGCCATCACCTCAACCGACAGCAGCAAAGGCTCCCACTTCCCCTTATACTCCCGGACCTGAATTAACACCTGGCACCACCGCAGCACTGATGGCATCGGCCGCTCCACAGGGTCCGCAAGCAGCTCAGCCTGCAAGACCCAGGATTTCTCCGATTACTCCAGCACAGGCAGCGCAGGGGGCTGCAATGGCTCAGGGGCATCAGCCCCCCACAATGGAAGAGCGAATGGCGACACC
>DASTLA010000149.1:0-4226 GCA_035715525.1 Nitrospiraceae bacterium
GAAATCGACGGTCTCCTTCTCGATGTCGGCCAGCAACTCTTCAGCCAGTTTGGTCAGGCGAGCTTCGGTGTATCGCATGGCGGCCGCGGCATCGCCGTCCATCGAGCCGTAGTTGCCCTGGCCGTCCACGAGCAGATAGCGCATGTTGAAGTCTTGCGCCATCCGGACGAGCGTATCGTAGATCGCCGTGTCGCCGTGAGGATGGTAATTGCCCATGATCTCGCCGACGATCTTGGCCGACTTGCGGTACGGCCGGTTGGCAGCCAGGCCCATCTCATTCATGCCGTGCAGAATGCGCCGGTGGACCGGCTTCAGCCCATCCCGCACATCGGGCAAGGCACGGCCGACAATCACGCTCATCGCATAATCGAGATAGGACGAGCGCATCTCGTCTTCGATGGCGATCTGACCTAAACGCTCATCTGGGGGCATTCGGACTCCTCATCACGCGTCAGCCGTCGAGCGGCCTGTCCTACACATCGAGGTTTCGTACTTCCAGCGCGTGCTGCTGGATGAAGTTGCGCCTGGGCTCCACTTCATCACCCATCAAGATCGTGAAGATTTCATCGACGCCGGTCACATCCTCCAATTGCACGCGCAGCAGGGTTCGTTTTTCGGGATCCATCGTGGTTTCCCATAGCTGGCCGGGATTCATTTCCCCCAACCCTTTGTAGCGCTGGATATTCAGCCCCTGCTTGCCTTCTTCCAAAATAGCCTGCACCAGTTCGGCGGTGCCGCTCTTTTGCGTCTCGGCTTCCTTGATCTTGATCCTGTACGGCGGCTTCCCCAGCCCGATGGCGGAGGGCGCCTGTTTCTGCAGCTCCCGGAAGTCCGCAGAGCCGACCAAGTCATGGTTGACGACCAGCTGGTGCAAAATGCCGCCGGCAGGCACCCGACACACCAGCTTGTTGGACTGGTGTTCCTCGTCTTCCACGATCTCGATCGTCGGCGCCGCCTTCGGATACACGAGGGAAAGCGTTGCGGTCACATTCGTCACGAGCTGCTGCAGGGCGGCCCGGTTCTTGAGCATGTCACGATCCAACCCCGGCTCGTCCACGAATACCCGCAGCATATTGGCTTCGTGATGCTTCTTGTTGACCTTGTGGAGGAGGGCTTCGAACCCGATCAGCTTCTTGAGAATCGGCAACAGGCGCCGTCCCGTCACATAATCCCTGCCGCTTTCCACGAATACGTCCACTTCCTCTACCGCGAGGTCCGCGAGATACTCGTTCATCGCGCTTTCGTCCTTGAGGTACCGCTCGGTCTTACCCTTCTTCACCTTGAAGAGCGGCGGCTGTGCAATGTAGATGTAGCCGCGCTCCAAGAGCTCCGGCATTTGCCGGAAGAAGAAAGTGAGCAGGAGCGTCCGGATGTGGCTTCCGTCGACGTCGGCATCGGTCATGAGAATGATCTTGTGATACCGCGCCTTGGCGATGTCGAAAGCTTCCTTGTCCGGCTTGTCGCTTTCTTCCTTGCGGCGGCCGATGCCGGTGCCGAGGGCCATGATCAAGGTCCGAATCTCATCACTCGTCAACATCTTGTCGAATCGCGCCTTCTCCACGTTCAGGATTTTGCCCTTCAGCGGGAGAATGGCCTGAAACTTCCGATCGCGGCCCTGCTTGGCCGAGCCGCCGGCCGAGTCGCCCTCGACGATGAAGAGTTCGCTCAACGCTGGATCCTTTTCCGAGCAATCCGCCAGCTTTCCAGGCAACGAACCACCATCGAGGGCACTCTTCCTTCTGATGAGCTCCTTGGCCTTGCGGGCGGCCTCGCGCGCGCGGGCGGCGTCGATGGCCTTGCCGATGATCTTTCGTGCGACAGTCGGATTTTCCTCGAAATAGGTGCCCAGGGCGTCGTTCACCGCTGCCTCCACGATGCCTTTGACTTCGCTGTTGCCGAGCTTCGCCTTGGTTTGTCCCTCGAACTGCGGATTGCGGACCTTGACGCTGACAACCCCGGTCAGCCCTTCCCGCGCGTCGTCTCCGGTGAGGGATTCGAGCTCTTTCTTGAGCAAGTCGTTGGCGCTCGCGTAATTGTTGATCGTCCTCGTCAGCGCGGCCTTGAACCCCACCAGATGCGTCCCGCCCTCCCGCGTATTGATATTGTTCGCGAACGAAAACAGGTTTTCGGCATAGCTGTCGTTGTATTGCAGCGCGACTTCGAGGATGAGATCAGGCTTCTCCACCTTCACATAAATCGGCTTGTGCAAGGGGGTTTTGGCCTCGTTGAGGTGCTCCACGAACGACACGATGCCGCCCTTGTAATGAAAGACCTGTTCCTTTTCCTTGCGATCGTCCCGAAGGGTGATCGCCAAGCCTTTGTTGAGGAAGGCCAGCTCGCGGAGGCGCTGAGCCAAGACGTCGAAGCTGAACTCCAAGGTTTCGAACACTTGCCCGTCGGGCTTGAATCGGACCTTCGTACCTCGTCGCTTGGTCTTTCCCGTGACGGCCAGAGGCGCAAGCGGCTTACCGCGCTCGTACCGCTGCTCGAAGACTTGACCGTCCTGCCAAATTTCCAGCTCCAGCCACTCCGACAGCGCGTTCACCACCGAGATGCCGACCCCATGCAGACCGCCGGACACGGTGTAGGCGCCCTGCTCGAATTTGCCGCCTGCGTGGAGGACCGTGAGCGCTACCTCGGCGGCGGACTTTTTCTGCGTCGGATGCATGCCGGTGGGAATGCCGCGTCCGTTGTCGATGACCGTCACACTGCCGTCGATGTGAATCATGACCTCGATGGCCTCGCCGAAACCGGCCATGTGCTCGTCGACGCTGTTGTCGACCACTTCGTAAACGAGATGATGCAGCCCGTCCACTCCCGTGCTTCCGATGTACATGGCGGGGCGCTTCCGGACGGCGTCGAGTCCTTCCAGTACCTTGATCTGGTCCGCACTGTAGCTGTCGCTTTTGGGCTGGGGGGAGTCCTGTTGATCGTCCTTGGCCATTCAGCTCCTCTGTGAGGCGGTCACTCGTCACACGTCGTGGATCGGACGGGCGCGGAGGGATCAGTTAGACGGATGATTGGTGACCATCGACTGCCTACCCTAAATCTTGATCGGCATCACCACGCACTTGAAACCCGGGTTCTCCGGCTCTTGGATCAAGCAAGGGCTCAGCGCGGAGTCCATCTGCAATGAAATGGATTCTCCGTCCATGACGCTGAACGCGTCCAGTAGGTAGCGGGCGTTGAATCCGGTGTGCAGCGTCTCACCCTCGTAGCGCGCCGGCAAATCCTCCGTTGCCTCGCCATAGTCGGGATTGCTGGCGAAAAGCGTCATGCCGCCTGATGTGAACGACACCTTGACCGCGTTGGCTTTGTCCTTCGACAGGACCGAGACGCGGCGGAGCGCGCTTTCCAGCTCGGCCCGGTTGACGGTAATGCGTTTCCCGCTGTCCTTAGGCACCACTTGTTGGTAGTTCGGATAATTGCCTTCCATTAGACGCGAGGTGAGGAGGAGGCCGCTCTTGCGAAAGATCATGAGGTTCTTGGTGAAGCCGATCAGCGGCTCCGCGTCGCCGCCTTCTTCCAGCAGGCGCCGCATTTCCTGCGCCGCCTTTTTCGGAATGATCGCTTTGATTTCCTGCGCCGCCGTCTTGGTACCGGGCTTGCCGACGTCCCGTTCCGCCACGGCCAATCGATGACCGTCCGTGCCGACGAGACGCAATGTGGTTTTCTTGTCCGTCGAGGTCAGGGTTACGAGCAGGCCGTTCAAAATGTATCGTGCGTCGTTGTCCCCCGCGGCGAACAGGGTCTTACGGATCAACTCCAGTAGCCCGGCTCCCGCCAACGGCGTCAGCCCTTCCCGTTCAATCGAGGGCAGAGCGGGATAGTCGCTGCTGGGCAGCCCCACGACCTTGAATTGGCTCTTCCCGCACTGAATGGTCGTCCAATTATTTTCTCCCGAAGTCAGCTCGATGTCGCCTCCCGGCAGCTCCTTGATGATCTCGTAGAGCTTCCGTGCCGAGATGGTGACCCCGCCCGCTTCGAGCACCGTCGCCTTGTAAAGGCCGCGCATGCCGATCTCGAGATCGGTGGCCACGATTTCGGCTCCGTCGTGTTTGGCTTCCAACAGGATATTCGAGAGGATGGGCATCGTATTGCGTTTTTCGACGACTCCCTGCACCCGCTGCAAGCCGGTCAGCAGCTCCTCCCGTGCGATGCGTACTTTCATAATGGGGTCTCCTCAGAGGATGGTCACGCCCTCAAAATCTGCTCCTTCAGGCCTT
>DASTLA010000150.1:0-13105 GCA_035715525.1 Nitrospiraceae bacterium
CGGCGTTCAGCAGGATCGAGTGGGATGGAATATCGGTGTCGGCAGTCCCAATGTCCTTTCCGAGCTGGGATTCCGCAGCACGAGCATCAAAGGGCAGGTCGACCTCACTTATACTACCTCGGACAGAAAATGGCTGGCGCACGGCCGTATCGGGTACGGCGGCATTGTCTCGGGCACCGTTCGCGATCAGGACTTCTCTCAATCGAACCGGCAAGGCTTGTTTTCCAGCAGTGTCAGCGACGCAGGCGGTCATGACGTTCAGTCGTATTTCGGAGAGGCGGGATATCGCCTGCTCGATGCTCCACGCGGTTCCCTCGCCCTACTCGTCGGCTATCGGTACGATCAGCAGCGATTCCAGATTGAGGACGGACGGCAGGAAGTCCCGCCCGGCGGCGCGGACCTCAGCCGGCTGAACTCCAGCTATACCGCGAAGTGGACTGGCGCGACGCTGGGTGCTTTGGTGGAATTGCCGGTTTCTTCGCTGCCGTTGAAGGTGGAGCTCACCGGGCATTTCTGGCCCAGCGTGTCCTATCGCGGAACGGGTCGATGGAACTTGCGCAGCGATTTTTCTCAGACTCCCAGTTTTCAACATGACGCGACCGGCTATGGCGGCGACCTGGGAATCCGCCTAAGGTACCAGCCGACGGAACACTGGGATGTGAGCATCGGGTGGGCCGGCACATGGCTGATCGCAGAGGACGGGACCGACAAGACCTTCTTCAGCAACGGCACAACAGGCACCGCCGATCTGAACCGAGTCGACAGCCGGACGAACTTCTATAGCTTCGGGATCGGCTACCGCTGGTGAGCCGTCGCGGCCGTTCCGCGCTGATCCTTCACATACACGCTGCCCTTGAGCGATTTCGCCGCCTTCTTCAGCTCGGAGGCGATCTTACTGACATCGCCTGGATGAGCAATGGTGCGATGTTGGTTCGTCACGACCGCGATGGAAAGACTCATGATCGGAAACTGCTCACGATGGCCCTTGCGGTCGACGGAGTCGATGTAGCCCTTCTGACGGTCTTCTGGATCATAGAAATCCGGAATGACCAAGTCAAAGCGCTTGATGAGCGTTTGACAAACCGCATCGATGGTCCGTGGGCAACTCATGAAGACGAAATCGTCTCCCCCGACGTGGCCGACGAAGCCGTCCGGTC
Organism: Nitrospiraceae bacterium; assembly: GCA_035715525.1. GTDB lineage: Bacteria > Nitrospirota > Nitrospiria > Nitrospirales > Nitrospiraceae > JAHBWI01. The sequence goes on from DASTLA010000150.1 coordinate 1,158, forward strand.
CGGCCAGTTCGCTGACCACCGTGGTCAGGATCCGACAGGCCACGACCAAGACTTCATCGCCGCGGGAGTACCCATAGCGATCATTGAAGGATTTAAAATTATCGATGTCCAAATAGGCGAGTGCGAAGGGGGCTCGGCTCTCGATGCGCGCGGTCGTTTCATGCAGGATGGTGCTGTTTCCGGGCAGCCGGGTCAGCGGGTTTGCGTCGAGGGAACGGGCCAGTCGGCTCAAGCAGAGCCGGACCCGCTGGACGACTTCCTCCGTCCGATAGGGAACGGCGATGTAGTCATCAATCCCCAATGCCGTCCAATCGAGATCGCCGATGCGGATATCGCGGACCAAGAACATCATCGGCAACCGCCCCAAGAAGGGATCGGACCGGAGATCGCGGGCCAGGGTTTCAGCCGAGCGCCCGTTCGTTCCTTCTGCTGCGAGGACCAGACAGGGCGGATCTTGCACCAGTTCGTGCATGGCCAAGCCGCTGGCATCTCCGACCACCACGCGGAAGCCGGCCTTCGAGAGCCAGGCGGACAGCCGTTCAATCTCCGTCGGGTCATTGTGAAGAAGCAGAATACGGCGGTTGGGGCTGTTCATAGGTAGTCGTCGATGGTCTGGAATTCCTCGCTGGCCTTGGCGAGGCAGCCCATCAAGCTCGGTGCGTCCAATCCCACCAGGTTCCAGGCTTGGGCCGAGAGCGGCGGCACGAGGTCGTCCCCGGGATTGCCGCAGGCCAGTCCTTTCACGAGGATGTCGGCGACATGCACGATCGCCGTTTGCATCTTAGCCTCCTGTGCGGCGGTGGGAGCATGGTGATGCATGATGGGTTCACGCAGGCTCACCGGGAGATGCCAGGCGGCCGCCAGCCAGCCGCCGACGTCCGCATGGCTGACATCGAAGAGCGTCTGCTCCGATTCCATGAGATAGCGAGTCGGCTGCTGCGTGGCGCTGATGATTTGCCGGCCGACGTCCGGCCATTTGACGTACAGGACGACTTTGCCGATATCGTGAAGCAGGCCTGCGACAAAGACCTCCTCCGGATTTTTCATCTCCGCCTTGGTGCCTAGGATATGCGCCGTGATGGCGACAGCGAGGGAATGGCGCCACAGCTGATCCATGCCGGCCGATTTCATCATGTCGAATGCGGTCGCACAGAGGGTCAATCCTTTCACGACCGTCAATCCGAGCACGACCACCGCATGGGCCACGGATCCGATGCGCGAGGGGAACCCGTAATAGGGGGAATTGGCGAGCCGCAGGACCTTCGCCGAGAGGACCTGATCCTTCTCAATGAGCTGGCCGATTTCTTCCACCGACACGTTGGTTCGTCCGATCATCGAGGCGAGTTTTTGCACGACGTGCGGGAGGGTCGGCAGTTCACCCACCTGATCGATGCGCCGTTTGAGGTCGACTTGGGGCGTCGGGCTCATGATAACGCGGTCGGAGTATCGCCTACGCCATGACTGCTTCGGAGTTGCTGCCGAATCGCCTCGAGGATCGTTCGTTGCCGGGGGTCGTTCATGACGCGGCAAAAGCGATGCTCGAGTTCGGCTTCCAACTCGGCCAGCGTTTTCCCGCCGCTGTCCCCCGCGTTCCCTTCCACGAACACGGAGGCCACACTCAGATGGCGGAGCCGGCCGATGGTGGATTCATCCAAGGCGGCTCCTGCCGCAAGCACCACCATGCCGCCGGCATTGGTCACCGGTTTGGCGAGCACCATGCCGGCGGTCAGTTCTTCGAGCACCACACGTTTCATGCACGTGGTTCGTTCAGCGCAATCCGCCTCGGACCTGAGTCGTGAGCGCAACCGGGATGACAGAGATGAATCCGTGGAACTCTATCGGCAGATTGCGGTCGGATCTAAAGCGGCGGCACAGGCACCGCACTTGACAGGATAGCGCGCATTCCACAGAATCGGGCCGCCGTTTCGAAAGGGGTGGCGCCATGACTTCTCGACGATTTACTCCCGATAGAACCATGAGGCGCGGTGTGGTGTCCCCCTCACCGGTTCCCACCCGGGTCGTGTCCAACGAAGAGTTCGCACCCTATCCTCAGACGCCGGTTCAGGCTACGGTCGAATACCTCGTGCAGGAGCAGGCCCAGCGCGCGGCGGCCCGGCTGGGCCTAAGTCGTCGGGAGTTTCTTTGGACGAGCGGCGGGATGGCGGCGGCGCTTCTGGCGATGAACGTCCTGTTCGGACGGTTTTTCGACATCTGGGACGTCGAGGCTGTCGACGCCGCGGCCTTCACCGAGCGGCGCGGCGATCCTTATTTCATCTTCGACGTGCAGACCCATTACGTGGGGACGCATTATGATCCGTCCGAGAGGGAAGTCGCGCGCAAGGGCGCCGTCAGCAAGGAGGCGCTGCTGTCGCTGCGTCGGCGCGCCAAGGAAGCGGGGCTCAATCCGCAACTGGCCGGTGATCGCGGGACCATCGATGATTTGTCTTGGCAAAATTTCATCAAGGAAGTCTTCCTGGACAGCGAGACGTCGATCGGGCTGATCAGCACGCCCCCTGGCCCCTATCCGCAAGAGGCCGTTGTCCCGCCGAAGGAAATGGCCCACATCCGCGACGAGATCAACCGGTTGACCGGGTCGCAACGCATGCTGGCGCATGGTCTTGCGACGCCGCAGCTGGGGAGCCGCGACTTGGAATTCATGGCCATGCAGGTCGAAACGCTGCGGATCGAAGCCTGGAAATGTTACACGGGTTCCTGCCCCGTCGGGTTCGAGCGGGGTTGGTGGATGGACGACGAACAGATCGCTTATCCCATGCTGGAGCAGGCGAGAAAGCTCGGCGTTTCTCGCATCTGCGTCCACAAAGGATTGCCGCTTGGGCCGGTGGCCGAATACAACCATCCGCGTGATCTGATCAAGGCGGCCAAGGATTTCCCCGATTTGCAGTTTCTCGTCTACCACTCCGGTCTGCTCACGTCGGCATCGGTTGATGAAACCTGGGCCAAGGCGCAGGCCATTCCGTGGACGACCGAGTTCTGCGCGATGAAGAAGGCGCAGCCATCCATCGCCAACATCTATATGGAGCTGGGTTCCACGTTCGGCCAGTTGGTGACCAGCCATCCGGCCGTCTGTGCTCATCTGCTCGGCCAGATCATCGACGCTTTCGGGGTCGACCATGTCCTCTGGGGAACGGATTCGATTTGGTACGGGACGCCGCAGTGGCAGATCGAAGCGTTCCGGCGGTTCAACATCCCGGACGAGTTGATCGAAATCCACCAGTATCAGCCGTTGACCAGGGCGGTGAAGGAGCAGATCTTCGGACTCAACGCGGCGCGACTGTTCGGATTGGACGTGGGGGCTACCCGGCAGGCAGTCCCGGCCGATTACCTCGGACGCATTCGTATGAGTTACCTGCAAGAAGGACCGGAGCCGAGCCACCGACTCTACGGGTGGGTGCACCGCTGACGTGAAGCGTAAAGACTTCGGCCTCTTATCGTTCGCGCCTCACCGCTGCCGAGAAACCAACAAGGAGCCCAACGAATGAAAAGCGAAATACTCTATCCCGGTGCCTTTCCGATGGTGCGCGTGAACTTGATGGAAGGCGAAACCGTAAAGGCCGAGTCCGGTGCCATGGTGGCGGCCTCGCCGACGATCGATATCGAAAGCAAAATGGAAGGAGGGTTCCTCGGGGCGCTGTCGCGGAAGATGCTCACGGGGGAAAAGTTTTTCTTCCAGACCTTACGGGCGAGCCGGGGGCCTGGCGAAGTTCTACTGGCTCCCACGGTGCCGGGCGAGATCGTCGTCATGGAACTGGACGGTGTGAACGAATACATGGTGCAGAAGGATGGATTTCTGGCCGGTGCAGAAAGCGTGAAGATCGAGAGCAAGATGCAGAGCCTCACGAGAGGGCTGCTCGGGGGAGAAGGCTTTTTCATCCTGCGCATCAGCGGGAGCGGCCAGCTCATCCTGAACAGCTTCGGCGCCATTCACAAGATCGAATTGAAACCCAACGAAGAATACATCGTCGACAATAGCCATCTGGTGGCTTGGAGTGCGACGACGACCTACAACATCGAGAAAGCGTCTTCGGGCTGGATCGCCAGCCTGACCTCAGGCGAAGGCTTCGTCTGTCGCTTTCGCGGTCCAGGGCTCGTGTATATCCAGAGCCGCAATCCCGGCAGCTTTGGCGCCTGGATTAGGCAGTTCATTCCTGTGTCGGAATAAACGCCGTCAACCGCTAACCGACGAGCGTCACTCGTCTGGACCCAGGCGGCGGCCCGCCTATCTCCTTCTCATGGCGTCCGAGGCCTGTCGTCTGGATGCGCTTAACGATGACGGTTGACGGAGCATTCATGACGCCTGCAGCTAACGCACTCTGTTTCGGCGACGGACTTCCCCCCAGTGGAGCGCCCTGTCATGTATCGGTCGGAGCGGACTCTCTGCAGTTGAAGCCGATCAGCGCGGATACTCTCACAGAGCAGTCGGTTCCGTTCTCGATCCTCTCAGTAGCCGCCGGCGGGTTGGATCACGATCATCTCGTGTTGTCCTGGGATACCGAGAGGGGAGCTCGGACCGTCTATCTCAAAGACCCTGCCGTCATACGCGATTTTCGCCGGGCTGCTCCGCCGGAACTCACCGCTCCGCTCGAACGCACGGCTCAAGAGGTGCGGCGCGCACGTCACAAGCACCGAATCCTCTGGGCCGCAGCAGCGGGCTTCATCCTCGGTCTGGGACTGTTCCTCTGGTTCGGAACCGATCTTCTCGTCGAATGGGCCGTCGCGCGGGTGCCGGTCGAATGGGAACGGAAATTGGGCGAGGCAGCGTATCACGACTTTCTGTCCGGCCAGACGGTCCTTAGGGAAGGAGCGAGCGTGGCGGCCGTCCAGGAAATGACGCAACGCCTCACCGACAAAATTCCGGAGAATCCTTACAAATTTGAGGTGTCGGTGGTGCAAAGCCCGGTCGTGAATGCCTTTGCGCTCCCGGGCGGCTATGTCGTCGTGTTCACCGGGTTGATCAGGAAAGCAGAGAGCGGTGAAGAAGTGGCCGGTGTATTGAGCCACGAGGTGAATCATGTGTTGCAACGGCACGGGCTGGAGCGCATCGTGAAGACATTGGGCATGGCGGCGGTGGTCACGATCTTGTTGGGTGATCAGTCGGGTCTGATCGGTCTGGCCAAGGAGCTGAGCCTGCAGTTGGCGACCCTTCGGTTCAGTCGCGAACAGGAGAGGGAAGCCGATCTGACCGGCATCCGGCTCTTGCACGAAGCTCGGATCGCGCCGGACGGCATGATCCGCTTCTTTGAGCGGTTGTCCGAGAAAGATCGGGAACGACTGGAATTGTTTTCCACCCATCCGATGAGCGCGGCGCGTGCCGAGCGCCTCAAGGCCGAGCTGGCAGCATTGCCGAAGCGCAGTCCCGAGCCCTTCACCTTTGACTGGAAAGCGGTCCACGATTCGATCGGGGCGGTGGACTCGGCAAAGTAGCCCGGGAGTATGATGCGGATAGGCGTCATATCCGATACCCATGGTCTCTTCGATCGGGCCCTGCTGCGCCTTCTCGCCCAGGTGGAGCTGATTCTCCACGCCGGCGATATCGGCGGTGCAGCCGTGCTCGGAGAACTCGAATCCATCGCCCGGTCACGGCGGTCTCCGGGAATGTCGACGGCTACGAGGCCAGCGGTGTGCCCGCCGAGCAGGTGCTCCAGCTAAAAGGACGGCGGATCGCGATCTACCATCGGCTGTACGAGCGAGGACGGCTCACTAAGAGCGGGCGCGAGTTCCTGGAGAGAGTGCGACCCGACGTCTGTGTCTACGGCCATACCCATCAGCCGAAGGCGGAATGGCGGGATGGAATGCTGCTGTTCAATCCCGGCTCGGCCGGGCCGAAGCGGTTTCGTTTGCCTCGCGCGGTCGGTGTGTTAGTGCTTCATCGCGACCGTATCGAGCCGCGACACATCCTCTTACCGGACCGAGCCGAACGATCGTAAACCGCAGGTCGTGGGGAAATTTTCGCTCAACATGCCGGGAGCGATTGGTTATAATGCCGCTCGTTGGCGGGCATAATGGTAACGGCCTATTCACTCTGACAGGAGGAGATATCATGACGAGAGCCAAACTGTTCGTAGCCGCTGGTGTATTCGTATTCGTGGCGCAAGCCGGATTGGCCATGGCGGCCAATCCAGACACGGGGCCGGGTTGCGGCCTCGGCAAGTTGGCCTGGGCCGATTTCAAGAACCAGAAAAACATCGCGCCGCAGGTCATGATGGCGACCACAAATGGTTCCTTCGGAAGCGGTACGTTCGGCATCAGCTCGGGGACGTCCGGTTGCACGAACGACGGCCAAGTGTGGGCGGATCAGAAGACGACGATGTTCGCGCTGCTCAATTTCGAAAACCTCACCCAGGAAATGGCGCAGGGAAAAGGGGAGCACCTGGCTTCCCTCGCCACGCTGATGGGGATTCCCGATGAACATCACGGAGCTTTTTTCTCGCTGACGCAGGAGCGCTATACGTCGCTCGTGCAGGCGGGCGAAACCTCTTCCGTTGCGCGGGTGAAGGCATTGAACGATGCCATGACTCAAAATCCCGTTCTCGCCCAAGCGGTCAGCCGCTAGTCTCTTCCGAAGGGCCCCGGCCTGGGCCGGGGCCCTTTTCTTTTTGTCCCGCGTGCACGCTTTCATCGCGCTGTTGATGACCCTCGCGTTGGTCTTGCCTGCTTTCGGGCGGGAAACGGTTCCTTCCTATTCGGACGAGCTGATCCAGCTCGCGGCGCATGCCCGGTTGGCCGAGCAACGGGAATGGCGCCTCCTGCTCCATTATCGAGACACGCTGTTTGGAGACGTCGTCAGCGAGCAAGACGACCCTGGGTTTTTCCTCTCGCCGTACGGGAAGACCGACCCCCAGGCCGAACTGGCGGCGACATTGAAACAATTCTTCAGCGACGCCCCGGTGGGACGCTCCAAACAGCCCGCGCAATGCGCCTTTGTTGCGCGCTATGCATGGTTGAAGGAGCAACTGCAGTTCGATCCGGTGCGGCTCAAGCCGTTGCCGTGCGAGCGTTTCGAGCGCTGGTATGCGGAGTTCCATGCGCGCTCGATATCGCTCATCTTTCCGGCCGCGTTCATGAACAATCCGGCCTCGATGTTCGGTCATACGTTTCTTCGCGTCGACCAAGAAGGCCAGACGCCGCAAACCCGCATTCTCGCCTATACGATCAATTTCGCCGCTGAAGTGCCTCCCGACGCCGGCCCTGCCTTTCCCATCCTCGGCATATTCGGCGGCTATCGCGGCCTGTTTTCCACGATTCCCTACTACCTCAAGGTAATGGAATATCGGGATATCGAGAACCGCGACATTTGGGAATATCAGTTGAACTTCGACGAGTTGCAGATCAGACGGCTGCTCATGCACGCGTGGGAGATGGGCAATGCTTCGTTCGATTATTTCTTCTTCAAGGAAAACTGCTCGTACCACCTGTTGGCGCTCTTGGATTATGCCGATCCGTCTCTACATTTGACGGATCATTTCGTCATTTGGACCGTACCGGCCGACACCGTGCGCCTGTTGAATTCGAAGCCCGGGTTGGTGGGCGAGATCGCGTATCGCCCCTCCAGGGTGAACGTGATCCGCCGGAAGCGCGAGCGGCTGAGTGAAACGGAGTTCGGACTGGTGAAACGATTGGTCGGCGATCCGGCGCAGCTCCAGTCCGATGCGCTTCGTCGTTTGGAGCCGGCACGGCAGGCTTATGTCTTGGACGTGGCGTCGGACTTCCTGCGCTATAAGAGCGAGAGCGATGCAGAGGAGGGGGCCCTCTACCGGGATCGCAACAGGCAAATCCTCACGGCCAGAAGCGCGCTGCGTATCCCGTCGGAGGACGTCGAGATCGCTCCGTTCGCGCGGCAGCCGGAGTTGGGGCACGCCACCTCGCGAGCGTCGCTCGCGGCCGGCTGGCGCAACGACGACACATTCGAAGAACTGACCGTCCGGGCGGGTTATCATGATTTGTTGGACCCCGAGATCGGCTACACGCCGGATGCCCAGATCGAGCTCGCCTCGCTGACCGTCCGCCATTACAACCGTGCCGAACAGACCAGAATCGAACGGGCCACGCTGGCCAACATCGTGTCGATCACTCCCATGGACCGGCTGTTCCATTCGCCGTCCTGGAAACTGAACGTCGGCATGCAGACCATCAGGCACCGCGACTGCCAGCTATGCAGCAATGGGGTGGCGGGCGGGGGCATCGGAGCGGCCGTCGAAACGCACTTGCTTCGCCGCGAGGTGTACTTCGCGTTCGCCGAAGTGGAAGCCAACTACAGCCGGGCCTATGAAGAGCGGCATCGTATCGGCGGCGGCGCGTCGGCCGGCATGTATGCCGATCTCGCGGAACGCTGGAGGATGATGGTGACGGGAACGTATCTGCGCTATGCGCTCGGTGAGCAGTCGGATGATTTCCGGTGGACGGTCGGGCAGCGGTTTACGGTAGCCAAGAACTGGGCGCTCCGGCTGGAGTACAGCCACCGGGATCATGACAACGATGTGATGTTTTCCGTGCAGACGTTTTTTTGAACACGAACCGGCGCGTGAGTGATTCTATGCCTCTTTGGTTCGTAAAGCGGTTCTCAATGCTCAACATCCCTGCACGCCATCATTCTGAGCGACTGAGTAAGCTTCGACTCAGTTTGGATATTTGGTATCCTTTACCCTGCGTGAAAAAAAGAGCGAGCGGTGACATGAGGCTGAAGCTCTGTTATTTAACGTTGGTGTTACTGTGGTGGATATGCTCGTTTTCCCTTTCTGGTAATGCTGAAGAGCTCTCAAACCCCGGGCTCTCACAACAAGATCCCCTCAAGACCGAAGCCTACATCGCGCCGTATCTACTCTGGACGCTGCCCGTCGATAGGGACCTCACGGTTGGAGGAAACGGAGTCGCGACGGAAACATTCAGGGGCACGAACATCAAGAGCTCTTTCGGTTTGGGTCTGAAGGGGGGTGTCTACCCGGCTTCCACCGGAGGCGTGATCGGACTGGAAGGCGAACTGTTCGGACATGGCGGAAAGCTGAAGACACCGTCCGGCTCCTTCCCGAGCGCCGATGCCGACTTGTTCGTGTTCAACGCTATGCTCAACCTGCTCGCACGATATCCCGGCGAGCGGCTGCAACCGTACATCGGGGCGGGGATCGGTGTGTCGATCGCCCAAATCCGCGACATGAATCTACAAGGGCGGTTCGGCACATTGACCGACAAAGCGGGGGACGCCGCCTTCGCGTACCAATTCCTTGCCGGCATGCGAGCCTACGTTCAGAAAGACATCTTCCTGTTCGGGGAATACAAATATTTCGGATCGTCTTACGAATGGAAGAGCGAGAACTCGTCCGGGGGTGCCGGGCCGACTACGTCGCTCAATTTTCGTTCTCATCTCGTCGTGGCGGGGCTCGGCCTGTCCTTTTAAACGGCTTCATCGTCTGTCATGCCACGCAAACGGCCTTAGGCAATTTACTGTCCGTCCGTTCTTTCATCCGACATTCCGAACTTACGAATTGACAAGGTTGGTCCTCTTACCTATACTCCGGCCTCGTACTGCCCGGCTCCGAGTGGGACAAGGGGTCGGGCCGAATAACCGCTAACCTCGAAGAGGGAGGACTTATGAGGAAATTGACGGTTCTGTGTTCCCTGAGCCTGATCACCGCCGCGTATCTGAGCCTGACTGGCTGTCAGATCGTGGCATCCCCGATGCTAGGCGTGATTTACACAGAGGCGAAGTACGGGGACACGGCTACTACGCACACCAGTTCCACGAAGGAAGGCAAAGCTTGCGGACAATCGATCCTGGGCTGGGTCGCGACCGGTGACGCGAGCGTCTCGGCGGCCAAAGCGGCCGGCGGCATCACGACGGTGGCCTCGGTCGATCACTCGGCCAAGAACATCCTCGGGATCATTGGTGAATGGTGCACGATCGTTAAGGGAAGCTGATCCTAAGTTCTCAACAGTGCAAAAAGGGTCTTCGGACGTCCGGTCCGAAGACCCTTTTTCTTTCTTCGCTCATGACCTCTTACCGTGGTACCGTACGGCCAGCATGTGGCTTCTCGCTTCTGTCGCGGGACTCTTCGCCCTGTTGATGGTGCAGCCGCCAGGGCTTGCCGCAGAGTTCGGCGACATCGAGCTGGCTCTTTACGCCCTGGGGACCTGGCCGAGGGACAACGGCATATTCAACCAGGGTGAGACCGCCGCCGTTTCGATCAAGCAGGGGATCGGCGCGGGCGTAAGGGTCGGCTTGTTTCCCGCCTTTACTGGTCGCATGCTTGGCTTTGAAATCGATTCGTTCGGCCACGGCGGGGCGCTGTCCTTTCCCAACACGCCGAACGGACAGAATCATGGGACGGGCCGGTCCGATCTCCTCATTCTCAACACGATGTTCAATCTCGTGCTGCGCTATCCCGGAGAGACCATCAGTCCTTATGTCGGCGCGGGCGCGGGATGGTCTCACGGCACCCTGTTGAACCCGAATATCGTCGGCCGAGCGGACAAGGATTTCGAAACCGCTCGCGCGTTCGGCCATCAGTTCCTCGGCGGCTTACACGTGATGGTGACTCGGCGCGTATTTGTGTTCGGGGAATATCGATACTTCTCCGCCAACTATCATTGGGACGGCCTCGCGCTCGATTTTCGCGTCCATTATGGACTGGCTGGAGTCGGCCTTCGCTTTTGATCCTGTTGATCAAGAACGGCCGCAATGCCATTCTGCCTCAGGGCAAAGACTGAGACACCATGGCCTTTCTCGATTCGTTCTTCGTGTACCATCCGTATCCCTGGGAGGATCGCGATTGGGCCAAGGTCAGCGGTATGCCGCTGGAGGATATTTGGTTTGCCGCCGCCGACGGAACGAAGTTGTTCGGGTGGTACGTCGAAGCCGCGGCCACGTCGGCCGTGTTGATGTGGTGCCATGGAAATGCCGGCAATATGATTCACCGGCTGGAGAATCTGCGCGCGCTCCATCGTGCGGGACTCTCGGTGTTTCTTTTCGATTACCGGGGGTACGGGCGCAGTCAGGGGAGGCCGACCGAGGAAGGCCTCTATGCCGACGCCCTGGGCGCCTACGACTATCTGACCAGGGGACGCCGCGTACGTCCTGAGCGGCTGGTGATCTTCGGACGTTCGCTGGGTGCAGCGGTAGCGGGACAACTCGCAGTGCAGAAGCCATCGATGGGATTGGTTTTGGAATCTTGCTTTCCCTCGATCGAGGCCGTAGCCCGCTACCATTATATGGGGTTGCCGGTTCATTGGCTTCTGGGTGCCGACTTCAGGCTCGAAGATCGGCTGCCCCAGCTCTCGCTTCCCAAGCTGTTCGTCCACGGCGATCGGGACGATATTATTCCGATCGAATTAGGACAGCGCGCATTCGCGGCGGCCGTTCCGCCGAAGGAGTTCTATATCGTGCGCGGCGCCGACCACAACAACCTGCCGTTCGTCGGCGGGCAGCCGTACTACGATCGTTTCAGGGACTTCTGCGATTCGTCCCTCCGGCGATGATATGCCCGAGCCACATCGGAATCCGACTTTTTCCTGTTCACAAGCATACGGATTGGTAAGATGCATTCCGTAAGGCGATCGGCAGCCCATTGATGCGAGAACCTGGCGGCGTACGGCCGGTTTTGTGATAGAGTGCGCAACCGGCGCTCGGGCGCGATGGACCGGTATAACTATGGCGAAGGAGGCAGGGTGAATCGGATGATGCGGAGTTGGGCCGGCGCACTGGTCGGTGTGACCGGCATCTTATTCCTGGTAGGCTGCGGCGGTCACCAAGCCGCGAAGAGTCATTTGCAAGAATGGAAGTCGTTCACGGCAGCCACGCCACATGAGACCGCCGGCGTCCTGCTCGCTTCGGCTTCGGACCTGTATCTGGTTGCCAGCGATTCTGCCAAGCCGCCGTCGCAAAAGCCTCCTGCTCAGCCGAAAACTCCGGTACCCGCCGAGTCGGATCAGACACCCGC
>DASTLA010000151.1:0-7770 GCA_035715525.1 Nitrospiraceae bacterium
TTCAGGTGGATGGTCTGTCCTACATCGCAATGATATAAAACCAATCATGCATAGATGTGATAAATGCCGCGGAACGATGTTGCCGGAGCGGGCGGTTGATTTGGATGCCGGTTTGGCGATCACAGTACTCGCATGCCTGAACTGTGGACGCCGTAAGGCAGCCGAAGCAGAACCGAGACCGATCACGTCACGACATTAATCCGTTGCAATGACGATATCGCCTAGGCCGCTCACATACGATGAGCAAAAGGCGGCGGAAGCAGCCTTTTTAGGATTGCCGTTCAATGCCGATTGGACGGAAGCTGGTCAGGCTGTTTATGTCGGAATTCGCGCTGCGATCGTGGCTCGCACCACTGCGCCACATTTCCCCGACCACGCCGTAGAGCTTGAAATTTCCGCAGCGTAACTCCTCTGACCCATATAAATTCATTCATCAAGGCAGCTGCGACGGGCAAGCGGCAAGAGAAGCGGCTACTTGAGGGCAAGAACGTCCGACATATCGTAAAGACCCGGAGGCTGCTTCACCAACCATCGCGCCGCTCGAAGGGCTCCGCGCGCGAAGGTATCTCGGCTACTTGCTCGGTGTGTCACCTCGATACGTTCTCCCATTGTTGCGAACATGACGGTGTGATCACCGACAATGTCTCCAGCTCTAATTGTCTGAATTCCGATTTCACCCCGCCGCCGCTCGCCAATTAAGCCCTTCCTCGCGTAGACGCCCACCTGAGCAAGATCGCGGTTGACCGACCGAGCTAGCACTTCGGCCATCTTGAGCGCGGTGCCGCTTGGTGCATCTTTTTTTAGTCGATGATGGGCCTCAATGACCTCGATATCATAGTCGTCCCCCAAGATCTTGGCCATTTCACCGATGATTTTATAGATGACGTTAATGCCGACGCTCATGTTCGGAGAAAACACGCAAGGTAAGAGCTTCGCCGCAGCCTTTAGCTCCTCCAATTCCGAGGGTGAGAACCCGGTTGTTCCGATGACAATGCCTCGACGATGTTGTGCCACAACTTTCAGGTGACCAAGGGTTGCAGCAGGGGTCGTGAAATCCACCAGCACGTCCGCACGCTCTATGAGGCCCGAGAGGTCGTCAGAGATGGGCACGCCTGTGCGCCCGCAACCGGCTATCTCGCCGGAATCCTCCCCGACACTGTGGTGCCCCTTGCTCTCAACAGCGCCAGCCAGCGTGAGGAATGCCGAGTCCTTCACCAATGCAACGAGCCTCGATCCCATGCGGCCCGCTGCTCCGGTTATTACTACTTTGACCATTTAGACCAGTTGACCTGCGTCAGCTAAACTAAACCTGCCTCTTTCATTACACGCGCTAATTTGTCTTTGTTATCTGATCCCATGGGGCAAAGCGGCAGCCTAAGCTCTCCGTTGATTTTTCCCATCATCTGAAGCGCTTCTTTCACCGGGATGGGATTCGTTTCATAAAACAACGCGGTGAAGAGGGGATAGAGTTTGTAATGCAGCGCTCGCGCCTCTGCGAGCCGTCCGGCCAAAAATGCACTGACCATATCCGCCATCTCGGTCGGCATGAGATTGGCCGTCACGGTGACTACGCCCTTACCGCCTACGGCCATAATCGGCAACGTCAGCGCATCGTCGCCCGCTAGAACCGTGATGCGGTCGCCGCAGAGTTGAATGATTTCAGAAGCCTGCTGGACCGATCCGCTGCCCTCCTTGATTGCCACGACTGTGGGGCAGGTCATTAAACGTGCGACTGTACTGGACGCCATATTGACGCCGGTTCGGCTCGGAATGTTGTACAGCACTAACGGAAGATCGACGGCTTCCGACACGGCTTTGTAGTGACGGTACAAACCTTCTTGTGTCGGCTTGTTGTAATACGGGGTGATGAGAAGCGCGCCGTCCGCTCCGGCCCGTTTGGCGTGCTTCGTCAGTGCAATGGCCTCGTCGGTACTGTTGGAGCCCGTCCCAGCCACCACCGGTACCCGCTTCTTGGCTACTTCAACTGTGAAGGCGACGACTCGATCGTGTTCTGCGTGAGTCAGTGTGGCGGATTCTCCGGTCGTCCCGCATGGAATGATGCCGCTGGTGCCGCTGCGGATCTGCCATTCAATTAAATCACCCAACGCCCGCTCATCAACCTTCCCGCCCTTGAATGGCGTTACTATCGCGACCAACGAACCGCTAAACATCCGAGGCTCCTTCCACTGAAATCGCTCTATCACCCAGGCTAGGACAAGAAAGAGGGAATTTGCTCGCCCCTGACCAAATCGTCATACGTTTCGCGAGCACGGATCACATGGATCTGCGCTTCACTGACCAGTATTTCCGGCACGCGAGGTCGCGAATTATAATTCGACGACATCACAAACCCATAGGCTCCAGCACTCATCACTGCCATCAATTCACCGGCCTTCATCTCGGGCATGTGGCGATCCTTGGCCAGGAAGTCACCGGATTCGCAGACGGGCCCCACCACGTCGACCATGTGCCTCGGCGCATGAGTCGTGTTCTCATACAAAGGTCGAATGTCGTGATACGCTCCGTAGAGGCTTGGACGTATCAGATCGTTCATCGCGGCGTCGACTATGAGGAAGCGCTTTGCTTCCCCCTCCTTCGTATAGAGCACTTTGGTGACCAATACGCCGGCATTTCCGACGATCACACGCCCGGGCTCCATGATGAGCACGCATTTCAGATCGCGGACCAGCGGCGAGATGGCCTCAGCCAGGTCCTTCGGATGCGGCGGTGTTTCGTCCGAATAGGTGATCCCGAGTCCGCCCCCAATATTGATATAGCGGACGTCGATGCCCTGTTCCTTCAAAGCCTGCACCAAGCCGAGCACCTTCTTCAGAGCTTCCACGAAAGGGGTGACCTCGGTCAATTGGGAGCCGATGTGTTTGTGAACGCCCACTACCTCGATATGATTCAAGGCCGAAGCTGCTTTAAATTCTTCGATGGCTCGCTCTGCGGCGATTCCGAACTTACTTTTCTTCAATCCAGTTGAGATATAGGGATGAGTTTTCGGATCAATATCGGGATTGATCCGCAAGGCCACCCTCGCCTTCATTCCCATCGATGCGGCCACGTCGTTGATAGCTTGCAACTCCGCCGGCGACTCCACGTTGAACATCAGAATGTCGGCTTTCAAAGCGTCTCGAATCTCGTCAGGACTTTTACCCACGCCCGCGAACACGATCTTCGATGCCGGAACGCCCGCTTTCATCGCACGATACAGTTCACCTCCGGAAACGATATCGACACCGCTCCCTTCTTTGGCCATAAGCCGCAAGATGGCCAGATTGGAGTTTGATTTCATCGCGAAGGCAACGATATGGGGAATATTCTTGAACGCATCGTCGTAGGCCCGGAAATGCCGCACCAACGTACGATGGCTGTAGACATAACAGGGGCTCCCTACCTCTTTGACGATTCGGGACAGCGGCACGTCTTCGCAGTACAGCTCACCCTGACGATATTCGAAATCATGCATCTTGAGCATCCTCGATCAAGAATTCTGCACCCTTCACGGACAGCCCTTCCAATGCGCCCTGAAACGCCGCGCTGAACTTTTGATAGCGTACCCTGGCGTACGGCAATACAGATTTCAATGCCTCGCCGTCCATCAATGCCTTCAATGCTTCCGGCGTCGCATGCTTGAGATGCTCGAAATTGATAATGATGTCGAGGCGGGCTTTTTGAGCCGCTTCACGGATGCGTTTCAGTAATTCCTTCGCGCCGACGTGGTCCAGCGTGCCCTCCAATGTCACCACCACGGCTGCCAACCGATCATGGCGCTTCGCTTTGATGTTCAGCCACAATCCATGCGCCGGGGCGGTCGTTTGGTCGATGCGTTGTTTGATCGCATGGAGCGCGTTCGGCACCAATTGCGTAGTATCAACGGTCGGCAGCTTGGCTTGAAGATTCTTCAGCACCTTCGCCACCGGCGACAGCGTGCCTTTTGGACAGGATCGTTTCACCAACTTGCGAAATTCTCTGTTCATTTCCCACCGCGCGACAAGGCGTTGCTGCGTTCCTGAGAGGCGCTTCCAAATCGACGGCAGTGAATAGAACTGGTGGTTGGCCCAATGGAAACCTTCTTGGAGTTGTTCGGGGGTCATGCGGCTCGGACGAAATACCACGTGCTTCCCGTCATACTTGGCCCAGTCACGATCGAAAATCCGGCCTTCCTTGTTATAGCGATCGTACAATGCCGTTCCGGGCAGCGGTGTAAGCACGTTAAAGTATGCAAGTTCCACTTTCGTCGCTGTCAGGAATTCGACAGCTCGTTCGAACACCGATTCGTCGTCATTGTCGAAACCAAACACGATGCCGGGGTTCACCATGATGCCGTACTTATGGAACATGTCGATTTCTTGAGCGAACTTCTGCACGCGATTGAAGGGCTTATTCGTTTCCTCCAGACAGTCTTCGTCCAGCGATTCCATGCCGACGAAAACCGAGACACATCCGCTCTCTGCGGCCAACTTGACCATCTCTTCGTCATCGGCCAAAAACAAGGTGGATTGACACCCCCATTTGATATTGAGCGGTTTGAGCGCCGTCCAGAGTTCGCGACAATAGGCGCGATTGCTGTTATGCAAATCATCGACGAAGGCGACGATGCTGCCGTCCTCGATCCCGACCCGCATGCGAACCCCGGTCTTGAAGGCCTGCCATAAGGACTCGGTGCACATGCGTTCGACCAATTCACTTCGGACCCACTGCTTCACGCGCAGTAGTTCCCGCACGACTTCCTGTACCGGCCGCCGGCGCGTGGTCTTTCCATTGAAGGGCGAGACACTGCAGAATTCACAATCGAAATGGCAGCCGCGAGTCGTGAAACTGCACTGCCTGGTCATGTAAGCATCAGGACTGAGCAATTCCACCCGCGGGCTGATGTAGTCCTCAAGGGCGGGGAAGGCACGCATCTCATACTTCCGCTTCATGTGACCGCCCTCGAAGTCCGAAATCACTTCGGGCCATAGGTCCTCCGCTTCGCCGCACACTACCGTATCCACATGCTGAAGCGCCTCTTCGGGGCAATAGGTTGCATGCACTCCGCCCATGACGACCTTGACGCCACGCTTGCGGAACTCGGCCGCAATTTCGTACGCCCGCGGTGCATAGCAGGTCATGACGGACAGTCCGACGAGATCGCAGGGATGATCAAAATCGATGTCCTGGACGGCCTCATCCACCAGATCAACATGCCAATGTTCCGGCGTATACGCGGCGATGGTCGGCAGACTGAGCTTCGGAAACCAAACCGCCCGACGCTCGGAGGGGGTCAAATGGTATTGGCTGTTGCGCGGATAGGGATCGAGCAGCAACAGTCGGCGCTTCGGCGCAGCGCTCGGAGTGAGAAATGTTCGGGAAGGCTGTATCAGTTCCATGAATCGTTATCCTCTCCGGGCGATTGTTTCCCGGGCGGGAAGTTGCCCATTTATGTATCGAACGACCTATACTACCTTAGGGCCGCGTCCCCATCGAACGGGTCGGCGGGACCGGCAGAGGGTCACCCAACGGGATGGCGTTTTCCTGAATAGTTACCAGACCAGGCGCGCTGGGCCGGGAGGCTGTCCCCCGGACGACTTGACTCGGTGCCAGCAAGCCCTCGCGCCGTAACTGCCGTTCGATGACTGGGTTGATACCCACGTCCTCCGGAGGGACTGGTGGACCCAACACACCACAGGACGCTGTAGTCACAAGCATGAGCGTTGCCACCGAATAGAGCCGTGCCCGGATGCCGATAGCGCGGCAGCAGGACGCGCTCATTCCCGTAAAGCCTTCTCTAGCTCCTTGATCCGAGCCTCAACGCGCCGCCGCGCGGTCCCGCCGATCTGGTTTTTACGATCGACCGCGCCTTGTACGGTCAGGCAGTCGAGCACATCCTTGTCGAACCGGTCGGAATAGGCGCTCAGATCCCCTAACTTGAGACTCTGTAGAGATCGGCCCGTCTGCACACAGGATCTCACAATTCGACCGGTAATGGAATGGGCTTCTCGGAAAGGCACCCCTTTCATAACCAGATAGTCGGCCAACTCCGTGGCCAGCATTCCCCCGCCTTCCGCAGCTTGCTCGAGGGCCGGCTGGTTGAACCGGACGCGACGCAGCAACTCCGTGCACAAGCCAAGGCATTGCACTGTCGTGTCGCAGGCATCGAACAGCGCTTCCTTGTCCTCCTGCAAATCACGGTTGTAGCTCAACGGCAATCCTTTCAGCAATGTCAGGAGTCCCATCAGATGCCCATACACCCGGCCTGCCTTGCCGCGCACCAACTCCGGCACATCAGGATTTTTCTTTTGCGGCATCATGCTGCTGCCGGTACAAAACGCATCAGGCAATTCTACAAACCGAAATTCCTGCGAAGCCCAAAGAATCAGTTCCTCACTCAACCGCGAGAGATGCATCATGATGACCGAGCAGACGCTCAATGTTTCCACAACGGCGTCCCGGTCCGACACAGCGTCCAGGCTGTTTCGAGTAACGGCGGGAAAATCGAGGAGCTTGGCCGTATACTCGCGATCGATCGCGTAATTGGAGCCCGCTAATGCCCCGGATCCGAGCGGCATCACGTTGAGCCGATCCCGGCAGTCCTTCGCCCGTCCGCGGTCCCGATCGAACATCTCCACATAGGCCAGTAGATGATGCGCCAGCAGCACCGGCTGAGCCCGCTGCAGATGGGTATAGCCCGGCATCACGACAGGGAGGTGCGCCCGCGCCTGCGAGAGCAGCACCCTCTGAAATTCAAGCAGTTGCCCGCCGATTTGCTGCAGGACATCCCGCAGATACAAACGAAGGTCAAGAGCGACCTGATCGTTGCGACTCCGCCCCGTATGCAGCTTTCCGCCCACCGGACCGATCAGTTGCGTCAGACGCCGCTCGATAGCCATATGAATGTCTTCATCTTCGGGCAAAAATGGAAATCGTCCGTCGTCCAACTCGACTTTCACCAGATTCAGGCCTCGAAGCAATTCGGATGCCTCGCGAGCCGTGAAGACCCTGGCGCGCTCCAGCGTGCGGCAATGAGCGATACTGCCTTGGATATCATATGAGTACAGACGGCGATCCACGGCCAGTGAGGACGTGAACTGTTCCACGAGCCGGTCGGTCTTCTCCGAGAACCGGCCCCCCCATGCCTTGCCTTGGGGAAGCGCCGGGCCGTAGCGAGTACCGGGCGCGGACCGCCGATCGTCGGACAGTTTGGTTTTGGATTTTGCCATGGAGCTACTTGCGCGACGCTTTTTTCCGTTGCGCGCGAATGGCCAGACGCAGGGAGTTGAGCCGGATAAAGCCTTCAGCATCCTGTTGCCGATACACCTCGTCTTCTTCGAACGTCGCCATGTCCAATCGGTAGAGCGAGCGCGGAGACTTGCGCCCCACGACGGTGCATGATCCCTTGTACAGCTTCACTCGGACGGTTCCGGTCACGTCGCGCTGCGCTTCATCCAAAGCCACCTGAATCATTTCCCGCTCGGGCGCGTACCAATAGCCGTAATAGATCAACTCCGCATAACGCGGGATCAGACTATCCCGCAAATGCAACACTTCTCGATCCATAGTGAGCGATTCCAGCCCCCGGTGCGCCGCATGCAGAATCGTCCCGCCGGGAGTCTCGTATACCCCGCGCGATTTCATCCCCACATACCGATTCTCGACGAGATCCACACGGCCGACACCGTGCTCGCCGCCCAGCTTGTTCAGGTGAGCGAGCAGCGTGGCGGGGCTCATCTTCTTACCGTCTACAGCCACCGGATCGCCCGCGACATATTCGATTTCGATCTCCCG
>DASTLA010000152.1:0-14115 GCA_035715525.1 Nitrospiraceae bacterium
GGAGCACCAGCAGGAGCGGTTTGATGTTCTTCACTCCGCCACAATGGCTCGAATATCACCCGCGCCCCCGGTTTGAACGTGAAGTAATACCAAATCCACTCCGACATGACTCGTATCCGATTTCTGAATCCAATGAGGAAAAAGATGTGGACGAGACACCAAAGCAACCAAGCGATCAGACCAGAGAGATGGAAACGACCAATTTGCGCCACTGCCTTGGCTCGGCCGATCGTCGCCAGCGTCCCTCGGTCCGCATATACGAATGGCTTCCGCTCGGACGGCGCGAAGCCTTCTCGGATCACGCACGCAACATACCGACCCTGTTGCATGGCCACAGGTGCGAGCCCGGGCAAGGGGCGGCCGTCCGGACCGGGACAATGAGCTGCATCGCCGATGACGAAAATCCAAGGGTCATCGGGGATCGATAGGTCGGGAAGGACCATGACTCTTCCGGCTCCATCCAGTGGCGCCGAGAGCGACTTCAATAAGGGAGCGGCACGATTGCCGGCGGCCCATATGATGTTCGTGGAAGGCACGAATTCCGTTCCGATGACCGCTCCGTCCGCACGGATGTCGGTGACCGGACTGTTGAGGCGCACCGTCACGCCCATCCGCTCCAGAGTTCGCGTCGCCTTCGCCGAGAGATCGGCTCGGAAGCCGGGGAGGATGCGCGAGCCGCCTTCCACCAGCACGATTGCGAGATCGTCCAGGTGTAGGCTGGGATAATCAGGTCCCATGGCCTTCCGACCGATTTCGGCCAGCGCCCCCGCCAATTCGACGCCCGTGGGGCCGCCACCGACGATGATGAACCTAAGTCGATGCCGCTGTCGGCCGGACATGCGCTGTCGTTCCGCCTCCTCGAACGCCATCAGCATCATCTCACGCAGACGCACCGCATCGAGCATGGTCTTGAGCCCCGGCGCCCACTGCTCCCAATGATCGTGCCCAAAATACGAATGGCGTGACCCCGGTGCCAGAACGAGCGCATCGAAGGAGATCGGCGCACCATCGCGCAAACGCACCAATCGCGCCGAGCGATCCACGACCAGCACCTCATCCATCACAACATGCACGTTCGGGGAATGCCTGAAGATGGTGCGCAACGGCCAGGCAATGTCGCTGGGCGACAGGGCGGCGGTGGCGACCTGGTAGAGCAGTGGCTGGAAGAGGTGGTGGTTCGTACGATCGATGAGCACGACGTCGGTCTGACGCATTGATTGCGCGGCCGTCAGGCCCCCGAAGCCGCCCCCAATGATGACAACCCGCTTGCCGTTCGTCATAACCCGTTACGACGGACAGGCTACGTCCGCGCACCCGGCCTGTCAACGGACGGCAAGCGGCTGACGTTCGCTCAGGGATAAAAGCTGAAGCGATGCTGGGAAACGGCATGTGCAACGGACGCGAGAATTTGATGGCCCTCCGCCGGTTTCTCCAAATGCTCGATCACGCCGTTCTCGAGCAGTGTTCTTGCCAGAGCCTCATCGTGATAACCGGTCAGCACAATGACCGGAAGCGATGGGTACTGCGCTCGAAAATAGGCAATAGCCTCCACGCCATCGATGCGCGGCATGCGGATATCGCAGATGATCGCGTCGACCATCAAAGGATTATCGCCGCTGCTCAGCACCTCGACTGCCTTGCCGCCGTCTTCGGCCTCTTCCACATCGTACCCGGCCTGCGTGAGCATCAGACGCAGCGTTTTGCGCACGATTTCCTCGTCGTCCACGACGAGCACTCTCCCCAGATGCTCCGTGATATCCATATCCCCTCCCAACAGACGCGCAGCGAGCGGGTTATCGAAGGCGGACCTGCTCCTTTCCTTGCACGGTGCAAGGAGCGCACCCATACTTCTCGGGGAACGCAAGCCGCAATTTCATTGATCGGAAATGGTTCGGACTGCCTGCTGGGCGGTGCCGACAAATGCTGTCATTTGGTGGAACTGCACCACCACCGGTGGAAATCCACCAGGTCAATCCGAGACGCCTTCGGCGGCGAGTTGCACTGCTAAGGGAGAGAGCGACGGCGAGCGCTCGGAACTGGCGTCCGAGACTGATGGCCAGCACGTTGGTCGAGACAGATGTGCCAGAGCAACCATAGGTTTCCGATGTAAGTCACCAGCCCATGCAGGGTAAACAGCACCCGGCCCGGCATCAATTGCTCCGGATAGTTGGGATCCGTTGCCCAGAAGAGAAAGGTCCAGGAACAGCCGACGCCGAGCCAAGTCAAAACAATGAACAGCAGTTTGCTGACGAGCCCATAGCCCGCCATTCCGGCATAGCGCACCACATGCACCGTAGTGAGGCTCAGCATCAACAGGAACCCGAGCAGAAACACCAGCAGCATCAACATCGGCCCGGCACTCGGACCGGATGGTTCAGCCGCTGCGTACAGCGCGGTGGCCATGAGAAGCAGCCAGGCGACGAACAGGAGACCGTAGCCCCACCGCAGTGGGGGGCGGCCGAAGAAAAAGTCACTGCAGTTGATAGGCATGAACGCGCTATGCGCAGGGGTCATTCCTAGTCCTCAGAAACAGCACAGCAATGCGATGATGTCTCATGATCAGATCGATTATGACAGCATTCGTCACAGGATCAAATGGAGCCGGCTCGGTGGGGCGGTCTGGCCAACCTACCCTCATGGTGGCGATGGTGCTGCTGTTCCTGGCCGGATGCTCCACCACATATGAGCCGCGGCTCGACCTCACCCCGCCGGAAGTCCCACGTGCAATAGACGCGACGGTCGAACTGCATCCGCTGGTCGCAGCGGACGACCTTAAATCAGGCCATGCCACCTATGGCGTGCTGGCTGAAGATTACAAGAATCGCCCACCGTCCGCGCTCACGAAACGGATCACGGATGAGGTCTTGCATGAACTGTCGACCCAGCGCGTCTTTCGTCACATTGGCACCTACGTGCCCAATCCCGACTATGTGCTGACCGGACGCGTCGAACAATTTTACGAGCATGATCGAAGGAAGCTATGGGCTTATCTTCCGTATTATTCCGATAAACTGGCCGGCCTATTTCGGGTCAACAGTTACCTCAGCAGCGGTGCAGTCAAATTGACCATGATGATGATCACACCGTCGGGCAAGGTCGTGGGCACCTACAGCGGGGTGGCCAAAATCGACGAGGACTATACGCCGAACGACGAGATGAAGCCCGGCGACCGCCTCAACCGGGCATTTGCCAGAGCGGTCGCGCAAATACGCGACAAAATGTTAGACGATCCGGACCTGCCCAAGTCCCGCCTTCCCTCAACCGCCAGGACCGATGACACTGCGGCGACACCAGCAGGCCCGTCGACCGCACGATAGCTTAGCCCAAAACCTTACGACAGCTGCAGAGCCAAGGAGAAGACGGCCGCGTAGCCGTCACCGGCGCGGGTGGGCGCTACCATGAGTCGGTCGCCGCCGCGTCGGTAGATGCGATCGTCCTGATTTCTCGTACGGCGCCGGCCTCTTCCGGCGTAGGGCATAAGTTCAAAGACCTGAACACTGAACGCATCGTCGAAATAGAGCTGCGACGTGAATTCAAGGCTTCTTCCCGCACGTGGCGCAGTGCGGATCTTGAAGTGGATATGAACGGTGCGCCCTTCGTACCAACCGGGATAGATCGTTTGAAATCGCACGGCACCCTGTTCATCGGTGAGTTGATACCCACGTAGAAATTTCCGGCCCAGCGTCGTGAAGCTAGGATCGCGTACGTCGGAATAGATCCCCATCGCATCGCAGTGCCAGATGTCGACCTGAGCGCCCGCAAGCGGCCGGCATTCTTGCGGAAGGAGGCGGGAGCAGACCAGCGTGAGCGCCAATGGCACCCCCGGCGTGATGTCGCCGTTCGACGGATCCGACCGGATGTCGGAACGGTGCAAGCGTTCGTCGACGAAATAGGGCCCTTCGGTTTGCTCAGGCCGCACGATACAGGTTGAGTCCGATGGAACGGCCAGGGCATGCCCGACAATCGAGCCGTCGCCAACCAAGACGAGCGCACCAGAAACGCCCAGCCATTTGACGAGCTCCCGCCTGGTCAAGATTCGGCCAAAAGAACTGTCATGACTATGCATGGGCCGCCCGCCCCTCCCGCTCGGCCACTCAGTATAACCCTATCGTCGATCCATCTGAAGGTTCTTAACGAAGCTTTTCTCCATGTTGCGCTGGGATTCCGTCTCTCCCTAAATTCTGCCTCCTTGCCGCTGTCTAAGCGAAAGTGCTAGGCTCTCCTCCGCTGCGAGGCATTCCATGACTCCGCTCGTCGCCGACTCCGAACAAGAGCCGTTGAAGTCCGCGCTCGAAGTCCTCCGACGGAGCGACGATTTCAATAACCGCCTCATCGAAGCCAGCCGCGATGGCATCCAGGTACTCGACCTCCAGGCTCGCCTGCTGACGATCAATGCCGCCGGCCTCGCGGCGCTCGAGAGTTGCGACGCGAGCCCGCTCGTGGGCCGCCCCTGGATCGAGTTATGGGGCGGTAGTGATCGCGCTCAAGCCGAAGCTGCCGTTGCCGCGGCTCTCCAAGGCGGCGTGGGACGGTTTGTCGGATCGCTTCCGACCACGCAAGCGAAGCAAGCGCGCTGGTGGGACGTGATGGTGAATGCCATCCTTGACCGGGACGGCAAGCCGGAGAAACTGCTGGCTCTGTCCCGCGACGTCACCCAAGCCAAACAAGCCGAGGACGCTCTCCGTCGGGCACACGATGAGCTGGCCAGCTTAATCGAGCGACGCGCCTCTCAGTCGGCGGAGACCAGTGCCGTATTGCGCGACATCGTCGAAGGCGTCGGATCCAAAGTCGGCGAAGAATTTTTCTCGACCCTCGTCCGGCAGTTGGCGAACGCGCTGATGGTGGATGTGGCCTACATCTCCGAATTGAGCGAGGACGGCAGGACGTTTCGCTCACGCGCCGGTTGGAGCAAGGGAACGCCGTTGCCGCAGTTCGACGTCCCGGCTGACGGGCCTTGTGAAACGGTCTTGACCCGTAAGGTAGTCCATTGCCCCGACCAGTTGCGTCATGTCTACCCCGACATTCAGCTGATCCGCGACCTGGGTGTCGTGAGCTATTGCGGGGTTCCGGTCCTCGATTCGTCCGAGCGCGTCCTGGGTCATCTGGCGATCATGGATTCGAGCCCCATGCCGGACGGCCTGAGGGCGACGTCCATACTCGGCATGTTCGCGACACGGGCGGCCGCCGAGTTCGAACGCCTGCGCTTCGAGCAGGCACTGCGAAGGAGTGACCTGACCCTGCGCAAGATCGATGAGGGCACCGCCGCCACGACCGGAAAGGATTTCTTCACTTCATTGGTCCGAAATCTCGCGGAGGCGTTACAGACGCAATATGCCTTCGTCTCGCGGTTCGTCGAAGGCACGCGCACGAGGGTACGTACGCTCGCCTTTTGGAACAGCGATGGTTTCATCGAGAACTTCGAGTATGACTTGCCCCATACCCCTTGCGAACGGGTCCTGGCCGGCGAAGTGTGCTTGTTTCCGGAACGCGTCCAAGACCTATTCCCGAACCATAAGGAGGAGCTTGCGGCATTGGGAGTGGAAAGTTATCTGGCGATTCCGGTTTGCGACCGGTCCGGCAATGTCATGGGGCATTTGGCCGTGATGGACCGGAAGCCGATGCGGGAGGATCCGCGCGTCCTGTCGGTGTTCAAGATCTTCGGCGTCCGGGCCGGAGCCGAGCTGGAACGGGAACAGATGGACGAGCTGTTGAAGCAGAACGAGGAGCGCCTCCGCGATTTGTTCGACGAAGCGCCGATCGCCTATGTTCACGAGCGCCTCGACTCGCGCTTCATTCGCGCCAACCGCACGGCCATGCGTACGCTCGGCATCACGCCCGATCAGGTGGAAGGGACATACGGCAAAACCTTCATTCCCGATACGCCGGAGGCGCAACGCCGTCTGAAGGAGGCGCTGGAGTCGATCGGTCGCGGGACGGACACTAACGGTGTGGTCCTCGAGCTCCGCCGGAAGGACAACGGGAAACCGCTTTGGATTCAATGGTGGTCGCGGCCGGACCCGAGCGGCTCCTATACGCGTACCATGTTCATCGACATTACGGACAAGGTACTGATGGAGCAGGAGAAAGCCCGGCTGGAGGCGCAAAATCTGTACCTTCAAGAGGAGATCAAGACCGAGCACAACTTTGAGGAAATCATCGGCACCTCCGCTGCCATTCGCAAAGTGTTTCAGGCCGTGGAACAAGTTGCCTCCACCGATGCGACCGTGTTGGTGACCGGCGAAACCGGCACCGGGAAGGAGCTGATCGCACGGGCGATCCATGATTTGAGCCCCAGGCGCACCGGTATGATGGTGAAGGTCAATTGCGCTGCGATCCCCGCCGGTCTGATCGAAAGCGAACTGTTCGGACATGAGAAAGGTGCCTTCACCGGCGCGCTGACTCGCAAGGTCGGACGATTCGAGCTGGCGGACCACGCGACGCTCTTCCTCGATGAAGTCGGAGAAATTCCACTGGAACTGCAGACCAAGCTGCTCCGGGTGCTGCAGGAAGGAGAATTCGAACGCTTGGGCAGCACCAAGACCCAGAAGGTCAGCGTGCGCGTCGTTGCCGCAACGAATCGCGACTTGGACCGGGAAGTACGTCTGGGTCGCTTCCGGTCCGATCTGTACTATCGCCTCAAGGTCTTCCCGATTCATATGCCGCCGTTGCGAGAACGGCTGCAGGACATGTCGCTGCTTGTGACGTACTTCGTAAAGAAGTTTTCCGCGACGATGGGCAAATCCGTCGAGTCCGTGCCCGGCGTGGTCATGGAGGCCCTCAAGACGTACCAATGGCCGGGCAATATCCGCGAGCTCGAACATGTCATCGAGCGGGCGGTGATCTTGAGCCAGGGACCGCAGTTGGACCTTGGCGACTGGATGCCGAAGGGCGCGGATGGTCCCAAACCGGCTCAGTTCGCGACCTTGGAAGAGACTGAACGGGCCCATATTCTCGAAGTGCTCTGCTTCACGCAGTGGCGCGTCAGCGGCGACAAGGGTGCTGCCGCCATTCTCGGCCTCAAGCCCACGACCCTCGAGGCCCGAATGAAAAAACTGGGCATCGTAAGGCCTGAAAAAGTTTGATGCCGCGACCGTGAGGGCCGGCGGACCCGACTTTTGCGCCGCCGAATCTGCCCAATTCATTCCCTGCCATGTAACCTTTGCCCGCATCAGCACGACTAGATGACAGACGGTACAGCGGTCACCGGTCGTCCTCCGGAATGCTATGATGCGCAGCGGCTCAGCCGGTTGCACTTCCCGCCCCGGAGAAACGCCTGACGATGGCCGACGAGACCCAAGGAAACCGAACGACGCACCGGGACGACCGGGAACTGCTTCGGCTGATTCTTCAAGGCCAAACGGACCTCTATGCGGACCTCATTGTTCGATATCAGTCGCACGTCGCCCGTGTCGTACGCCGACGAGTTCCCCCCGACGATGTGGAAGAGGTCGTACATGATGTGTTCGTGCGAGCCTACATGGGCTTGTCCCAGTATTCCGGCTCGGTCTCCTTCGACCATTGGCTGTCGGGCATCGCCGTACGCGCTTGTTACGACTTCTGGCGAGCTCAGAAACGCGAGGCAGTGCCCGTCAGCTCGTTGACGGACGACCATCAACGATGGATCGACGGTGTGATGAGCGTTGAGTCGGAAGCCGCCTTCCATGATCTCGTGCGAAGGCGAGAGGCGACGGAGGTACTGCAATGGGCGCTCAACCGATTATCTCCCGAAAACCGGGCAGTGCTGACGTTGGTCCATCTCGAAGGTCGATCGGCGCGGGAGGCGGCCTCATTGTTGGGATGGAGTCTCGTCAACGTGAAGGTGCGGGCCCATCGGGCTCGCCGGGCGCTTCGGAGCCTATTGACCACACACTCTAGAGGACACCTATGAGCGCAGGCAGGGAAGACTCATTTTGCAAGCTCGAGCGGGCTCTGGCGGAGGCTCATCGGCTCACCGATGAACGGACCACCCAGCTCGACGTCGTCGATAGAACGATGCGGATCATCCGACGAACGGCCGTGGAAACGGACGGTCGCGCAACGGCCAACATGCTCGATGAATTGGTCTGGAGAACCGCCACCATAGCCGCCGCCGTCGTACTGGTGGCCACGATGCTCGTGGTCGGCGTCCTTCACCGGTCGCCGCTCGAACGTGCGGGTCTGTTGGCGGAGGAGTTCGATTCGGCTCCGCTCTTTGGAGAATGAAGACCAGGATGGATGAACTGGCCGGTTCGCGAGAGCAAACGAGCGGCCTTTTCACGCTCCTGAGGAGGAACGTCTCATGTCACGACCCAAACTTTGGGCAGGCCTGCTGATCCTATTCGGCGCGGGGGTCGTCACCGGAATGCTCGGCATGTCACTCTATGCCGAAACCGAACGGCCGCCTCGGGCCGACCAGGGTCCTGCGGCGAGACAGGAACGGATCATGAACCGTCTGAACCAAGAGCTTTCGCTCTCGCCGCAACAGCAGCGGGACATCGAAGCCATCGTGACGCGCGCGCACGTGGCAATCCTGGAATTGCGCTTCGCTCATCAAGCCGAGGTCGAACAGATTCTCGCGCAAGGCATGGGGGAAATTAAAATGCAACTGTCCCCCGCACAACGACAGCAGTTGGATACAATGTATGCGGAATTGCAGCAGCGCTGGCAGGCATCCAGAGATTTCCTCGCTGCCCAAAAAGCTGGGCTCGCGAAATAGTGCTCCCGTGGACGAAGGGATAGAAGGATATCATGGCTGACTCTCCAAGTTTTGCAACAACGGTCAAACGATGGCTGCTTGGGCTGTCCGTCGCTTGTCTTCTTGCCCTGGCGGGCTACGCCATGCTCGCCAAATCCGGCGAAGCTCCGTCGAGCGCCAGTCCCGCGCCGGGCGGACCGAGGCCGCTGCCGGTAGTGACGGCGCCCGCCAGAACGGGCGACATCGGGATCTATCTCAATGGGCTTGGGTCGGTCGTTCCCATCAATACCGTGAATGTGAAAAGCCGGGTGGATGGACAACTGATGAAAATCCTGTTTCAGGAAGGGCAGCTCGTTCAGAGCGGGGACCTCTTGGCGCAGATCGATCCCCGGCCCTTCGAAGTCCAGCTGATCCAGGCGGAAGGCCAGATGGCACGCGACCAAGCGCAGCTCAAGAATGCTCAGCTCGATCTCGAGCGATACAAGGGACTCTATCAGCAGGGCTTCGTGCCGAAGCAGCAACTGGATACCCAAGAAGCCATGGTCCGGCAGATGGAGGGAGTCGTCAAGGCCGACCAAGGCCAAATCGACAATGCCAAGCTGCAGCTCGCCTATAGCCGCATCACCGCCCCGATCAGCGGCCGCGTCGGCCTCCGCCTGGTCGATCAAGGGAATATGGTGCGGGCAAACGACAGCAACGGACTGCTCGTGATCACGCAGCTTACCCCTATCAGCGTGGTGTTTACGATCCCCGAGGACAACCTCCCAGTCGTAATGGAACGGCTGCGGGCCGGCGAGCAGCTAAAGGTCGATGCCTACGATCGTGAACAGAAACACAAGCTCGCCACGGGTACCTTGTTGACGGTCGATAACCAGATCGATCCCAGCACGGGCACCGTGCGGCTCAAAGCCCTGTTTCCCAACGACGACGGCGCGCTGTTCCCGAACCAGTTCGTCAATGCGCGCCTCCTGCTGGAGGTCAAGCACGGCGCGACGCTCGTGCCCTCCGCCGCGGTACAGCGAGGATCCAAGGGCACGTTCGTCTATCTGGTCAAGGAGGATCGCACGGTCACCGTCAGACCGGTCGTCGTCGGCGCCACCCAAGGGGAAGATACGTCCATCGTGTCCGGACTTTCACCGAGCGAGCAGGTCGTCGTCGACGGGACCGAAAAACTCCGAGAGGGCAGCAAAGTCGACATCCGGGACGAGCGCGACCAGGCTGCGCCTCAATCCGACCGGCCCGCCCCGGCCGTCGAGAAATCCCAGCGGGGAACGCAGTCGTGAATCCCTCCCGTCTCTTCATCATGCGGCCGGTGGCGACCGCGCTCACCATGGTCGCCATTCTCCTGGCCGGCTTGCTGGCCTATCGGCAGCTCGCGGTCTCGGCGCTCCCGCAGATCGACTATCCCACGATTCAAGTCGTCACGTTCTATCCCGGAGCGAGCCCGGACGTGATGGCTTCCTCGGTGACGGCCCCCTTGGAGCGCCAGTTCGGACAGATGCCGGGGTTGAATCAGATGACGTCCACGAGTTCCGGGGGCTGTTCGGTGGTCACCTTGCAGTTCAGTCTCGACGTGAGTCTCGATGTGGCGGAGCAGCAAGTGCAAGCCGCGATCAACGCCGCTTCCACCTTCCTGCCTCGCGATCTTCCGAACCCTCCCATCTATAACAAGGTCAATCCCGCTGACGCGCCGATCCTCACCCTCGCATTGACCTCTGCGACACTCCCCTTGTCTCAGGTCCAGGACCTGGCCGAGACAAGATTTGCGCAAAAGATCTCGCAGCTGGCGGGTGTCGGGCTCGTCAGCCTGAGCGGAGGCCAGCGACCGGCCGTCCGCATCAGGGCTAATCCAAGGGCATTGTCCGCCTACGGCCTCACGTTGGAAGATTTGCGCATGGCTGTGGCAGCCGCCAACGTCAACCAAGCGAAGGGAGCTTTCGACGGGCCTCGCCGAGCGTCCATTATCAATGCGACCGACCAGCTGCTCTCCAGCCGGGATTATCAGCCGCTCATCGTAGCTTATCGCAACGGGGCGCCGGTTCACCTTTCGGACGTCGCGGAGGTCGCAGATGACGTGGAGAATCTAAGACAGGCGGCCTGGATCAACGATGCACCGGCGGTACTGGTGAACATCCAGCGCCAACCAGGGGCGAATGTCATCGAAGTAGCCGACCGTGTCAAGAAGCTGCTGCCTCAACTTCAGAGCACGCTGCCGTCGTCGGTGGAAGTCACGGTCCTTACCGATCGCACTGTCTCCATCCGTGCGTCCGTCCGGGACGTCCAGGTCGAGCTCGTCCTCGCAGTAGCGCTCGTGATCATGGTGATCTTTTTGTTTCTTCGGACGCTGCCCGCCACCGTCATCCCGGCGGCGGCTGTGCCGCTGTCCCTCATCGGCACGTTCGGCGCCATGTATCTCATGGGATTCAGTCTGAACAATCTCACTTTGATGGCGCTGACCATCTCGACCGGCTTCGTGGTCGACGACGCGATCGTCATGATCGAAAATATCTCCCGCTACATCGAGCGAGGCGAGTCTCCGCTGCAGGCGGCGCTCACGGGGTCGAAACAGATCGCCTTTACCATTCTGTCGCTCTCCATTTCCTTGATCGCCGTCTTGATTCCGCTCCTGTTCATGGGAGACGTGGTGGGACGGCTGTTCCGTGAGTTTGCGGTCACGCTGAGCGTCACCATCGTCATTTCCGCGGTGGTCTCGCTGACGTTGACGCCCATGATGTGCGCGAGGTTGCTGCGCCACAGGCCGGACGACCAGCAGGGGTGGTTCTATCGGTCGTCCCAGCGGCTGTTCGATCGCACCATCGCGGCCTACGGCCGCACGCTACGCTGGGTGCTGACACATCAGCCGGTCACGCTGGCGGTAGCCGTCGGCACTATCGCGCTCACGATCGTCTTGTACGTCGTCATTCCCAAGGGATTCTTCCCCGTGCAGGATACCGGAGTCATCTTGGGCATCTCGGAGGGCCCTCAATCGATCTCCTTCAACGCCATGGCGGAGCGCCAGCAGGCCTTGGCCACCGCCCTCCTGGCCGATCCCGCCGTCGCGAGCCTCTCCTCGTTCATCGGCGTGGATGGCATCAATACGACGCTCAACAGCGGAAGACTCCAGATCAATCTCAAGCCGTTCGCGGAACGGCGGATCAGCGCCGCCGAGTTGATTCCTCGCCTGCAGGCCAGGGTGGCCGATGTGCAGGGCATGACGCTCTACCTTCAACCGATGCAGGACCTAACCGTGGAAGACCGCGTCAGCCGCACCCAATACCAATACACGCTCGAAGATGCAGATCCTGACGAATTGCGGCGCTGGGCTCCCAAGTTGCTCGAGGCGCTCCAAACCCTCCCCGTGCTGCGGGATGTCGGAAGCGATCAGCAGGACCAGGGTTTGGCGGCCCTGTTGACTATCGACCGCAGTACCGCGTCGCGCCTGGGCATCACGCCGCAGCTCATCGTGGACACCCTGTACGACGCGTTCGGGCAGCGGCAGGTCTCGACCATGTTCACGCAACTTAATCAGTACCGTGTCGTCCTGGAGGTGATGCCCGAATTTCAGAGCGGACCGCAGGCGCTCCAGTTCCTGGATATTCGGGCCGCCAACGGCGGACAGGTCCCATTGAACGTGTTCACCCGATTCTCGGAGACGACCACGCCGCTGGCGATCAACCGCCAGGGCCAATTTCCCGTGGTCACGCTCTCGTTCAATCTCGCGCCGGGGGGCTCCCTGGGAGAAGCCGTTGCGGCCATCGAACGGACTGCCTCCGCCATCGGCTTGCCGGCAAGCATCCGGGGAAGGTTTCAAGGGTCGGCTCACGCGTTCCAGTCGTCGCTGACTAATGCGACCTGGTTGATCATCGCAGCCCTGGTCACGGTCTACATCGTGCTAGGCATCTTGTACGAGAGCTATATTCATCCGCTGACGATTCTGTCGACCTTACCCTCCGCCGGCGTGGGCGCCTTGCTGGCGCTCATGCTGTTTCGCATCGACTTCAGCGTGATTGCGCTGATCGGGATCATCCTGCTGATCGGAATCGTCAAGAAGAATGCGATCATGATGATCGATTTCGCGCTCGATGCGGAGCGCAACGAAGGGAAGCCGCCGGTGCAGGCGATCTACGAGGCTTCACTGCTCCGCTTTCGTCCGATCATGATGACGACGATGGCGGCCCTGCTCGGCGCGTTACCGCTGGCCATCGGATCGGGAGTCGGATCCGAACTCCGCCATCCGCTCGGCATTGCGATCGTCGGAGGCCTGATCGTGAGCCAGGTCCTGACGCTCTATACGACCCCGGTGGTCTATCTGGCTTTCGATCGATTGGCACGTCGCCTCCAGTCCAGGCCGGCATCTGCGCTCCATGGAGAACCCTGGCCTGCGGAGACGACATGAACCTCGCGGAAATCTGCATCCGACGTCCCGTCGCCACCACGCTGCTGACCGTCGGTGCCACGCTGGTCGGCATCGTCGCTTTTCGTTTTCTCCCCATCGCAGCCCTGCCCCAAGTCGAGTTCCCGACGATCAGCGTAGGGGCCTCGCTTCCTGGCGCCAGCCCGGAGACGATGGCGAGTTCGGTTGCCGCCCCGCTCGAACATCAATTTTCGCGCATCGCCGGCGTGACCGAGATGACGTCCACCAGCACGCTCGGCTCGACCAGCATCACGCTGCAGTTCGAGCTCAGCCGCGACATCGACGGAGCCGCCCGAGATGTGCAGGGCGCCATCGCCGCGGCGCGTGGAGACCTGCCGGCCAACCTGCCTAACAACCCCTACTATCGCAAGATCAATCCGGCCGATGCGCCGATTCTGATCCTATCGCTGACCTCCGACATCGTGAGTCGCGGCCAAATGTACGACGTGGCCTCGAGCGTCCTGCAGCAGAAGTTGGCGCAGGTGGAAGGGGTCGGCCAGGTGTACGTGGGCGGCGGATCGCTGCCGGCGATCCGCGTCGACCTCAACCCTACGGCGCTCAATAAATATGGCATCGGGCTGGGAGACGTCAGGCACATGCTGGCCAGCACCAACGTGAACCGCCCGAAGGGACAACTATCCGACGGATCTCGCACATGGGAAATACGCACCAACGACCAGCTCCGCGAGGCGGACGATTACCTGCCGCTGCTCATTACCTATCGGCAGGGCAGAGCCGTGACGCTGTCGGACGTGGCCACCGTAGAGCAATCGGTCGAAGACGTCAGAACCACCGGGTCGGCCAACGGCATCCCGGCCGTGCTCATCATCATCAGCCGTCAACCGGGCGCGAACATCATCGAAACCGTCGACCGCCTCAAGGCCTTGCTTCCCCAGCTCGAAGCCTCCATACCCGGCAGCATGACGCTGTCGGTCGTGGTCGATCGAACTCCTGTCATTCGCGCGTCGCTGCACGATGTGGAACGGACCTTGGCCATTTCAGTCGGCCTGGTCATTCTGGTCGTCTT
>DASTLA010000153.1:0-5488 GCA_035715525.1 Nitrospiraceae bacterium
TTCGTCGAGGGTGAATGGCAGCGGCATGGCGTCTCCAATCAGTGGACCTCCTCTTCGGTCTGAGCCAAACCCGAGGCGGACCGCCGCCGGGCGATCGCATGAAGCACCGGAATGAACAAGAGCGTCATGAAGGTGGACACCGTCAACCCTCCGATCACCGCACGAGCCAACGGCATATTGGCCTCACTGCCTTCGCCGATGCCCAGGGCCATCGGTGCCAATCCGAGCACGGTTGCCAGCGATGTCATGAGAATCGGACGAATGCGGAGCCGCCCCGCTTCGATGACCGCGTTCTCGAGCGGCATGCCCTCACGCAATCGATTGTTGGCGAAATCGACGAGGAGCACGCTGTTCGACACGACGATTCCGATCATCATCAGCGTGCCGATCAGGGATTCGACGTTGACCGACGTATCTGTCAACAACAGCATCCAGATCACGCCGATGAATCCGAGCGGCACGGCAAACATGATCACGAGCGGATCGAGCCATGACCGGAAGAGGCCGACCATCACGAGATAAATAAAGACCATGGCGAGAGGCAAGGTGCCGGCGAAGCTGGCGAGCGCACCGCGCATGCTCTCGAACTCACCCATGAAGGCCACTCGCACGTCCTGGGGCAGATTCAGTTTCGCCAGTTCGCCGCGGATCTGTGCCGCGACATGCCCGAGGTCGTTGCCGTTCACGCTGACCAGCACGTCCATGGTTCTCAGCAAGTTGTAGTGGTCCAAGGTTTCGGGTCCGACCTTGCGCACGACGTCCACGAGGTCTCGCAGGAGCACCGGTGTTCTGGCGCCGTCGGTTCCAGCCCCCGGCAGGCGAGGCTGCTGAGGAAACGGAGTCTGCCCGAGGATCAAGGACGTGCCTTTGAGACCCGCTCCCCCGATACTCGCCGTTGCCGGCTGCTCGACCGGGGTCCCGATCAAGGGCATGTTCAGAAAGTCTTCGAACTCCACGAGCAACTGCTCGGGAAACTGCGTCACCACGAAATAGGCATTATTGGTCCGGGGGTCGATCCAGTAACCGGGATTGAGGCTGACATTCGAGACGAGGCCCGTGATGAGGTCCGTGACGATCTGTTGTTCATTGAGCCCCACGTAGGAGGCTTTCGCCCGATTGATGTCCAAGTGGATTTCCGGATAATCCATCCCCTGGCGGACCTGGACATCCGCCGTGCCCGGCACCCGTGCCGCCACGTCTCTGATACGATTGGCGACGTCATTGATTTCCGCCGTGTTGATGCCGCTTACTTTGATGTCGATCGGCGCGGGCAAGCCAAAATTGATCACGTCGCTGACGATCCCTCCTGTTTGAAAGGAAAATTTAAGGCCGGGCAATTCGCGATAGAGTGTCTCACGCAATCGGGTGACGATGTCCTGTGTGCGGGTGGTATGGTCTCGGACGAGGGTGACGAGGATAAAGGCCTGGTGCGGGCCGTTGACCGGCGAGTACAACACCATCCAGCCCTGCGGGAGGCCGACATTCGAGACGATCTGGTCCAACTCCGCCTCCGGAATTTCCTTCCTGATCAGTTCTTCGGTTTTCGCAATGATCGCTTCAGTTTTTTCGATGCGTGTCCCTTCGGGAGCCGACACGTTCAAGATGAACGATCCTGCGTCGACCTTGGGAAAAAACTCGGTCGCCATCCTCGGAGCCATCAGCACCGAACCGCCGAAAGTGAGCGCCACCACGATGACGACCAGCGCCTTGTGATCCAGGCACCAGCGCAGCACGGACACGTATCGCTCCACGAAGGGGTCGAACAGATTGAGACGGTTCCACCATGCGACGAGGCCATGCTGCGGCGGTGTGGCGTCACCATGAGCGCCGTGTCCCTTTCGGAAGAGCCAGGCGATCGTCACCGGAGCGACCGTCAGCGCCACGAGATAGGACGCCATCATGGCGTAGGCAACCGTGAGTGCGAGCGGGACGAAGAGGAATTTGATGATACCGGTGAAAAACGCAATGGGCAGGAACACGAGAAAGACGGTGATCGTAATCACCAGCATGGGCATCGCGACTTCCGTGACCGCGTCTCCAGCGGCTTGCTTGGCCGTCTTGCCCATCTCCATATGCCGGTGCGTATTCTCGACGACGACGATCGCGTCATCCACCAATCGGCCGACGGCCAGAGCCAGCCCTCCCAGCGTCATGATATTGATCGTATGGCCGGTAAAGTACAGGCCGATGAACGCCGCCGTCACCGACAGCGGGATGGCCAGCGCGATAATCAGCGTGTACCGGAGGCTTCCCAGAAACAGCAAGACCATCAGGCAGGCCAAGCCTCCTCCCAGCAATCCTTCGTGCTCGAGCGTGTGGATCGATTGCCGGATGTACAGGGATTGATCGAACAGCAGCTTGACCACGATTTCCTTGGGAATGCCGACGAGTTTCGGCAATGCCTCCTTGATCCCGTCGATGACCTTCAGCGTGTTCGCGCCGGCCTGTTTCATGATCGGAAGATAGACGGCCCGATGGCCGTTGATTCGCACCACGTTGGTTTGGATCATGGTCGAATCGACGGCTGTTCCAACGTCATGGAGAAAGACAGGAACCCCGTTCACCAATTTGAGGGGGATATCGTT
Organism: Nitrospiraceae bacterium; assembly: GCA_035715525.1. Classification (GTDB taxonomy): domain Bacteria; phylum Nitrospirota; class Nitrospiria; order Nitrospirales; family Nitrospiraceae; genus JAHBWI01. The sequence goes on from DASTLA010000153.1 coordinate 2,586, forward strand.
CATTTGGTCGACGATCTTGATCATGCTGTTGGTGTACACGTTGTAGTCGAAGTCGCCGATCTTCACGTCTCCGGCAGGCAGCAGGACGCTTTGGGCATTGACGGAGTTCACGATGTCATGCGTCGAGACGCCGCGGGCCAGCATCCGTTCTGGATCCAAAAACACGGTAATCTGGCGGACCGTGCCTCCGAAGGTCGTCGGGTACATGATTCCCGGGACGCTCCCGAACTGCGGCCGCACGTTGAAGTACGCGATGTCACGGACGTCCTTTTCGCTCATCGTCTCGCTACTGGTGGTCTGCACGGCGATCGGCAGACTCGCAGCGCCGAACTTGATGATGACGGGGGGAAAGATGCCCTGGGGGAGGTAACGCAGATTCGAATAGGTCAGGCTCGTAATCTCGGCCACCGCCGCATTGACGTCATAAGAGGGTTGAAAATATATCTTGATGAGACTCACGCCGGGGAGCGAGCGCGATTCGATATGTTCGATATAGGAAGCTTGTAGGAAGGCCTGTTCCAGGCGGAGGGTGATCGCCCCCTCGACTTCGGAGGGGCCCATGCCCTTGTAGAAGGTCGCGACCGCCACGACGGGCAAATTGATTTCCGGGAAGATGTCCACGACCATGTTCCGGTACGAGACGACCCCCAGAATGACGACGATGAGGCTGATCGCCGCGACTGCGAAGGGATTCTTCAGCGATGCACGAACCATTCAGGAAATCGTCTTTCGCTAAGGCCGTTCCTGGCGAAGTCGCGGACAAGCAGTAGGAAGAAGGAACTTCCAGCAGAGCCCATTCGCAAGCTCGATCAATTCCGCGAAGCGGAGGGGTTTGACGAGGTAGTCAGCCACGCCGAGTGCGGGGAGCGGGTGAGCGAGACGGTCGTCTTCGGACCAGCCCATTACCACGACGGGCACCCTGTTCAGATGCAGGTCTCCACGCAGCCGTTTCAGAAACGGCAAGCTGGTTTCTCCCGGCAGATCGAAATCGAGCACGATCAACGTGGGCAGGAGAGAAGATTCGGTCATCGATCGGGTCGTCCGGAACTCGGCGGCGTCCGCCGCCTGGCGCCGAAGCGTCACAGTCGGGCGCGACAAGCCGTGCTGAGAGGCGACGGTATCCCAGGCGATCGTCAGGGCTTGGCAAAACAGCTCGGCCTCTTCGGGACTGTCCTCCACCAGCAGAATCCTCCGTTCGTCTCCCTCATCGACCGGTTGGGTCCTGTTACCGGACATGTGCATCATAGTCATGAGCGGTTCTACCGATGACTCGAATGTCTTGATCCGGCTGTCGGCCTGCGCACGTTGCCGTGTCACAATGTCACAGCAGTGCCACAATGGCACGGAGGCGATGCCTGAGCGGGATTCATTTCATACGATACGTCGGCATGTCGACGATATTCGATGCCTGCGCGCGGGAATGAGCAAGTGCAGTGCCAAGATCTCGACTCAGGAAAAAGTCACGGTCTGGACGTGCATCGAAAGAGCGCAAGTCCGATCGTCATTCACTGCTTCCAGAGGATCAGCGGCGCTTCCAGCGGTATATGGGCGTCGGGATGGAACGGTAGGATGCGCGGCGTATAGTGGTGAGCGGGACGGGAGGATGGGCAATCGCCGATGAAGAGATGACCGTTCTGCGCTCCGGCGATGGCTGCTTTCCTTTGCATGACGACGCGTGTGGGCGTTTCACCTGCCTGCAAGGGATCGGCATACAACTCCACCTGCACGGACTCCGGACGAATCGGTCCGAGGTAGACCTGCACCTCGAAGTGCCAGTGAGCATCTGTGCCGGTGACGTACAGTGGGCCGAATCGTACCTGGTCCCAGCCCTCCTGCACTTCGCTATGCCAGGCTGCCAATTCGGCAGCGAGTTGAGATCCGTTGTCGACCCGGCGGCGCAAGGACTCGGTTGCGGGCCGATAGACCCGTTCGACGTACTCGCGTACCATGCGATTGCTGCTGAACCGCGGCGTCAGACGCGCCATGCTCGCACGCACGCGCTTCAGCCATTCATGCGGGATGCCGGCAGGATCGCGGTCGTAAAACTTCGGAATGATGTCTTGCTCCAATACGCCGTACAACGCGACGGCCTCTACCGCGTCGTATTCCGGCGCGAGATGCTCCTGGCCGTCGCCGATCGGCCATCCGACATCCGGCGCATAGGCTTCGGCCCACCAGCCATCCAGCTCCGAGCAGTTCAGCCCGCCGTTCACGAGCACTTTCATGCCGCTGGTCCCACAGGCCTCCCAGGGCCTTCGGGGAGTATTGAGCCACACGTCGATGCCGGCCACGAGGTACTGCGCCAGCATGATGTCGTAGTCCTCCAAGAAGACAACGCGGTCCCACACATCCGACCGTGCCGCGAACCGAGTCATTTCATGGATCAAGCGTTTGCCCCGTTCATCATGAGGATGTGCTTTCCCGGCGACAATGAGCTGGACCTGCCGGTCCGGCCGCGACAACAAGCTGGCCAACCGATCCGGATCCTGTAGCAACAAGTTCGGGCGTTTGTACTCCGCGAAACGGCGCGCGAAGCCTAGCGTGAGGGCGTTCGGATCCAGCACGTGCGATGCTGCGCGAAGATCCTGCGCCGCAGCCCCCCGCTCCTGCATCTGGCGCAGCAATCGCCGGCGGGCATAGCGGACGAGCCGAGCGCGCTGGGCGTTGCGTAACCGCCACAAGTCTTCGAGATTGAGGCGCTCGATGGAGCCCGAGACCTCATCGAGGCCGCCCAGCCAACGACCTTTACCGCAGGCGCGTGTCCACAGTGCATCTGCCTCTCGGGAATCCCAGGTGGGGACGTGGACCCCATTGGTGACATGCGTGACGGGGACTTCCTCACGAGGCCATCTCGGAAACATCGACTGAAATATGCTGCGGCTGACCGCTCCGTGGAGCAAGCT
>DASTLA010000154.1:0-4355 GCA_035715525.1 Nitrospiraceae bacterium
AACCGGCAACGTGCGAAGGCTCGGCAACTACGTCTTCAGCACGGCACTGACTTATGGGCATCAGGCGAAACGCATCGCCGACTATGCCATTCGGGATCAACACTATAAACGGTTGGCCATCCTCTATCCCGATACGGTATACGGTCGTGAATTGGCACGGCTCTTTGCGCAGCACGTCGTTCATCAAGAGGGAGAAATCATCGCGAGCATCGCCTACAAAGAGGGCGAGACCGATTTCCGAAGCCCCATCGGGCAGTTGAAAGCCGAAGACTTGAAGAAATACGGCGTCGAGGTGCCAATCGAAGAAGACCCGGCCAAATCCTTGACGAAAGCGACCGGCAAAAAAGGCAAACGGATCCTCTACTCGCCGGGTTTTGACGCGATCTACATCCCGGGCCGGTCGCTAGATGTCGGCCTGCTGGCGGCGCAGTTGGCCTTTCACGACATGACGGTGCCGCTGCTCGGCGCAAACGGTTGGAACACGCCGGATTTCGCGCGGGTGGCCGATCGCAGCATCGAGGGCAGCATTTTCGTCGACGGGTTCTTTATTGACAGCACACTGCCGTCCGTGCAGGATTTCGTGGAACGGTACCGTAAACGCTATCAGGCCGTACCGACGCTCTTCGCCGCGCAAGGTTACGATGCGGCCCGATTGATCGTCGACGCCATTCGCAAAGGCGCCACGTCCGGGGAGGCGGTCCGAGATTATTTCTTGACGCAGCATGATTTGCCCACATTGGGCGGGCCAAGCGGTTTCAGTGCGGAAGGCACATTGAATCGACCGGTGTTTCTGATACAGGTCAAACAGGGCAAGTTCGTGCAGGTCGACTAGGAGCGTGATGATGACCACGGGGCGCAAGCGGGTGCTCAGCGGCATGCAGCCGAGCGGATTGCTCCATCTCGGCAACTGGCTGGGCGCCCTCGACAATTGGAAGACGTTGCAGGAGCAATACGAGTGCTTCTTCTTTGTGGCCGACTGGCATGCGCTGTCCACCAACTACGCCGACACGAGCCGCATCCGCGAATTCGTGCGTGAACTCCTCATCGACTGGCTCGCGGTCGGCATCGATCCCAAACGCTCCACCGTCTTCGTACAATCGCATGTGCCCGACCACGCCGTCCTCCATCTCCTGCTTTCCATGATCATTCCGGTTTCCTGGCTAGAGCGGAATCCGACTTATAAGGAAAAGCAGCAGGAGATCAAAGAGCGGGATTTGAGCACGTATGGATTTCTGGGTTATCCGGTTTTACAGGCGGCCGACATTTTGATCTACAAGCCCGACTTTGTGCCCGTGGGTAAAGACCAGCTACCGCATTTGGAGCTGACGCGAGAGTTGGCGAGACGGTTCAACGATCTGTATCGGCGCGTGTTCCCAGAGCCGCAGGAGCATCTGACCAAGTTCCCCAAGGTCTTGGGAACCGACGGACGGAAGATGAGCAAAAGCTACGGTAATACGATCAATCTCTCCGATGCCGAGCCGGTCGTCCGGCAAAAGCTCAAGACGATGATTACCGATCCCGCCCGCGTGCGCCGTAACGATCCCGGCAATCCGGACGTCTGCCCGGTCTACGATTTCCATAAGATCTTCTCCCCGCTGCCGATCATCGATCAGGTGAACCGCGAGTGCCGCACCGCCGCGATCGGTTGCATCGACTGCAAGAAACTGGTCGCCGACCGCATGGTCGAACGACTGGCGCCGATCTGGGAGGCACGCGCGGAGCTGACCAAGAATCCCGCTCAACTGGACGACATCATCGAAGACGGCAGGCAACGTGCCGTCGCCGTCACTTCCCGCACCATGGTGGAAGTGCGCGAGGCGATGAAGATCTGACGCCTGCGAAAATCCATTCAGAAGCCATCGGCTTGGTGCCGCGCCTGGCCATCGAACGGCGCGAGCCCCGTCTGTTGCGTTTATTCAGGTGGTCGCGAGTTTACGCCACACATCGGTCACGCGTCGCAAGACGGGCGGACGGACGCGTGTGAAGGAGAGTCCGAATTCATTCGGCTTGACCCAGCGGATCACCGCTGCATCGATCAAGATGGGATTCGATTCATCGCCCGGAAAGATACACAGCTCCAGCTCGGCTCCGGCCTCCACCGAAGCCGCGCTCTTCACCCGGCATCCACCGGGAGAGAGGTCCGAAAGTTCGCCGTCTCCGGCGATCATTTTGCCCTTCATCGAAAAATGAGTGCGGAATTGAACCCGCACGCGTTCATGCTTGCGCTTGTTTCCAATCATGGGGACGCACTCGCAGGATCGATGGTTAATAATAGATGAGTCTAGAGTAGGGCAGGAGCGGCCAAAAGGCGAGCAATGGATGCTTTCCCGACGAGACCGATCGGCACGGCGATCTCTGCGTCTCAACGAGCCCGGACGTCCGCTACAGCGACTGGGTCGGCGGCTCCTGCAGTCCTCGTCCGGCCGAGTTCAAGAGATCTCGGCTCACGAGGATCGGTGCCTTGAAATGAACCGCCAGTGCAATCGAATCGGAGGATCGGCTGTCGAAAACTTTTTCGGTGCCTTGCAGCACGATCGTCAGTGCCCCGTAGTAGGTTCCCCCCTTCAGCGTGATCACGGTTTTCACCACGCGCCCGCCGAAGCTTTCCAGAATCGTGCGCATGAGATCATGTGACAAAGGCCGCGGCATGGATTGTCCGCTCAGGGCGGCCTGGATCGAGCCGGCCACGGTATGGTCCACAAAGATGGGGATGATTTTTCCTTCCGCCTGAAGCAATACCACAGGCCCATGGTCGGATAGCCGAACCTGGACGTCGTTGATGGCTACTTTGGAGGCCCCGTCGGTCTCGGCGGCCCCTGCCGGCAAGTCGGCTTTGGACACCAGCAGAAAGAGCAGGAGCGAAATCAATGACCATGTTCGCATTGCCACTCTCATTGCCACCTCCGATCACGGGACGATGGAGCTGCTCCGCTTGCTCGTGATCAGTCCATCATGCCCGCACAAACGGGTTGTTCTCTCGTTCCAGTCCGATCGCCGTTTCCGGACCATGTCCGGTCACGACCGTCGTCTCCTCGTCCAGACTATACAAGCGCTCTCTGATCGAGCATTCGATGGCCTCGAAATCGCCGCCCCACAGGTCGGTACGGCCGATGCCTCCTCGAAACAGTGTGTCGCCCGACAGAATCAGGCTCACGGCCGGAAGATAAAAGCACATCGATCCCGGGGTATGCCCGGGCGTGTGGAAGGCTGTCGCCTCCAGAGTCCCGATCTTGACGCGCTCATCGTCGGACAACCAGTAGTCCGGCGGGGGGGCGGGCACATAAGGCACGCCGAAGAGCCGGCATTGCGTTTCCAGGATATCCCAGAGCGGTCGGTCGTCGGGATGCAGGCATAAGGCGGCTCCCGTCGCCGCCTTCATCGCACCGGCTGCGAGAAAATGATCGAAGTGCGCGTGCGTGTGCAGGATATTCACGACCGTCAAACCCAGCGTGCGTACTTCCTGCAAGATCCGCTCCGGTGCTCCGCCGGGATCGACGACGATCGCCTGTTTCGTAGCGGGGTCGCCGATAATGGAACAATTGCAGCCGAGCGGTGGAACGGAAAAAGTTTTTCGGATGATGGCCATGCTGACCTCTTTCTCTATGCTACCGTCCGCGCCGCTGCACCGCAACCTACCGTGCCCCGCTTGCGTCGTCCGGATGCGAGACCCAGATGACATCCGTGTCGTACACCTCCCATCGGCTGTTGCGGCGAACCGACCAAATCAGGAATCCCGCACCGGTCGCGTCCGGCCGCTCGTTGGAGACATATACCAACGCCTGATCCGCCTTGATCGTGAATCCCACCCGCGAAAAGGCGAGCCGATCGATGGTGTCCACGTTCCTAGGCTCATCAACCGACTGCCGCCGCACGGGCAGCAACGGAAGACTTGCCTCGCTTTCCGCGGTCCCGTCCCCCGCCACAAAGCGATACCGAACACCGAACGAGAAGCGGGCTTCGAATTTGGACGGGCGCTGATTCTTCGCCACGAAATCGCGAATGAGGTCGGCCGGCAGCCGGCCTTCGAACAAGTCGCGCTCGGTGAAGAGTGCCATGCTGGGCAACCGGTCTTCGTCCGGTTGGAGACGCGTGGTGGTGAGCCGTTCCACCAGGACCATGCGTGTCTGAGACGTGAGGAATTTGGCCGCCACGACCGCATCCATGACGGGATAGTCCTCGGCCGGTACGACGGTGGGCTGGTCGACGGCGGTGGCATGCCCAGACGCGGCAGCCGACAGCACCCTGGCCAATACGAGCGCGATGAGTGCGCGAGACACCCTTCCGCTGCAGTTCATGCGGACAGAATAGCCGTCCCCTTCGCCGCTGGTCAAACGGCTCGGGCCATATGAGGATGG
>DASTLA010000155.1:0-8330 GCA_035715525.1 Nitrospiraceae bacterium
AAATGTAATGTGCTAAATTTGTGCTAAAATTTTTCAAAATCCATACGAATCACTCGATACGATAGAAACTATGGAATCTGCTTAACCACTGAATCCACAAGGTTAAATCGGGGAAACCTTCGCAACATCAAGCCGCTAGTAAGATCTCTTCGAACAGACTCTCAAGGCTCAGACACGGGTTCGAATCCCGTTGGGACCACCACACCGCACTTCGTGTGAGCCGGCGGCTATTCGGACCAAGCCCTGTTCATATTGGTCGCCGCCAGAGGAAGACTCTAGGCAGTCGCCCTGACCCTTGGATTCTTCTCGCACCGATCGCGCGCATGTCAGTTAGGTGCCGTGCATACGCGCGTAGGAGCGCGGAAGCCGTGCCCTTCGTAAAGTCCTAACGAGATCACTGCGGCTCTTCGTGCGTTCCGCTTGGCGCGGGGCCTTCGTCTGGCCCGTATGGTGGGTAGCGTCAATCGCGCCAGGTTGGCTTTGCAGCGAATCACAAAAAACGACACCGTGGCCGATTGCTGTCACTCCTTCTTCACAGGACGGCAACGGAATTGCGGTCATGTCACCGCGAGCCAGCCTGCATCGCCTCTGACTAGGGGGTTCCATGGTCCACCTTCGTTGGCGAAGGCGGCATGATGGCGCTCACGCGTGGACGACCTGTCGGAGGGACAGTCTGGTGAGAGTGCCTTCCCGCCGGATAGATCGATGCTCACAATAGCGTGGGTCATACGAGCCCTGTCCATTGTCATAGTCGCAATGCCGTTCGCCGCTGGGGCGGAGCCGGTCGATGTGCTGCCCATTCGTCCCTTGAGTTTCGATGCGATCATCCGTGATCAGACGTTCGCGCCGAACGAGCGGGCCATTGAGCTTCAGACCGGCTTCACAGCACTGTGGTATCGCGATCTCGAGGTACGCGCCGTGTATCGGTTCCTGGATTTGCATAGCGAGACCGAAGATGTGACTCAGCATATCGTGTTCCTGAACCCGCGCTGGAACAACTTCATTGATGTGCTGGATTTTCCATCCCGGCATCCCATCAATCAGATCATCCGCCACGTGCTTTTCGGCCCGCTTCAACACCGCGTCGTGCCGTATCTGGGCGGTGTCGGCGGTATGGTGCTGCCCGGCCCGCAGAACGATCACCCCGGGCGTTTCTATGGTGGGCAAGTTGGCGCTCGGTTTTTGTTGACCGCGGGAGTCTCACTCGATGTCTCGCTGGAATACAGCCGGTTCGCCACCCAGGTCGAAGACCGGTCTGATGAGGCGCAACGATGGCTATAGGATTGTCGCTCTCTCGGCCCTGGCCGCGGTGAGTGCGTGCGGGTTGGTCTATGACGGCTTCAAATACGTCCTCCCTGAAAAAACATCGCAGGACGTCTTATGCGAACGCGACCACTGGTTCGTCGGGTTAGCGGCTGGGCCGTATCCGCCCTTCATCTTTCCTATCGCCCATACCGATCGCGGACCTCGCGTCACCGGCTTCGACATCGAACTCGTGAAGAGAATTCAAGAACAGCTGAGCCATCGGTGTGGCAAATCTATTCGCATGGAATTGCGGCTCGTGCCGTTTTTGGATCTGTTCACGCTGCTGCATGAGGACAAACTCGACCTGTTCATCTCGGCCACGCCCGCCAACGTCCCGGGAACAGGAAGAGGCGGCTTTGCCTACTCTCTTCCCTATTTCGAGGGCAGTGGCCTTGCTGTTGCCGCACGAACCCGCGAGATTGCAGACCAGATTCAGGCAGCCGTCGCCCTTCAGCGGGATCATAAGCGTGGTGAACCAACGGTTCGCCATCGTGCCTTGTCACGTTTTCGAACGGCGGTCGTGGATGGCAGCAGCGGTGCTGCCTATGCGGAGGCTAATTTCACGTCCGAACAGTTTATCGTGTGCAACACGCTGACGGCCGCCTTCCATGCCTCAGAACAACTGCACGACCAGCCGGATATTATCTTAGGCAGCGCGCCCGTGTTGGCCTTTACCACCCAGCATGAGCATCCGCGGTGGCAACTTGTGCAGATAGACGACCACCCGTGGTTACTGACCCATGAAAATTTTTCGATTGTGACGGGCGATGCGCGCTTGCACGTTTTATGGTTCCTGAACGACCTCCTGTTCGAGTTGGACCAGCGGGGAGAACTGCAGCGGATGAAACAGCGTTGGCTGGTTGAGTCCTATGATCCCATGACGCGCGCCGACGAAGAAGGGCTGCCGGTTCCTGATGAGGCACGCGACGCGCAAGCCCGGAATCACTGCTATGTCGGCAAACCCGGATTCGGTCGCCTCAGAGATCTGGGTCGAGGCTGAGGTCGATGTCTCAGATGCGATCGTCGATTTCAGAAAGAAAGAGGATCGGACGCGAGCCTGCTCATTGCATTGACCAGGCACCGACGTCATCGCCGGCGACGCGGACTGCAGAGAATCGCCGATTCTCCATCCATACTACTCTAGCGAATGGACCCCTTCGGCAACGTCAGTCTGACCTGATCCTCTCGTTCTTCAACGATCTGCAGCGTAACGTGCGCGATCCCAAACCGCTCCCGCAGTAAGTCGCTCAGCTGCTCGAGCAGACGATCTCTATCCATGCCTCTGCTGACCACCACGTGTGAACTCAGCGAATCGAGACCGGAGCTGATTGTCCAAATATGCAGGTCGTGTATCGCCTTGACGCCGGTTACGCCCGCCATGGTCCGGCCCACCTCTGAAGCCTCCAATCGACTTGGTACACCTTCCATGAGGACATGCACGGCTTGAGACAGCAAGGCCCAGGTACGCCAGAGGATAAACAACGTAATCCCGGCACTGAGTAGCGGATCGATCATCGGCCAACCGGTGGTCCAGACCAATACGCCACCAAGGATGATGCCGATGGAACTGATGGCGTCGCCCATGACTTCGAGATACGCGCTGCGCACGTTCAAACTTTCGTGGTCATGGGCCCCAAGCAGTTTTAGGCTGACCAGGTTTACCCCCAGCCCCAGTAGGCCGATGACAACCATCGGTGCACCAGGGACCTGTGCCGGCAGAAGCATGCGCCGGTATGCTTCATAAAGGATCCAGAGGGCGAGCAATAGCAGGACCACGGCATTGGTGACCGCTGCCAGGATCTCTGCGCGGTGGTATCCGAACGTCTTTTCCGGTGTGGCAGGTTTTCCTGCCATCCACATTGCGAACAGGCTGAGGCTCAGTGCCCCCATATCCGTCAACATGTGTCCGCTGTCGGCAAGCAACGCGAGGCTGCCTGTCATAAGGCCACCGATGACCTCCACCACCATGAAAAGGCCTGTGATGAGCAAGACTCGCTTAAGATTGTTCTGGTAGGCGAGCCTTCCTGCTGACTGGTGTTTCATATGAAGCCTCAACCGGCGTCTCAAACGCCCAAAGCATTCTGATCGCGGCCTGCTAGGCGCGCTTTCGTTTCATCTCATCGACCCTGTGCTCAATCCACCTGTAGAGAACTGGAAGGACCAGGAGCGTGAGCGTTGTGGACGAGAACAATCCGCCAACCACAACGGTGGCAAGAGGTCGCTGGATTTCCGATCCCGGGCCGCTCGCTAGCAACAAGGGCATCAGCGCCATCATCGCGACCGCCGCTGTCATGATGACCGGCCGTAATCGGAGGACCATCCCCGACAACACCGCCTCGTCCAAGGGCATTCCAGCCTGCCGCAGCTGATTCACATATGAAATCTTGACGACTCCATTGAGCACTGCGACCCCGAAGAGCGCGATAAACCCGACCGATGCCGGAACGGAAAGATAGAGGCCCGTGAGCCATAGCGCAAGCTCGCCGCCGACCATTGAGAATGGTATCGCCAGAAGAATGAGTGCAGTCTGCCGAAGGTTGCCGAACGTGACATACAACAACAAGAAGATCAGTCCGATGATAAGCGGGATGACGATCGTCAAACGAGCCATCGCTCGGTGCTGGTTCTCGAACTGGCCCCCCCAGGTGACGTAGTATCCGGGCGGGAGTTGCAGGTGGTGTGCAACAGCAGCTTGTGCATCCTCGACTGCACCGACGAGGTCCCTCCCGGTGACATTCGCCTCAATGACGATCCGCCGGCTCGCGTGCTCTCGGCTAATTTGCGCCGGTCCTTCTACGATTTGAATGTCGGTGAGCTCTGCCAATGGAATGCGTGACCCGTCCGGTGCGGTGACCCATAAGGCGGCGATAGAATCCACGTCGGCCCGGCGCTCTTCAGGAAGCCGAACCAGGATGGGGAAGCGCCGTTGTCCTTCGAACACCTCTCCCGCGCCGATTCCGGCGCCTACCGCTTCAATGACTTCGGTGATATCTCCCACATTGATGCCGTACCGCGCGATTTTGTCCCGGTCAATGTCGACCTTCAGATAATACAAGCCTGAAACCTGCTCCACGCGCAAATCGGAAATACTTGCAACCTGCCTAAGCAGACGACCGATCTCGTCTCCTTTCTGCCGTAAGACATTCAGATCATCGCCGAACAATTTGACTGCGACCTGCGACCTGACGCCGGATACCAGCTCATCCACGCGCATTGAGATCGGCTGAGACAATCCGTACGCGATTCCGGGCACTTGTCCGAGCTTGTGGCGCACCTGGGCTTCGATCTCTTTCTTGCTTCGAGCCGTTCGCTCCGATTCGGGCTTCAGCAAGATGTACATATCGCTCATTTCCATGCCCATTGGATCCGTCCCCAACTCGTTGGCGCCCGTACGAGACACGACGGATCGCACGTCAGGAATTTCTAGCAAGAGGCGCTCAATCTGTCCTGTCACCTTCAGTGATTCGGTCAGGCTGATGCTTGGGAGCCTGACCAAGTTCACCACGATCGAGCCTTCGTCCATGATTGGCACGAACTCGCGCCCGATGAACGGCACCAGCACCATGCCGCCTATCAACACGCCGGCGGTCAACAGGACAACAAGAGCCGTCCTTCGAAATGCGCCCTCGAGCACGGTTCGATAGAAGCTGCGGACCACCGTTAAGGCCTGCACTCCCGCTTTCGCTGGACGGCTCCGCATGAGCATGACTGCCAATACAGGGACGACGGTCATCGACAGCACAAGAGAGCTCAACAGGACAATCACCACCGTCAAAGCGAGGGGAGTGAACATTTTCCCTTCGATTCCTTGGAGTGTGAGCAATGGCACGAAGGTCAGGGCGATGATCAATTCCCCGAACAAGCTGGGCCGCCGCACTTCCAGCACCGCGCGGAGGACGATCGGTAATCGTTCCGATACAGTGCCGAGAGCAGCTTGGCCGGCAGCACGCTCACTTAAATGGCGCTCCACATTCTCCACCTGCACAATGGCCGCATCGACGATCATCCCCAACGAAATGGCGAGCCCACCCAGCGACATTAGGTTTGCCGAGAGGCCGACCTGTTGCATAATGAGAAAAGTGGCAAGTGTCGCCAAGGGCAGCGTCAGGGCGACTACAAGGGCGCCGCGGACATTGCGAAGAAAGAGATACAGCACCAGGAGAACCACGATGGCCCCCTCCAGGAGCGCCCGCTCCACGGTCTCGAGTGTCCGGGACACCAGTTCAATCCGATCATAGAACGGCACGATCGTCACGCCTGAAGGCAACAGGGTGTTGATGAGTCCGACTTGCTTTTTGACACGCATGACGACCTCTCGGCTGTTTCCTCCCCGTAGCATCACGGCGATGCCCTCGAGGACTTCGCCGTTGCCGTCGCGCGTCACGCCGCCCAGCCGCACTGCACTTCCTTGCCGCACCTGTGCTACGTCCCGCAGGTAAATCGGCGTTCCTTTTCGGGCGTCGACCACGATTCGCTCTAAATCGGCCGCGGATCTTGCTAGTCCCTTTCCATGGATAACGAGCTTGTCGCCGCCTCGCTCGATATAACTGCCGCCGGCATTTTGGTTGTTCTGCAACAAGGCGGTTTGGACTCGTCGCAACGTCAACCCGAGACTGGTCAATCGGTTGGGCTCCACGAGCACTTCATACTGCTTCGCTAGGCCGCCCAATGTGTCCACATCCGCAAGCCCCGGCACGGCACGCAGCATGGGACGAATCACCCAGTCTTGAAGCGTCCGCAACTCACGGAGGTCCTGTGATGGCCCTTCCACGACATACATGAACACTTCGCTGAGTCCCGTGCTGACGGGGCCAAGTGTGGGTTCTGCTCCCTGCGGGAGGCGGGGTCTTGCCTCAACAAGTCGCTCCAATACCAACTGGCGGGCGAAGTAGGTATCGATCGTATCTTCGAAGACCACCGTGATCACCGAGATCCCAAATCGCGATACCGATCGCAACTCGACTTTCCCCGGCAAGTTAGTCATTTCAATCTCGAGGGGAAAGGTCACCAGTCGTTCGATTTCAGGAGGGGCAAGCGATGGTGCACGGGTGATCACTTGGACTTGGACGGGGGTAACGTCGGGAAAGGCATCGATCGGTAGGTGACGGAATGCCACAACTCCAGCAACGATCATCCCCGCCGCTGCAATGAGCACGAGCAGCCGTTGTTCAAGTGCCGCCCGGATCAGCCGCTCGATCATAGCGGTCCCCCTGTCGGCATCAGGTCGCGGAGAAACTCGGATTTGAGCGCGTAACTCCCGTCTGTCACCACTTCCTCGGCTTCCGCCACGCCGCCTCTCACTTCCACATAGTCCCCTGTACCCGGCGCGACGGTGACGACGCGACGTTCGAATCGGCGCGGTCCCTTCATTACGAACGCTACCAGTCGGTCGCCCGCTTGTTGCAACGCGGCCCGCGGCATGGCTAACACAGGTTGCTCGTCATTGATTACGCTGACCTCGGCGAACATTTCTGGGCGTAAACGACCATCGGGATTTGCCACATCCGCCCGGGCCATGACCGTACGGGTGGCCGGATCAATGACCGCACCCACATAAGTAATGAGGCCGTGAAACACGGTATCCGGGTATGCTGACACTTTGAGTTCCACCGCTAACCCGGTTCGCACGCGGCCTGCCTGTTGCTCGGGGAAATCCGCGCGTACCCAGAGGGTGGAAAGATCTGCAACAGTAAACAGATTCTTGTTCGGATCGATCACTTCACCGACCGTGGCATTTCGTTCGATGACGTCACCCACAAAAGGCGCGCGAAGGAAGACCTGAGCCACCTCGGCATGCGGCAACGATTTCCCAGCCAATCTTGCAATTTCGCGCTCCGTCATGCCGAGGAGATGAAGTTTCTCTTCTGCTTCGTGAAGATCCGCCTGCGCATTCTCATAATCAGCCTCTCGCCGTTGGTACTCTCCTTCACCGATCGCGCCACGCGTGACGAGTGCTTTGGCCCGTTCAAGCGCCTTTTCGGTCACTCGGACCGTAGTCTTGGATTTGCGGTACTCCAATTGCGCCTCACCGAACGCGGGACTATCCAGGAGTAGCAAGCGGTCGCCCTCTTTCACATGATCCCCGAGGTTCGCATAGACCGCCACGATGCGACCTGGGACTCGTGCGCTAAGATGGGCCAAACGGTTCTCGTTCGGGAGAATCTTTCCTGCCTGCGCCTTGAGCGCCGTCTTGATGGGACGGACGTCGATCTTCGCGGTCTTGAGGAGAGCAAGGGTGGGGCTGCCCTCGGCGAGTTCCACCAGGCCCTCTGTCGGAGAGACCTTGGCTGCAGGCGGGGCAGGCTGGTTTGATTCCTCCTCCTTGCTCGGCGGACATCCGGTCTGTGCCAGAGTCAGAAACAGCATCACGGTCACCCAAACGGCGCCTTCCTTCTTCATGGCAAACCTCCCACCGCCCGCTCCAATCGAGCCAAGGCGACGGAGTGCTCAGCACGGGCCTGAGCATATTCGAGAAGCGTCTGTCGGTAGACGCGCTGCGCGTCGATCACCTCGAGCAAGCTGGCGACGCCGTGCCGAAAACTGAACTCGGCAATATCGAAGGCTTCCTTTGCCTGGTAGAGCAGGCCTTGCTCAAATACCTGCATCTGCTCTTGAGCTGTCCGCACCTCCTGAAAATACTGAATAATGGTTTGCTCCAGTTCTAGCTGCATGCGAGCACGATCCGCTTGGGCTTTTCGAACAGCACCCAGCGCGTTCCCAATCTCACCCTGCCGTCGGTACCAGAGAGGCAGCGGTACGCTGAGTCCTGCGGTGACGGACTCGTCACCGGCTTCGCGATGGTATTGACCGATCACGGCAACCGTTGGTATGCGAGCCGCCCGCTCTTGTTCGACCGTGAACTCAGCTTGCTCCACCACCTTCTCCTGACGGCGCAGCGCCGGATGTCGAGCCAACGCGTGCTCCATCAGAGTCGGAAGCGCTAGCCCAGTTCGCACCGGTGCGAAGTCCCCTTGAATATCAAACAAATCGCCCAGGGCCTTTCCGGTCGCCGTATCCAACTTTGT
>DASTLA010000156.1:0-8328 GCA_035715525.1 Nitrospiraceae bacterium
GGGGAAAACAAATCTCCTGCAATCGGTTCTCGACAACATGGCGGAAGGCGTCGTGATGGCGGACGAACGGGGTGAATTTCAATTGTGGAACCTGGCAGCCGATAAAATCGTCGGCGGTGGTCCCGCCAACGTCGAGGTCGACCGGTGGTCCGAGCATTACGCCTTCTTTCTGCCGGACAAGATCACGCCCTATCCGGCGCAAGATCTGCCGCTCGCCAAAGCAATCCGTGGAGAATCCGTGAGCAATGGTCTGGTCTATCTCCGGCGAGCCAATGGTCTGGACGGGGCCTGGATCAATGTCAATGCAAGACCGTTGTACGATGAATCGGGCCAGCTCAAAGGCGGCGTCGCGGTCTTCCGCGACATCACCGCCGAGAAACGCATGGAAGAAGCGCTCGTCGAGAGCCAGGCGCGCTACCGACTGCTGGTAACCCGGGCCAACGACATCATCTACCGAACGGATGAGACGGGACGATTCACGTTCATCAATCCCGTTGCAACCCGCATCATGAAGTATTCCGAAGGGGAACTGCTCGGGCGGCACTTCCTAGAGCTGATTCATCCGGATCATCGAAAGGCGGCGGAACGGTTCTATGGAAGGCAGTTCGTCAGGCGCACGCCCAGCACCTACTTCGAGTTCATCGCGGTCTCTAAGACCGGCAGCCACGTCTGGATCGGTCAAAATGTGCAGATCCTGCTCGAAGAAGGCGAGGTGATCGGATTTCAGGCAGTGGCCCGTGACATCACCGATCGCAAGCGCGCGGAGGAGGCGTTGCTCGAAAGCGAAGAGCGGCTGCGGTCAATCGTCCAATCGACAGGCGACGCGATCGTGCTGATGGACGATCAAGGCCACGTGGCGTTTTGGAACCTCGGTGCCGAGAAGATTTTCGGATATTCGGCGGAGGAAATGGTGGGCAAGTCGGTGACACACATCGTGCCCGAACGATTCCGAGAAGCGCACCAACGCGGTGTACGACGGGTGGCGGCCCAAGGTCGGTTGAGCGCGGACTCCACCATGATGGAGCTCGTCGGGCTCAGGAAGGACGGTGTCGAAATTCCGTTGGAATTCAGCATGGCCGCCTGGACGACCAAATCCAACCTGTTCATCACCGGGATCATGCGCGATATCAGTGCCCGCAAACGCGCCGAGGCGGCCTTGCGGGAAAGCGAAGGGCGATTCAAGGCGATCATGGACCACAGTCCTTCCATGATCTTTCTCAAGGACACCGCCGGTCGCTATCTACAGGTGAGTAAAAGATTCGCCGATACCTTCCACTTGAAGGCGGACGAAGTCGTCGGCAAAACCGACGAGGAAATCTTCCCTCGGGAACAGGCCACCGTATTCCGTGCTCACGATCGCGAGGTCTTGGAAACCGGCCGAGGCCTGGAATTCGAAGAGAGCGCCCTCCATGACGACGGCCTTCATACGAGCATCGTGGTGAAGTTTCCACTCTTCACGCCCCAGGGGAAACGCTATGCCCTTTGCGGCATGACCACGGATATTACCGACCGGAAGAGAACGGAGGAGGAGCGCGCGAAGCTGGCAAGAGAAAAGCTTTTGCTGTTGGACTCCACCGGCGACGGCATCTATGGACTCGACCTGGAAGGCCGCTGCACGTTCATCAATAAGGCGGCCGCCCACATGCTCGGATATGAGCCCGAAGAGCTGATGGGCCAGAACATGCACGACTACATCCATCACTCGTTTCCCGACGGCTCGCCGTATCCGCGGGAGCGTTGTCACATCTCCCGGGTCATTTTGAACCGGCAGGGCTGTCACGTCGACAGCGAAGTCCTGTGGCGGAAGGACGGCACCGCATTTCCCGCCGAATACTCGTCCTTTCCCGTGTTCGAGCAGGATGCCCTTACCGGCGCGGTCGTCGCCTTCGTCGACATCACAGCGCGGAAACGATTGGAGCACGAGCGAACCCAGCGAGCCCTTCGCCTGCTCACTCAGCAATCGGCCCTGACCGGCCTTACACAAAGCAAGTTCTTTCAGAGCTCCGACCTCATGGCGGCGCTGCACCATATCACCGAGATGGCGGCCAGAACGTTGTCGGTCCAACGGGTCGGCATTTGGCGATTTACGGACGATCGAAGCGCGATCCGCTGTGTCGATCGCTACGAGATGGTCGGCAATCGCCATGCGGAAGGCATGACGATGGCGGTCGATACCTGCCGCGCTTACTTCCAAGCGCTGGCCACCTCCCAGATGATCGCCGTGGACGATGTGCAACAAGACCGGCGGCTCGCTCATATGGACGCCGGCCAAACCGAAGCCGAGTCAGCGCGCTCGATCCTCGATATTCCGCTCTATTTGTTCGGCAAGTTGGAAGGCGTAATTCGTCATGAGCATATCGGCCCGGGCCGGAAGTGGATGGAGGATGAATGGATGTTTGCCATTGCCATATCGAACCTGGTGGCGCTGGCGTACGAGGATGACTTACGCAAGCGCGCCGAAGCACAGTTACAACAGTCGCAGGAACGGCTGAGAAGTCTGACCGGCCGACTGGAGTCCATTCAGGAGGAAGAACGAACTCGAATTGCTCGTGAGGTGCATGACGAGCTGGGACAGGAATTGACTGGCGTGAAACTGGAGCTCGCCTTGTTACGCGATCAGCTTTCAGAGTCCCATCCGACGCTCCTAGGACGAGCCGAATCCATCGGCAAACTCGTCGACAAGACCATGCAGTCGGTCCGAAAAATTGCGACCGAATTGCGCCCGGCCGCGCTCGACCAGCTCGGGCTGATTCCTGCCATCGAATGGCAGGCGCACGAGTTTCTCTCGCGTACCGGAATTCAGTGTCGGCTCAATATTTATCTTCGTTCCGTCGCGTTGTCCGCGGATCGCTCGACGGGGGTCTTCCGGATATTCCAGGAGATTTTGACCAATGTCGCCCGTCACGCGCATGCGACACACGTGGACATCAATATGCGCGAGCACGCCGGGCATCTCCTGTTGGAGGTGACCGACAATGGCCGAGGCATCACCGAAGAGGAAGTCAGCGGTTCGAAATCCCTGGGCATTCTCGGAATGCGGGAGCGGGCCTTGTTGCTGGGGGGCGAAATGGTGATCCAACGCCACGAGGACAAAGGCACCATCGTGCGGGTTCGCATTCCGCTGGAACAATGCGCACACAATTGATTGAGGAACAGTCCTTCGGCAGACGATAAGAATGGAGACAGGACAACCGACATGAAAATTCTCGTCGTTGACGACCACGCGGTGGTTCGCCAGGGCGTCAAACAAATCCTCAGCGAACATTTTCACTGTTCCGTCATCGGGGAAGCTCAGAGCGCTGAGGAGATGATGGACAAAATCAAAAAGATCCATTGGAGCATCGTAATCCTGGATCTCGGCATGCCCGGCAAGGGAGGGCTCGATGCGCTCAAGGAACTGAAGCAATCGAATCCGAAAATGCCGGTGCTCGTCCTAAGCGCCTACCCGGAAGATCAGCTCGCGCTTCGAACATTGAAGGCCGGCGCTGCGGGGTATTTGTCAAAGGACAGCGCGCCGAATGAACTGGTTCAAGCCATCCGCAAAATTGTTGCGGGCGGGAAATTCGTCAGCCCCTCCGTCGCCGAACTGCTGGCCCTCAATTTGGAAATGGATTTGGAAAAACCGCTTCATGAGCAACTGTCCGACCGGGAGTATCAAGTGATGTGTTTGATCGCGGTGGGAAAAAGCCTCAAAGAGATCGCCGATGATTTGTGCGTGAGCATCAGTACCGTAAACACCTACCGGGCAAGAATCCTCGAGAAAATGCAGCTCAAGAACAACACCGAGCTGACCCACTACGCGATTGAAAACCGCTTGGTCAACCGACTGGTCAGCTGAGATCTCCCGCTGCCCCTTCCGTTTCCGTTCACCCGGCCCCTCAGTTCTCTCGTAGCACAAACGTCGACAGGGAAAATCAACGGATCGGCGACACCCGTCCTGCCGAAAAGGCGATGGCGGCAATACCCCCCGTACCTGTACAGAAAAGGGCGCCGCCACGATGCAACTTCGCCATTTTGCAGACAATCCCTGAATCAGAAAACAGGGGGGCGGCCGGTATTTCCTGGAACCCTATTGTACAGCCGAGCGGGAGGAAATGATGAATGCTGTAACCGGGATTCGTGACGCAAAGTCTCTGATCATCGACGAATTGACCAAGAATGGGCCCTGCTCACTGGAGGCGCTTGCCAAGAGGATGCGGTCCTGTACTTGGAACCAACTTTTCTCAGCAATGGACGAGCTGTCACGGGAGCGCAAGATTTCGCTGCAGCCGCATACGCGCTTCGACTATATGATCGCCTTGTCCGACGGCCAGCCCACGTTTCCCAAAATGGTTGTCTCCCAACCTGAGATGAAAGGAACTACAACATGATTGCTTCTTCCCACAGAAAATCCAGGACCCGAGTGATGATCGTGGATCCGGAATGGCATGTCGGCTTGATGCTCGCCGATTGCTTGGCCAGCAGCGGGTACCACGCGGTATTGGGTCGAAACCTGGAGAGCATGCTTCACGATTTGCGGGAGATGCAGCCGACCGCTATCGTGCTGAATGCCCATCCCCGCCAGAGCGGTCAGTCCAGCCTCGAAGCGGTGAAAGCCTGCTGTCCGAATGCGCCTGTGATTTCGCTGGGACAGCCCGACCACGCCGTCGGAGAGCCGACGCTCTGCACGGGCGGTTCGCGTGCGGAGCGGACCTACGTGACCCCTCATCACATCGAAGAGCTGCTGCAGACCAAGTTCGGCATCCCATGCGCCCGCCTGGGCTAGCGCCACAAGGGAACATTGCAAGATGGCACGACGAAAGATCAAGACGGCAGTTACGAGCGAGCGGAAGCGGAGCCAGCCGAAGAGCGAGATCGACATCGACGCGGTGAAGGTTACATCGACGGATAGTCCTGTCGCGAACGGCGCTCGCGACGCCCAGATGACCGCGAGCAGGACGGACATCGAAAAGCTGGCCTACGAGCTCTATGTTCGAGGAGGGTATCGGCAAGGCAGGGACGTGGAGGACTGGCTGGAGGCCGAGCGGCAGGCGCTTGCTCAGAAGGAGATCATCAGCTCCCATGGTTCTCCATAAAACCCCTCCCACCATGCCACCGGCCGCCGTCGCATCGCGACCTCCGTCGTTCATCGAACCTTCGGGAGGACTTGCCATGACATGTCCGAACGTTCGCTGTTGCCAACCAATGGATCCCGACATACGGATCCGGAATGACGCCCGTTCCGGCCTGCGCCACTGGCGTTGCAACCGATGCGGACATGCCGGCATGTCGGCTCAAGAAGGTCTCCAATTGTTGTTCTCAAGTCACAACGAATATGTTTTGAGCTATGGGCCTTCGCTTTCCTACCTGAAGGTGCTGCTATCGGGCGTAGCCATGAATATCTTTAAGACCCATGGCGTCCCGCCGGCCGAGTTGGCCAAATATGTCGCGGAATGGGCGCTTCTCATGGGTCAAACGTGCGGCACCGTGCGATTGACCGGAAACTTGCTGACGTTGGATGCATTTCAGTATTGCAAACAGCAAGCGCTCAAAAACCCGAGTGCCATGCAGTTGTAGCCGTTTCTATATCGGGATTTCATCCAATCTCGGCGGAGACGTCGACAACTAGGATCGCCCCCTTCATGGGGTGTTGCAGTCGGGTTTCGGCCAAGAAGGTTTGTCCATGATGCAACCCGCCGAAACATCCAAGGAGATAACCATCGCCGCTGTGACGAAAAACCATCTGGTCCGACTGGGCCTTCAGGGGGTCATCGAGGCGCACCGGCGCCTACGGCTCGTGGGAAACGCCAGCAGCGAACGACAAGCCGAAACGGTCATCTCAAGAGAAAAACCCGATGTCATCGTAGTCGAGATAAGCGCTGAGTTCGATGTACGCAGCCTCATCGGACGTATCAAGGGCTCCGTCCCACGCACAAAAATCATCTTGCTGAGCGATTTCGCGATGAACCAAGGCACATGGGAAACGTTGGCGTCGGAGGTCGATGCGATGGTGTTGACTTGCCAGCCTCCGTCGGTATTGGTGGCATCAATTGATTATGCCGTGTCGACCGGCACGAGGTCGGCGCAATCCGTGACTGTCACCAATTCCAACCTCGTACAGAAACCCAGTGCTGCGGATCCGCCGGCCGATGGGCGCTCCGCGTCCGTCGCATGGGCCAGTCCGTTGACGAACCGGGAACGCGACATCATCATGCTGGCTGGGCAGGGACTCTCGAACAAGGACATTGCCGATCGCCTGTGCATCGCCTGCACCACAGTGCGGCACCACCTGACGCACATTTTCGATAAGCTGAACGTCACCAGCCGGCAGCAACTGCTCATTCGGGCTCATCAGCATGGTCTCGTCGATTTTCGGTTTCCAGCCTAAGGACCGTGCTGAAATCCAATAAGACGGTCATCCGGCATCCTCCGGACGTGCCCGTGTTCGCTTGATCCGCGCTCGCCTCGCCTTGCTTTCCAGGCGACGACGCTGAGCACCTCTCGTAGGTTGAGTGGGACGACGCAGCTTGCGGGGCAGGCTTACCGATCGCACCAAATCTTGCAGCCGCTGGAGAGCGATGATGCGATTCTGCTCTTGACTACGGGATTCCTGGGCCTTGATGACGACGATGCCCTCGCGCGAAATACGGTGGTCGCGCAAAGCCAACAACCGTTCCTTGTAAGCGGGCGGGAGCGAAGAACTGGGGATATCGAACCGAAGGTGAATTGCCGACGAGACCTTGTTGACATGCTGCCCGCCCGAGCCTTGCGCCCGCATTGCCGTCAGTTCGACCTCTTCATCGGGAATCCCGACATGTGCGGTAATGGGAAGCATCGAAAAGGCAGTGAAACAGACCGGGTAGTTGACGTGAAAGGCGTTGGCCGGAAACTCAAGACTAAGCAGCCTGGTTAGGATCCCGCCTTTTCGAAGGCCTCTACCAGCAAGGTACGCTGCTTCATGCGGTCGATAAGATCGGCAAAGGTGGCGTTCTCAAGAACCCGGGCGAACTGCGTTTGATAGCGTTCGACGAGGCTGGCGCCGTCGATCCGCAGATCATCGATGGCCCAATCGCCGGAGATTCGGGAGATGGAAAACTCTATTGAGGTCTCCAACCCCTCACTGGTCAAGCCCAGACTGACCTCCGCACGTCCTCCCTCTTGCTGTTCAGACACATATTTGACTTCGGAAGGGCCGTATCCCCTCAGCCGTTCCGCCAACTCGTCACGCAACAAATGAATGAACAAGCGCACATATTCCTGGCGATCACCGCGCCCTATACGGTCCCAAGCGTCCCCGAGGGATCGCTTCGCCATGGCCTCGTATCGAAAATGCCGGCGAACCGCCTGTTCGAATTCCCACGTACGCTGAGTGGCGCGGCTCGGATCGCGAAGCTCAATCAACACGTACAGCAATTCGTTCATCGTACTCCGCGCGACGCTGGTCGGCGTCCGCTCCATCTCTGCGCTTCCCTGTACAGGCCAGGACAGGATGGAAATGAGGACGACGAGGCTCCAGAGTATTCCGGCCCCACTCTGGTTTTTTGATTCGAATTGAGTCCGCATTGAATGTCCCTCGTTTCCTTTCATGCTTCTTCGAGGAATCAGCCGCGTATAGAGCCTTTGCGGCTTTCCGGTATGGATCGGTCTTTTGCTGGGTTCTCGGAAACCGAGGGAGCCGGCGCCATGTGAGGAGCCTTTCATCGAGCGCCGACGGACAGCATCAATCACGTATGCCTTACACCATTATGGTACCTTTCGCAGATCCACGACGTCAATGAGGCGGCCAGGGCGTTCGCCGCGGATGGCAGCCGTAGGCGCAGACCGATCATCTCATTGTTTTACTTCATCTTTCCTCGTAAAACAGGTAGAATCACGCAAATGAAAATTCGCATATCTCTGCAACTATATTTTGCGCTCTCGGCCAGCCTTTTCCTATCCACGTCGGGCTGCGGAACCACCGACAAAATTTTGGGCAATGCTGAAGGGGTGCTGCGGAGCGGGACCGCGAGGGGCGTGCTCGACGTTGCCACCAGCAAGGACCCGGCCGAGATGGCGCGCCGGCGGGTGGAAAACTATGGGCGGGATCCGGACGCACTCTTGAGGGACTTGCGCACGATCCAACGCGACTTCGAACGACTCATGGCGGCCCTCAGCGGAGAAGTAGGAAAGAAGTGGGGCAAGCAAGAGGTGAAATTGCCCGAACAAAAAAAATATGTGAAGTACACTCAAAACTATCGCAGCCGGGCTATAGTAGATTTCGACGCGGGTAATATTACCGTGGAAACACTGGACCAGGCCGATCCACGAGCCAGCCTGAAGCGTGCCGTTGTGACAACGCTGTTGACGCCG
>DASTLA010000157.1:0-5441 GCA_035715525.1 Nitrospiraceae bacterium
GTCGAAAGTAAACGAAGATCGTGCGGACGCCGCTGTTGTAACAGAAAGCCGTTGAGAGGGGCAAGGCTCGGGCCGCGCGTTGGTCAAAGGTCGACGCGCTAGGAGTCCGCGACGTGCATCACGCGCGGAACCCCACAGAAACACAAGATAATTTGACTCCGCTGCGTTCACACAATTAGAATAGGCCTCCATCGCTACGTCAGGGTGGATTCTGCCTTCCGGCTTGAAGAGTTCGACAGCAGACGGCCATGGGATTGTCAGATAATTTTTACCGGCTCAAGCGGCTGCCGCCCTACGTCTTCGCCCAGGTCCAAAGCCTCAAACTGGAAGCACGGCATCGAGGCGAGGACATTATCGACTTCGGGATGGGCAATCCCGATCAGCCCACGCCCAATCACATCGTCGAGAAGATGATCGAAGCGGCGCGGAAGGGGAAGAACCATCGGTATTCGGCCTCGCGCGGCATCACCAAACTGCGCCATGCCATCGCTGCATGGTACCAGCGCAATTACGATGTCGACCTCGATCCGGAAACGGAAGCCATTGTGACGATCGGCTCCAAGGAAGGTCTGGCCCATCTGTCGCTGGCGATGATCGGTCCGGGCGATGTCGTGCTAACACCCACACCGACGTATCCCATTCACATGTACAGCTTCATCATTGCCGGCGGAGAAGTCCGGGGCATTGAGCTGCGGCAGGACAGCGACTTCTTCGACGACCTCCAACGCGTGTACCGGCAGACTTTTCCGCGGCCAAGGATTCTGGTCATCAACTTTCCGCACAATCCGACCACCGCCATTGTGGACTTGGAGTTCTTTAAGAAAATCGTGGCGTTTGCCAAAGAGCACAATGTCATCGTGATACACGACCTCGCCTATGCCGACCTGGTGTTTGATGGCTATCGGGCGCCAAGCTTTCTGCAAGTGCCGGGAGCAAAAGACATCGGCGTGGAATTTTATACGTTATCCAAGGCCTACAATATGCCGGGCTGGCGGGTCGGCTTTTGCGTCGGCAACCGCGAAGTCGTCGGAGCATTGGCCAAGATCAAGAGCTATCTCGATTACGGGATTTTTCAACCCTTGCAAATCGCCAGTGTGATCGCGCTCAATGGTCCTCAAGACTGCGTCAGAGAAACGGTCCAGCGCTACCAAAAACGCCGTGACGTGCTCGTCGGCGGATTGAATCGTATCGGGTGGAACGTGAACAAGCCGCTGGCCACGATGTTTGTCTGGGCCAGGATCCCGTTGCCGTACCGGCATATGGGATCCCTCGAATTTTCCAAGCTGCTCTTGCGGGAGGCCAAAGTCGCCGTCTCGCCGGGCATCGGCTTTGGTGAAGGTGGCGATGAATATGTGCGCTTTGCGCTGGTTGAAAATGAGCATCGGACCCGTCAGGCCGTGCGCGGCATCAGGAAGGCCCTCAAGCTCGAAGGGGGGGAGGAATGATTTCGCGAATCGGCGTCGGCGTGGTTGGCTTCGGCACGGTCGGCCGCGGTGTGGTCAAAATCCTGTTGGACAACGCGGCTCTGATACGCCGCCGCGTCGGCGTGCCGATCGAGCTCGTTCGAGTCGCGGATCTCGACATCACTCGAGATCGTGGCATCACGCTGCCGCCGGGCGTCCTGGTGAATGATGCCAAGCAGGTTGTGTCGGATCCTGCCGTGCACATCGTCGTAGAACTCGTCGGCGGATACGAGTTTGCCAAACGCCTGATTCTTGACGCCATCGCCGCCGGAAAAGCCGTCGTGACGGCGAACAAGGCGTTGCTGGCCCTCCATGGCGAGGAGATTTTTGCCGCGGCTTCCCGCAACGGGATCGACGTGGGATTTGAGGCGAGCGTGGGCGGCGGTATTCCCGTCATCCAGGCGTTGAAGGAAGGGCTGGCCGCCAATTCCATCCAGTCCATTTACGGCATTATCAACGGCACTTCGAACTATATCCTGTCGCGGATGACGAACGAGGGGAAGGGGTTTGCGGAGACGTTGGTCGAGGCGCAGAAGGCCGGGTACGCCGAGGCCGATCCCACATTCGATGTGGCCGGCACTGACAGTGCGCACAAGTTGGCCATTCTCGTGAATGTAGGGTTCGGTACGCCCGTCAATTTCAAAGATCTCGATACCGAAGGGATCACCCATATCACCGAGCATGACATCGCGTATGCCAGAGAGTTCGGCTACACCATCAAGCTGCTGGGGATCGCCAAGTTTGTTGATGGCGATGTGGAAGCCCGCGTGCATCCAACCATGCTGGGGGCTGATTCGCCGCTGGCAAAGGTTGAAGGCGTATACAACGCCATTCAATTGATCGGCGACGCCGTTGGCGATGTCGTCCTGAGCGGGCGCGGTGCCGGCGATTTGGCGGCCGGCAGCGCTGTGGTCAGCGACATCATCGCCGCAGGCCGCAATCTTCTCAAGGGCGGGATGGGCCGCGTGCCTCCCGCGTCGTTTCAACCGGAAGAGCGGCGTCCCCTCCGGATGCGGCCGATGGAAGAAATACGCTCCTTGTATTACTTGCGCTTTATGGTCATCGATCGTCCCGGCGTGTTGGCGCAAATTGCCGGTGAACTGGGACGGTGCGGCATCAGCATTGCATCCATGTTGCAGAAGGGGCGGCGGGAAGGACAGACGGTTCCCGTCGTCATCAAGACGCATATGGCGAGAGAGCGTGACGTCCAGACAGCGCTCACCCAGATCAATCGTCTGCCGTTCATGTCCGAGCCGACCACCCTGATCCGGATCGAAGGCGAGGACGAGTAAGGCCAATGAATCGCTGGCGCGGCGTCATCGAAGAGTATCGCAAATTTCTTCCGGTCAGCGAACGCACGCCGGTGATCACGCTGGGTGAAGGCAACACTCCCCTGATCCGCGCCGCCCGCCTCGCCAAAAAGATCGCTCCCGGCATCGACCTGTATTTGAAGTTTGAGGGCGCCAATCCCACCGGGTCGTTCAAGGACCGGGGAATGACCATGGCGATGTCGAAAGCGGTTGAGAACGGCGCACGGGCGGTGATGTGCGCCTCCACCGGCAATACCTCAGCCTCGGCCGCCGCGTATGGCGCCCGCGCTGGGTTGCCTGTTTATGTGCTGATCCCGGCCGGCAAGATCGCCATGGGGAAGTTGTCCCAGGCGATGATGCACCAGGCCACGGTGATTCAGATTGACGGAAACTTCGACCAGGCGCTCTCCATCGTAAAGACGCTGTCGGCGGTGCATCATATTGAGCTCGTGAATTCGATCAATCCCTTTCGCATCGAAGGCCAGAAAACCGCCGCAATGGAAGTGTGCGATCAGCTGGGGGATGCGCCGGCGGTGCATGTGCTGCCCGTCGGGAACGCGGGTAACATCACCGCCTATTGGAAGGGCTACAAGGAATATCGCGCGGCCAATCAGACGACGCGGCTGCCACGCATGCTGGGCTTCCAGGCCGCCGGCGCGGCGCCGATCGTCCTGGGCCACGTGGTCGAGAACCCGCAAACCGTCGCCACCGCGATCCGCATCGGCAATCCGGCCAGTTGGCAGGCGGCCGTGGACGCGATGAAAGAGTCAGCCGGCGCGATCGATTCCGTGACCGACGACGAAATCCTCCAGGCCTACGTTGCGGTGGCCGGGACGGAAGGTGTGTTTTGCGAACCGGCCTCGGCGGCTTCGGTGGCGGGCGTGATGAAACTGAGCCGGCAAGGCGGTCTGCGCGAAGGCGAGACGGTCGTGTGTACGTTGACCGGCCATGGATTAAAGGATGCGGATACGGCGATCAGTGTCTCGGTCAAACCCAAAACTGTGCAAGCAACGACGGAGGAAGTGGCTCGGCTGCTGAACATGTAAAGGTAAGATGCGAGTGGACCGTCGATGAAATATGTGATTCTGCACGCGGAGGGAATGTCGGATCATCCCCGCCAGGAACTAGCCGGCAAGACTCCTCTCCAGGCCGCCTGCACCCCACACCTTGATCGATTGGCTGAACAGAGTGAATTGGGCCTGCTCACCGTGGCGTTGGACAACGGCCGTCATGGAAGCGGCCTGACCGGGACGTCAATCCTGGGATATGAACCCAAGAAGTATTATCAAGGCCCGGGGCCGCTCGAGGCGGCCAGCCTGGGTGTCACGGTTGGCGAACACGACGTCGTCTACCTCTGCACGATGGTCACGTTGAAACCGGAAGGCGCTCCCGGCCCCAAAGGTGTCCCCACCGACGTCAAAAAACTCGGTCCGAATGTCGTCATGGATGACGCCACCGCCGGATTGATCACGAGCGAGGAAGCCCGCGAGCTCATCGACGCCGTCAACGAGCAGCTTGGCTCCGAGATGATTCAATTTTTCCCCGGCTCGGGCCACCGCCATTTGATGGTGTGGGTGAACGGAAAGCCTCGAGCCGTCTGCACCGATCCGCAATCATTGGTCGGCCGATCGATTGCCGACTCCCTGCCGGCAGGCGATGGCGCCGACATATTGCGCAAACTGATGGATGCCTCCTTGATGATTCTGCGCGATCATCCCGTCAATGAGGAGCGGCGCGAAGCAGGTCAGAAACCGGCCAATTGCTTGTGGCTGTGGGGCGAGGGACGGGCCATCCCAAGACCAAGTCTGTCCGAACGATTCGGCGTGGCTGGGGTGGTCGTGTCGTCTGGTGATGTCCACCGGGGACTCGGCCTCCTGTCCGGGCTCGAGGCGGTGGATGGGTTCCGCTTGTCCGATCTTCGGACGCATGCCACGGTGGCGCTGGAGGAACTGAAGAAGAAGGACTTCGCCTATGTGCATGTGGAGCTGCCGGACGAGGTGGTGTACGACCCGGACGTAAAAGCCAAGGTTCGTGCGATCGAGGCAGTGGACGGGGAGTTTGTCGGCCCCTTCTTGGACCGGATGGCGGCATTAGGGCCCTACCGGCTGGTGACCATTAGCGATCCCGGCAGCGTGCATCAACGTAACATGGCGCAAGCGCACTGGCCCTACGCCTATCATGACAGTACGGCCAAGCCGGTGCCCGGCGCCGGACGACGGTTTACCGAAGCGGACGCCACGGCGGTGGCCGCTGCCCCGCGCGATGCCACGAAGTTCGTCGTGCGGCTCTTTGCGAAAAATTCTTAGCACATGGCCCTTATTGTCCAAAAATACGGAGGCACATCCGTCGGATCGATCGAGCGAATCCATCGCGTCGCCGATCGGGTCGAGCAAGCGGTCAAAGGCGGCGATCGGGTTGTGGTCGTCCTGTCGGCCATGAGCGGTGAAACCGACCGACTGCTGAAGCTGGCTCATGAAGTCGCGGCGCTTCCCGATGAACGCGAGCTCGACATGCTGCTATCGACCGGCGAACGGGTGACGATTGCGCTGCTGGCCATGGAATTACGCGGACGCGGAGTGGATGCACGGTCGTTCACCGGGCGCCAGGTCGGCATTATGACCGACAGCGCCCATACCAAGGCGCGAATCACCAGGGTGGCGGCCGAGCG
>DASTLA010000158.1:0-9465 GCA_035715525.1 Nitrospiraceae bacterium
TTTACTTTCTTTCTCAATCCTAGACCGATATGCCGCGGACGATGGGATCGGCGTTGTCGTTTCATGTGACCGGATGGGCCTGGATCGTTATTTCGGCCTTGTTGGGGTTGGCCGGCTTCATCGGGATTGTTCGCGGCTCGCCTCTGCCGGCCGAGCTTCGCCTGGTCCATGTGCACGGCACGTTGGTCGGGGGGGTCCTGCAAATCCTGATCGGTCTCTATCTCGCGTCCGCAGAGCAGCTCCAGCCGCCGACTAAACGAGCCGGTCGCCTACTGGGTTTCTTCGGCTACAACGTCGCGGCATCGGGATTGGTTTTGGGATCCGCTCTACGGAACGGCGACCTGATGATCGCTGCTGGCGTAGTCCTCGTAGTGGTGATGCTGCCGTCCGCGCGGCAGGCCTTTCGAACCTTTCGAACCTGGCCGGGCTGGACCAGCCTGTATGCGTTCTTGTTCGCACTCGCTTTCCTCGCCTTATCGGCGTCGGTGATCCTGGGCATCCTGCTGGCCGGGCGTTGGTTGCCACTCTGGCACGGCATGCTGCGGCTGGCACATCTTCACAGCGGACTCCTGATCGGTCTGGTCTTGATCGGAGTGGCTTCGATTCAGCTCGGCCTGCCGTACTCGCTGCACCGGCCGCTGAAATCGCCGGGACTGGGCCAGGCCGCGCTGCTGCTGCTGCCGGCTTGCCTCGCCGGGCTCCTGACCGGCTTCTTGCTCGCGTCCGTGCCCATCCAGCTGACGGCGGGCACAGGCCTGTTCATCGTCCTTTGCCTCTACGCGGCCAACCTGCTCCGTACCTGGAGCGCGGCCGGTCAACCGGGATCCGCGGCCACGGATCACCTCCTGACGGCATTGTTCTTTTTGCTGCTCACCGCGCTGATAGGGCTCGCGGTCGGGTACAACGTCTTGTCGTCCGTGCCGATCATGCCATACGGCACGCTCCACTTGATCGCCTATACGCACCAAGCCTTCATCGGTTTTCTGTTGCACGCGATAGTCGGCGGTCTGGCTCTGACCCTTCCCTCGATGTTGGCGAGGCATCGAGTCCCGAGCCATAAGAAGCGGCCGGCCTACCAAGCGGAATTGGATAGCATCATGAACCGGTGGCACACGATACAAATCGCGACGTTGAGCTTCGGCAGCCTCGGCCTCGCCTTGGTGGCCTCCCTGACCTGGAGCCTTCCGCTCGGTTCGCCGGGTATCCAAGCCGCATCCTGGTCCAGCTTCGCGCTTCTGCTGACGGGTGTGACGCTGGTCACGATAAAGTTGACGCAAGTCATAGCCACGAGGCCGGCAAGCGACCGGTCCTCTCACGAGCATAAGGTCTAATTCCCGCCGAACGCCGGAGGTTGGTCACGACGTGGAAGAACCGATCGAATTCGTCGATCCCTCCGGCCACCGGGTCTCCGCCGTGTTGGCGACGCCGGATCGCGCCGGCACGCATATCGCGGTCTTGTGCCATGGGTTCCTTTCCCGGAAAGACAGCACGACCAACAAGGCCTTGACGCACAGCCTCACGAGGCGCGGAATCGCAACGCTCCGCTTTGATTTCTTCGGCCATGGAGAGAGCGAGGGACCATTTCACGCCTTGAGGACCGCCGTGGGACTGGACCAAGCATTGGCGGCGGTGGAGCTGGTCAAAGCACGCGGTTATCGGCGTATCGCCTTGGTGGGATCGAGTTTTGGCGGACTGGTGTCCATCCTGGCCGCAGCCGAGTTGGCGGACCGCCAGCGTCGATCGGTCCACCAGACACACGATCTCGCCTGCCTCGCCCTCAAATGTCCCGTGGTCGACTTCGGCGAGGAACTGCGGCTGGAATTGCGTGAGACCGGCATGGAGCAGTGGCGGCAAACGGATTCGATCCCGGACCTGCACGGCGGTCCCTCTCGAATCCAGCTCGACTTTGCCTTTTACGAAGACTGCTTGAAACGCATCGCGTACGAACCGGCGCGCCTGATCACGATCCCCACGTTGATCGTCCAGGGCGATTGCGACGAATATGTCCCGCTCCACCAGAGCCGGCTGCTACTCGATGCATTGGCCGGCCCCAAGCGCCTCGAGATGATCGCGGGGGCAGATCACCAGTTCACCAACGCATCGGACTTCCAACGCATGCTCGGGCTCGTCAGCGATTGGGTTGAGCAATACCTGACGGCCTAGCGGTCGCTCCACAGACCTTCTCCGAACGCACCGAGGTCCCATTTTTCTCCGGTCCATGTCCTACAGCGCGAGATCCTGTAGGACGACGCATGGTTTTACCTGCAGAAGGTGGTCGGCCTTGTACAACCGGATGCTCAGAAACGGAACCGGTCCACTGGGCTGATCTGTAAACGGGCCATCTATGCGGGGCGATGGTCGCGCTCCCCATCCAAACCGCTGGCATACCGGTTGCTGGAGTAGAGAACGTCATTGTCTGGAGGGAGGGTTCCGGTGAAAACGAGGCTGTATTCGTTGATCGCCGCTGCTGCAGGTTCTTGCTGTTTCTATGTCCTGGCCATGGCAACGGCCTCAAGTGCAATCGCGGTGGAGATGGAGGCGCAAGGCCGCCATAGTTTGCTCAAACGACCTTCGATCGAGGCGGCGATCGCCCGTGCAAAAGAGAAAACGCCGGCGGCCGTCGCCGGTGATACCGTGAACAGGCCGCATTCGCTGGTCGTTCCGCTAGAGCGCTTGAAAGGCCCGACGGGGATAGCCTTGCTCCGGCCCGACGGTCCCCTCCCTGCTACCTCGCTCGCGTCCGAATCGGTTTCCTCACGAACCCTCGCGGTACCGATATCTGCCTCTACAGTGACACTGGATTGAAGGCCGGAACCTTGACCTACCGAGAGGCCTCCGCACCGGCGCTTCTCGCGCAGCGGAAGCCGGTGTAACTGTTTCGGGTGTCCGGCAGCAGTTTGAACCGGCCGTAGGTCAGCAGATATTTGGGCAGATCCGACCAAGAGCCGCCCCGCAGCACCTTGAAGGAACCGCTCGGAGGGCCGGTGGGGTTGCGCTCAGGGCTCCGCTCGTAATAGTTGCCATCGTACCAATCCGCAACCCACTCCCAGACGTTGCCTGCCATGTGGTGGAGTCCATAGGGGCTCACACCGGCTTCGTATTGCATGACGGGCATCAATGCTTGGCTGTAGCTGAAGCGCGCACCGACTGCGAAGTTGGCCTGCGCGGGGGTGGGCGCCTGGTTGCCCCAGGGGTACCGGCGTCCGTCGGTGCCGCGCGCGGCCTTTTCCCATTCGGCTTCCGTCGGAAGTCGCTTTCCTCGCCAGCGGCAAAAGGCCTCTGCGTCGCCCCAATTTACGCCGATCACCGGACGATCCTGGTGAATCGACAAGTCGACCGACTCCCATTGCCAGGGAGCAGCTCGTTTGTCCTGCGCGAGGAACACGGCATATTGAGCGGTGGTCACCTCGTGGAGGTCGATCTCGAAGCGATCCAGCCAGACGCGATGCTGCGGCCTCTCGTCCTCCAACGCCTCGGTCCCGCTGGCCCCCATGAGGAACTCGCCTTCAGGGATCTCGACTACCGGCGTGTCGCGGACTACAGCATTCGGACTCATCCGCGGCTTCTTCAATTGCTGCAGCTGCCCCCAAACCTGACCGTACCCGGCGACGGAGATGGAGAGACAGAGAAAAGTACGGAGCAGTAATGTCTGGGAAAATGATGACGTCGTCATTCGTCAAACGTCAACCGGTTTGTATCAAGGTCGATGCGCTCGGATCGCTTCCCCATGAAGAGCGACGTTTCTTGCCGCTTGACGGTCGACCGTTGACGTTGATCAGTCGGTTAAGGAATCATGCCTCCCACGACCCAATGCCGATCGTCGGGCACGTCGATCAGCAGCCGCGAAAGATTCATCT
Organism: Nitrospiraceae bacterium; assembly: GCA_035715525.1. Taxonomy (GTDB): domain Bacteria; phylum Nitrospirota; class Nitrospiria; order Nitrospirales; family Nitrospiraceae; genus JAHBWI01. The sequence goes on from DASTLA010000158.1 coordinate 3,858, forward strand.
GCGCCAATTGCGCCGCCACCTCGTCTTCCGTAAAAGCCGCGAGCAGAGAATTGTAGAAATCCCGCTTCAAGATAGGATCTTCATCCGCCGCATACTGCTCGACAAGGGCCTGAGCGGCCTCGGGCGATTCGGGCCGTAAGAGATCCATGACGAGGACGCAGGCCCCGGGTTTGGCGAGTTGCTTCACTCGTAACCAGAACTGCAGAGGATTCGGCACGTGGTGCAGCAGGCTATTCGAAAGCAGGGCATCGCCTGCTTCGCTGAGGGACAACGTTTGGAACCGCTCGCAACGGACGGTGATGGAACCGCCGGCTCCGGCCGCCGCAACCGCCTGTTCCCCCAGATCTACCATTGCCCGGCTCGCATCGACGGCGGTAATTCTGGCGCCCGGATAGGCTCGAAGAAAACGAAGGGGGATATCGGCCGGGCCGCAACCCAAATCAATCACGTGGCCTTCCATCCAATCGGGGAAATATTCGCGGAAACGATCAATGAACCCTTGGTTCTCCTCGGCAAAATCCGCGCGCGCGTAGGCTTGAGCCTGGGCAACGTCCTCCATGAGCTCTGGTTCGAGAATCCGGTTCATGATCGGCGGTCGATCGTCAAACGTGCAGTTGGAATCTTCCTGCTTGAAGTTCAACGCTCACCGGATCACCGGCTCGCACATATCCTTCTCGAAGCACGCGCGCATACAAACGGCTCCAGCCGGGATGCCGCTCCTGAGCGATGCGTCCGACGAAACCGTCATTGAACCAGCGGGCGTTCTGACGGCAGGGTGCCGTATAGCTCGTGATTTCCAGTCGTACCTCGTCCCCGATCGTCATCCGGTCGCCCGGCGCCAGGCGTCGCCACTCCAGACCGGCCAGCGTGAGGTTTTCACCGGCAGCCCCGGGAGCGATCGTATGGCCCTCCTCGCGCAATGCCTCGATCGTTTCGAGCGAGTACAAACAGACGGCACGATCGGGACCCCCGTGGACTTTGCGATTGCGCTGCCTGTCGCCGTCGAAACCATCCACGGACAGGCGAGCGGCAGGCACGGCCGTTTTCGGGACGCCGCCGGGTGAGAGGCTGATTTGGTGAACGTAGGGCGCCCTGGGCTTCATCTTTTCTTCTCGATCACCCTTCGCACCCTTCCATCGCGCCGAGTTCAAGCGCAAGCCATCCTTCCCGCTCGCGAGATCGAATCAGATAGGCCCCGTTCCTTCCGTAGATCTCCTCGATCTCAGTCCGCTGATCGGCGAGCAGCCCGGACAGCAACAGCCTGGCGCCCCTCGCCGCATGGCGAGACAAGGCTTGGGCTGCAGTGAGCAGCGTCTGCCGGTCGAGATTGGCCAGCACCAGGGTGGGAGCGAAGGCTGCGCTCGCAGTCTCATCCGTTGCAGCCAAGACATCGAGCTGCAGCCGGTCGTCGAATCCGTTCGCGCAGGCATAGTCACGGGCACAGTCGACGGCCACCGCATCGTTGTCCAATCCAAGGGCGCAGGATGCCCCGAGTTTCAGCGCTGCCATGGCCAGGATACCGCTGCCGGTCCCGACATCCAACACCCGGTCTCGCGGGCCGATCAACTCCGGCAGCCATTCCAGCAGCAACTGGGTGGTCGCATGGTGCCCGGTTCCGAACGCCTGTTTGGGATCGATCACGAGTTCGAGGTCATCGGCTTGCAGAGCGACGGCATGCCAGCTCGGCCGGATCACGAAGCGCCCGACTCGGATCGGTTCGACGCGCCGCGCCCATTCCGCATTCCAGTCCTTCTGGGGCAGCCGATTGATGGTCAGCGACGAGGGCTCGAGGCGGACGCCCAGACGTTCAAGCGCATTGTGCAACGCCTTGAGAGTATCCGATCCCCATCCTACCTCCGGCCAATAGAGGTGTACGACATGCTCTTCCTGCCACGCGCCCGACACATGAGGATCGCCCAATGCGCTCAGCAACTCCGCGGAATCCACCGTCGCCGCAACGTCCACTTGGACCCATTCGACCCGGTCAGGCTCCTTCGTGGTTGACGCCATCACCCCGTCCCAGTATCGTCAGCGGTACGATGTCCGCGCATCAGTTGCCAACTGTGGTCGCATCGCGCCTGTCCTCACTTCAGCGCACCATCCGACGCGCGGAACGCCTGGCGGCCCGCGGACGGATCGCCGCTGTCTGGTTCAGCCGAGTCCGATTGAGCATCTTCGCCGTCGGAGTCATCGGCTCGGTCGTGCCGCACAAGCTCGGCTGGACACTTTCCGGCAACGTGGTCCTTGCCGCCGCATTGATCTGCTTTCTCGTAGTGGCCTGGTATCATAACAGGCTCGAAGATCGCTTGCATCGGTTGGACCGGTGGCTGCGCATTAAGCACAGTCACGTGGCACGTCTTCGGCTGGATTGGTCCAACATTCCGACCAGAGCCGCCGCTGCCGCACCCGAGCGGCATGGCTATGCCCGTGACCTCGATGTGGCCGGTCCGCATTCGTTGCTGCATCTGATCGACACCACGGTCTCTTCCCAAGGTCAGGCTCGCCTCCATGCGTGGCTGCTGGACCAGCCTGCGCCGGCCAAGCAGTGGGCGGCACGACAGGGCCTGGTGCGCGAGATCGCTTCCGTTACGCTCCTGCGGGACCGGCTTTCGCTGGAGGCGCAGTCGGTCGATCAGGCGGACATCGACGGACGACGATTGCAGGCGGTCTTTCAGAAACGCGTGGAGGATGCCGCGTTGGTCCCGCTTCTCCTCATCGAAACCGGCCTGGCGGCGGCGACGATCATTCTCCTCGTAGCCGACTTGCTCGACTTCTTGCCGGGCTACTGGTGGCTCTCGTTCGCGCTCTACGTGTTTCTCTACCTCATGGTACGGGGACGCAGCGAAGAGATCTTCGACCATGCCCAATCGCTGCATTTGCAGTTGGAAAAGCTGAGCGCCGTGCTCGGCTACCTCGAACGACGGAGGTCCATCCATACACCACGCATCGCCGATCTATGCCGCACATTGAGCCATCCCGAGACCAGCCCTTCGCGATCGCTCCGGCAAGCCGCCTCCGTCATGAACCGATTGAGCGTGCGAGCTCATCCGTTGATCCATTACCTCGTCAACGCCCTGCTGCCTTGGGATCTGTATCACACCTACCGTCTACAGCGGGTACAAGACCATATCGCCGCAGCAGTGCCGCAGTGGCTGGAGATCCTTGCCGAAATCGATGCCGCCGCCGCCTTGGGTACCTTTGCATACCTCCACCCCGATTATCGCTGGCCGACCTGCCGCATGACGATCAACGAGCCGCAGCAGAATGGAGAGCGTCCGGTCCTGGCGGCGGAGGAACTGGCTCACCCCCTGCTCCCCCGAGCGACGCGCATCGGCAACTCCGTACGGCTCGAAGGGTTGGGACGGATTTTTTTGGTGACCGGCTCCAACATGTCAGGGAAAAGCACCTTCCTCCGTACAGTCGGCATCAATACCTGTCTGGCCCAGGCCGGAGCACCGGTCTGCGCACGCGAGTTCGTCTGGTCGCCGGTCCGTTTTGGCAGTTGCATCAGGGTGGACGATTCCTTGGAGGCGGGACTTTCCTATTTCTATGCCGAGGTGAAACGCCTGAAAAGCGTCCTGGCGGCCGCCGAGGACGGCGCCCGTCCACCGGTCCTGTTTTTGATAGACGAAATATTCAAGGGTACCAACAACCGAGAGCGGTTGATCGGCGGCCGCGCACTGATCGCCACGCTCGCCACCACCAATGGATTCGGATTCATTACTACCCACGACCTGGAGCTTGCCGAACTGGAACATCGGATCGCCGGCGTGACCAACGTTCACTTTCAGGAAACGGTCTCAGAGGGCACCTTGCTGTTCGACTATCGCTTGAGACCCGGTCCCTGTCCCACGACCAACGCATTACGGATCATGGAACTGGAAGGGCTTCCGGTCAAGGCTCCTTCCATCTCGGATCGAGGCTGAGACGCACTTGAAATTGCATAGCAGACGCGCTTCCGGCAGACTGAATCCGCGACCTGCTTGGTCCGATACTTTCGCGAGGAGAATCCCATCAAACCCCAGAGCGTTCTCGACGTCACCCCAAGACATCCGCTGGCCGCATTGCTCGCCGCGCAGTTCTGCAGCGCGTTCAACGACAATGCTTGGAAACTAATCGTCGCGCTGCTGGCGATCAGGCAGATCGCCGCGGCCGTCGGCCCCACCGGACCGGCCTTCGAGGCTGCGTCTCAGACCCAGGCCACCATCGCCTTCGTCGTCTTCACGCTCCCGCTCGTGTTGTTTTCGCTGGTCGCCGGCGTTTTCTCCGACCGGGTGAGCAAACGCACTGTGATCCTGGCAATGAAAGGGATTGAAGTAGTCCTGATGACGGCCGGCACGGTGGTGCTGTGGCTCAATCCCACCGGCGGCGCGCTCCTCCTGGTCGTCCTGGCAGCAATGGGCGTGCACAGCGCGCTCCTGAGCCCTGCGAAATATGGCATCTTGCCCGAGCTGCTGTCATACGAGCGGCTGTCGATCGGCAACGGCCTCCTGAAGATGTGGACGTTTTTGGCGATCATCGCCGGCACCGCCTCGGGGGGAGTGCTGCTCGAGTTTTCCCATGCGGCCCCCTGGCTTGCGGGACTTGCTCTGACCGTCATTGCGCTCGCCGGGCTCGGCGCTGCCTGGGCCATACCCCCTGTCCCCCCCGCCAGGACGGAAGGAGGGCTGCGCACCACGCTGGCGGTGGCCTGGTCGACGATGAAGGCGGACCGGCTGTTGCGACTCGCCATCGGGATCAACATCGTCTTCTGGACCATCGCCAGCCTCTTTGGACAAGACATGCTGATCTATGCCAAAGGCCGGCTCATGCTGTCCGATGCCTTGTCGGGACTGCCGCTTGCCGTCCTGGGAATCGGCATCGGGATCGGTTCCGTGCTCGCAGGCCATTTATCCGCCTCGAAAATAGAGACCGGGTTGATCCCACCGGGATGCATAGGGCTCGTGGTCGGATTGGTACTGCTCGGTCTGATCCCGCCCAGCCTGACCTGGGCTCTGGCGCTGATGACGCTGCTCGGCATCGCCAGCGGCTTCATCAACGTACCGATCAACGCGCTGATTCAATGGCGTTCTCCGGCCGACCGGCGCGGCGCTGTGATCGCGTTGGGCAACACCTTCATGTTCGGCGGGATCATGGCCGGGTCCTTGGGCGCAGGCCTGCTGTCTCAGATTGGTCTCTCGGCCAGCGAAATCCTGGTGGCCTGCGGCGTCATTGCATTGGTCGGCACCGCGTTCGTATTCTGGCTGCTCCCTGAGAGCCTGTTGCGCTTCGTGGTCGCGATCCTCCCCCGCCTCTTCTATCGCCTTACGGTCATCGGCCAAGAACATGTCCCGCATCAAGGAGGGGCATTGCTGGTCCCCAATCACGTGTCCTTCGTCGACGGTCTGCTGCTGATCGCAAGCCTAGACCGCCCGATTCGATTCCTGGTCGACGAGCAATATGCCACCCAACCCATCATGAAGCCGTTCATGAAGTTGCTGCGCGTCATTCCGATCACCTCCGAGGGCAACCCGCGGCTTATCCTGCGCGCCATGCGCGACGCGGGCGACGCCGTCGAGCGGGGCGAGATCGTGTGCATCTTTCCCGAAGGGCAGATCACCCGAACCGG
>DASTLA010000159.1:0-12897 GCA_035715525.1 Nitrospiraceae bacterium
CCGATTATCAACAGCCGGGAAATCGGAGAAGTCCAAATCGACGATACCGAGTTGTTTGTCGAAGTCACGGGAACCGACGCGTTCATGGTTGCGCTGACGTTGAACATTTTTGCCGCCAATTTGGCTGATCGGGGCGCTGCGATCGCTCCGATCGAAATTCGGTATCCTTCCAAGACTGCTCTCGGCATGGAGGTCACCACGCCGGTCGACTTCGGAACGGCCAGGTCCATCACATTGTCCGCGATCGAAACCGCTCTTGGGCAGGATATGGGTGCGGACGAGGTCTCGGCAGCGTTGCGATCCTATGGGTATGACATCACATCGACGGGGCGAGGTCTCTCAGTGCAGCTTCCGCCCTATCGCAACGATCTGATGCATGCGGTGGACGTGGTCGAAGACGTGGCAATCAGCCGGGGATATGCGCAATTTGCTCCCGTCATGCCGTCCGAGTTTACCGTCGGCGGACTGTCAAGGCTCGAGCAGATGTCGGATCGGATCCGCGACCTGATGGTGGGAATGGGGTTTCAGGAAGTCATTTCCAACATCATGGGCTCGCATCACGATTTCTGCACTAAAATGCGTGTGGATGGAACGCACTGGGCGGCCGTCGTCGAAGTCGCAAACGTGATGTCCCTAAGTTATTCCTGCTTGCGGCAATGGGTGGTGCCTTCATTACTGCAGGTGGAGGCGAATTCGAGCCGCGCTTTTTATCCGCATCGGATGTTCGAAGTGGGCGAAGTCGCGATCCCTGACATGGAGGCCGACCTCGGATCGAGAACATTCAGCGTCCTGGGAGCCGTCATCGCCCACGCCGGTGCCAATTTTTCTGAGATTCATTCCTGCTTGGATTTGTTATTTTATTATCTCAATCGGTCCTTCAAGCTGGAGACACTGGTTCATCCTTCCTTCATGGAGGGACGTTCAGGACAAATCGTATCGGCCGGGCAGCCGATCGGATTCCTGGGTGAGCTGCATCCTCAGGTTTTGGAACAATGGCAGATTGGAATGCCTGCGGTAGCCTTGGAGATCGTCGTCGACCGTTTGATTGAGGAAGGATGACGGGGAAACTTCCCGCGAGAGAAAATCCCCCGTCCCGATGAATCCGTAGCGGGCCTGGACGGTATTAGACCGGTGTCACCTACCTGGCGGGCGCGAGCTGCTGTTTCGCAATTCCTATCAACTTCTCGAATCCCGCCATATCCTTGATGGCCATGTCCGACAGAACCTTCCGGTCCAGCAACACGTTGGCTTTTTTCAAGGCGTTCATAAATCGACTGTAGGCCATACCGTGCAGGCGGGTCGCAGCGCTGATGCGAGCGATCCACAGTTGTCGAAAATCCCGCTTCCTATTCTTTCGGCCGACATAGGCATAGGCCTGCCCCTTATCCACCGATTCCGTCGCGGTCCTGAACAGCCGGCTCTTTGCTCCATATTGGCCTTTCGCCAGTTTAAGCCGCTTTTTCCGTCGCTGTCTTGTCTTCGGTCCACCTTTTGCGCGAGGCATACGTCACAACTCCTTTCGAGCCCAACTCAGATTCGGTTCACACATTCAGCCTATTCACGTTCACCACCTCAAGCGATCAGGGAAGGATACGGTTCACGGCCATCGTAAAGGTAGAAGAAACGACCGCGGAACCCTTGAGCCGTCGCTTGCGATCCCGCCCTTTTCCCGTCAGCAGGTGTCGCCGGCCGGCCTTCTTTCTCAACAACTTTCCCGTCCCAGTTCTCTTGAACCGCTTCTTGGCCCCGCTATGCGTTTTCAGTTTCATGATTGATTCCCTATATCCTTCCTTGTGCGAATGCTATGTCGACCTTGTTATTTGGGTGCCAGGATCATGATCAAGCTGCGGCCTTCCATGCGAGGGGAAAATTCAACCGTTCCCACATCGCCGCACTGTTCGATGACGGAGGTCATGACCGTCCGTCCCATTTCCTGGTTAGCCATTTCCCGGCCCCGATAAGTCAGCGTGACCTTGGTCTTGTTTCCCTCAGACAGGAAGCCTTTGATCTGACGGATTTTGATCTCCAGATCGTGTTTGTCGGTACGAGGTCGTAATTTGATTTCCTTGACCTGCGTCGACTTCTGATGCCGACGACTTTGATGTTCCTTCTTGCTAAGTTCGTACTTGTACTTCCCATAGTCCATGATGCGGCACACGGGAGGCTGTGAGGTCGGCGCGACTTCAACAAGATCAAATCCCTGCTCCTGTGCCTTGTTGAAAGCTTCGACGGTCGGCAGAATTCCCAATTGTTCGCCTTCAGGACCGATCACGCGAACTTCTCGGATTCGGATTTCCCGGTTGACGCGTAATTTAGGGACGATAGGTCACCTCTCTCGTAATGGGGGTTAGGCTACTTGGAACGGTTTCATTGTGTCGCTGCGAAGCAATTCGGCGACGCGCTCCAGCGGCATGCTGCCGTGATTGGCACCGCTGCGTCCCCGCACGGACAGGCTACCGCTCTGCACTTCTTTGTCGCCCACGACCAACATATACGGAATTTTGCTCTTCTCCGCCTCGCGGATCTTGAAGCCGATCTTTTCGTTTCGTAGGTCGGCTTCCACTCGGAAGCCCCGGGCCTTCAAATCCGATACGATCTTGGCCGCAAATTCATGCTGCTTGTCGGTGATCGTCAATACCACCGCCTGAACCGGCGCAAGCCATGTCGGGAATGCCCCGCCGTAGTGCTCCACCAGAATTCCGAAGAATCGTTCTATGGATCCCATCAACGCTCGATGGATCATAATGGGTTGATGAGATTTCCCGTCTTCGCCGATATAACTGAGTTCGAAACGTTCTGGATTGTTGAAGTCTACTTGAATCGTTGAGCATTGCCAGGAGCGGCCCAGCGCATCCTTGATCTTGATGTCGATTTTCGGTCCGTAAAAAGCTCCTCCTCCCTCATCAAGCTGGTACCCGACCTGTTGGCCCTTCAATGCAGCCTCCAAGGAGCTGGTTGCGAGGGTCCACTTTTCGTCCGACCCGACAGCTTTTTCCGGCCGCGTCGACAAGAAGATCTCAAACTCGGTGAAGCCGAAAGCCTTGAGCACAAAAAATGTAAAATCGAGGACGCGGCTCACTTCCGATTGAATTTGGTCTGGCCGGCAAAACAAGTGTGCATCGTCCTGGGTAAAACCGCGCACGCGAAGCAGGCCGTGCAGCACGCCGGTCCGTTCATACCGATAGACCGTTCCCAGCTCGCCGTAGCGAATGGGCAGGTCGCGATAGCTCCTGAGGTGAGATTTATAGATCATGATGTGGTAGGGGCAGTTCATCGGCTTGAGCTGATATTCGCTGCCCTCCACCTTCATCGGAGTGAACATGTTCTCTCGGTAATAATCGACGTGGCCGCTCGTCTTCCAGAGGTCCAGCCGCGCCACATGCGGAGAGTAGACGAGTTCGTACCCATCCTTCAGATGCTGTTCACGCCAGAAGTTTTCTATCAGCAGTCGAACGAGCGCGCCCTTCGGATGCCATAACACCAGCCCCGGGCCGATCTCATCCTGAATGGTGATGAGATCCAGTTCTTTCCCCACCTTGCGATGATCGCGACGCTTGATCTCCTCCAGTCGAGCCAGATGCGCGTCCAACTCGGTCTGGGTCGGAAAAGAGGTGCCGTAAATTCGCTGCAGCATGGGATTGCGCTCGTCCCCACGCCAGTAGGCGCCGGCGGTACTGAGCAACTTAATGGCTCCCACAACGCCCGTCGCGGGTAAGTGAGGTCCTCGGCAGAGGTCCACGAAGTCGCCCTGACTGTATGCAGTGATGGGCTCATTGTCGGGAAAGCTCTCAATCAATTCGACCTTGTACTGTTCCCCCCGGGATTTGAACAAGGCGACGGCTTCCTGTTTCGACATTTCTCGTCGTGTGACAGGCAGATTACGCTTGATGATCTCGCGGGCGCGGGCTTCAATCTTTTCGAGATCTTCCGGAGTAAACGGTCGCTCGAACGCGAAATCATAATAAAAACTATCCTCGAGAGCCGGGCCGATCGTCATCTGCGCAGTGGGGAACACCTCCTTCACCGCTTGGGCCATGATGTGGGTACTGCTGTGCCGATAGACTTCTCGGCCCTCGCTCGATTCAAAGGTGAGGGGGTCAATCCGGGCATTGTGGAATAAGGGGCGGGAAAGATCTGCCGGCTGACCGTCGATCTTGGCCGCGAGCACGTCTGAGCCCGGCCGCATCCCTGCTTGGGTCAGTGCGTCCCCGACCGTCGATCCTGCTGGCACCTGTTGTCGAGTTCCGTCAGGAAGGGTGATGTGAATAGACTGTGAAGCCACGCAGGTTCGTCCTACGAGAAAATAAAACCCCGCTCCGATCACCGCGGACTGACGGTGGTCGGACCAAGTATGTGTCCATGAAGTCTAAAAATGGTAGGCGCGGACGGTCTTGAACCGTCGACCTCTACCGTGTCAAGGTAGCGCTCTCCCCCTGAGCTACGCGCCTATCGCCCGGGGATGCTAATACAGGCCTACCAGGAGTGTCAAGGAATCGGAAGACGAGGCAACCCTTCCCCGCAGAGTTGGACAAAGCAAAGCCGCCTGACCGGAGATGACGAGTCGATCGGTTTGTGAAGCGGCAGCTACTTGACCGCCGCCTTGAGCTCCTTGCCAGCCGAAAATTTCGGAATGCGGGCAGCCGGAATCTTCAACGCCTCGCCGGTTCGTGGATTGCGGCCCATGCGCGCCTTCCGCTTGGAGATGGTGAACGTGCCAAAATTCACGAGCGTCACTCGCTGACCCTTCTTGAGTGAAGTAGTCACGGCGCCAGTGAATGCTTCTAACGCGCTAGTAGCGGCTACCTTGGTGATGCCGGCACTGTTCGCCATCTTTGCAATCAATTCTTCCTTGGTCATTGCTCCCTCCTTTGATGGTTAAGCGACCAGTGGTGCTAGGCGTACACTCGTGGCGATCCGCGAGTGGCAAAGAAAAGATCTAAACGTGGAGGCCTGGTTCAGCTGATCCGAGCTCGCTTTACCGGTATGTGAAGGTCCACAATCTTTTTTCTCAGGGTGTTTCGGTTCAAGCCGAGCAACTCCGCGGCCTGAATCTGATTGCCCTTGGTCTCTCGTAATGTCAGGGCAATCAGGGGCCGCTCGACCGCAGCAATCAGCATGGGGTGCAAATTGCGACCTGAACCGTGTCGCATGCCTTTAACGAAGTCGCCGACTTTGTGTTCCAGATAGGATTCGAGACACAGCGATTCGCCCGCACCGTTCGTCGACGCCGCCCTTCCAGCCTTCGCTCCAGCGAGCAGAGCAGCCGTCCGTTTCAGGACGGAACGTGAGCCCCATAGGGTGAGCGTCTTGACTGGATCGATCCCCGCGAGAAGCTTACCTAGTTCTCCTGCGTGAGACGGCTTCGATTCGACGATCACGGCATCGAACGTTCGTTTAGCCGTATCCTTCGGGATCGAAAGGCCGTCTCGGCCAATGGTGACGGCATGCTCGCCGAACAGCTCCTTGTATTGAGCTTGGACCGCGCTGTCTGTGCTGAACAGTAAGACGTTAAAGGATGTCGAGCGAAGTGACATGAAGGCACCGACGAAGAAGAGGGCGGGATTATTGCTCAGCATTGAGATGATGTCAATGACCAAAAACCGCGCCGGCTGGTTTTTTCTGGGCATAGCGGCCTGGGAAAAATGAAAGTAATTCACTCGGTCATAATAAGTCGGCGGCTATCACACGACGTCAGTTGATCGGGGACAGCGTTGCGCGAACGAGTGTCGGTTTCGAGAGACATTTGATCTTCGCGGAACGGATGTTTTCTCAGCGTGCTAACCGGAGATCTTTGTGCGAAGCGCGCCGGCGTCAAGACGAACCTGGGCAGAAGTACGTAGTCCAACCTTACGACTTCAGGCGGTCTACCCCTTGACAGAAAGTCGACCCAATCTGTATAAGGAAACTCTAATTCCTATCGGAATAATCGGATATGAAAGTCAGCCTTCGGGCCACCTATGGGATTATCGCAGCGGTCGACCTTGCGCTTCACGACGCAGCTCAACCGGTCTGTGCCAAATCCATCGCGCAGCGTCAAGGAATTCCCGCCCGATTCCTTGAGCAGGTGCTCCACGCCATGAAGAAGGCCGGGGTAGTGGCCAGTCAGCGGGGGGCTCAAGGGGGCTATGTGTTGGGCCGGAAAGCGTCGGAACTCTCGGTTGCGGACATTGTGGATGCGTTGGATGGTCCCATGCTCAAGACAAACGGCCAACAACCGAAGCGGTCCGGAGCGCGAGCCGCCAAGCGGGAAGCCCTCCTGGCCCAGGTGTGGGACCGCGTGAAACAGGCGGAACTGGACGTGCTTTCCGAGGTCACGGTGGAAGACCTGGCCGAACGGCAACGGGCTCTCGAGGAACGGCAGGCGTTGATGTACCACATTTGACATCGCGCCGAACCGGATGGCCATGGACTTTCGAACGATTCTCAACCTACGAGGTGCTTATCATGACTCCTAATACAATCGGTCTCCGTCCGGCGATCCACACGGAGCCGATCCCGGCCCATATTCAAGAAGAGATCGAAACGTTCGAGACAGAGGCGCAACGCGTCAGCGCCGGAGAGCTCTCGACCGATATCTTCAAACCATTCCGACTCCAGTATGGCATCTATGGTCAACGCCAGCCGGGCGTCCAAATGTTCCGGATCAAGATCCCGTTCGGGGGCCTCACCGCAAACCAGCTGCGGCGGATTGCAGAGCTATCAGACCAGTACGCCACGGGCGTCGGGCATGTCACGACGCGCCAGGACATCCAATTGCATTTTGTGGAATTAAAACAGGTGCCGACCATGATGCGGCGGCTCGCGGAAGTGGGCCTCACCACCCGCGAAGCTTGCGCGAACACCGTCCGTAACGTCACCGCCTGCCATTTGGCCGGAGTATGCCAGGGCGAGGTTTTCGACGTGACACCGTACGCCAAGACAGTGGCGTTGCATCTCCTGCGGAATCCGCTCAACCAGAGCCTCCCGCGAAAGTTCAAGATCGCATTTTCCGGTTGCCGGCAGGACTGCGCCTTGACGCCAATTCACGATATCGGCTTGCTCGCGGCCAAACGGGCCGACGGCACGATCGGATTTCGCATGGTAGCCGGTGGCGGATTAGGCTCGGCGCCGCGCATTGCCCAGGTGCTCCGTGAGTTTACGCCGATGGACGAACTGATTCCGTCTATCGAAGCAGTCATCAAAGTCTTCGACACCCTCGGCAATCGGAAAAATCGGAACAAGGCACGCATGAAGTTCGTTATCGAAAAATTGGGTTTCGAGGAGTTCAAGCGACGCTGGCAACAGGCCTATTTGGCAATGGGGTATGCCGTTCCGACCCATGAGCCGATCCGATTACTCACGTACAACGATGCCCCGCCGTTGATCATGCCGGCCAAGCCCGCAACTCCGGTCGATGGGGACGGAAGCGGAGCGCATGGGAACGGGAACGGCGCGGTCTCACTGAACGGGGCCGTCACTGCATTCCAGGCTTGGAAGCGTACGAATGTCGTGATGCAGCGTCAAACGGGCTTCACCACGGCAGCGATCAAGCTTCCCATGGGCGATCTCACGGCCGATCAAATGTGGGCGCTCGCCGAGTTGGCCGAACGATATTCCAACGGGAATATCCGGACCACGATCAACCAAAACATGGTGATCCGTTGGATTCCCGAAGACCGCTTGGAGTCCTTTTACGGAGACCTGGTCGCCCAGAACTTGGGCGATCCCGGGGCGGAACTCGTGGAAGACATTATCGCCTGCCCCGGGACCGATACCTGCGGACTGGGGATCACGTCGTCAAAAGGAATGGCCCGGGCCCTCGCCGAAGTCTTTCCAGCGGGTCAGGTACCCGAGGACCTGCGTGACGTGAGCGTGAAGATCAGTGGATGCCATAACTCCTGCGCGCAGCACCATATCGCGACGATCGGATTGCACGGGGTCGGCAAACGCCTTGGCGAGCACACGGCGCCGCATTATGAATTGCATCTAGGAGGACAGATCGACGGAACCCCCAAGATCGGGCAAATGACTGTGAAACTCCCGGCCAAGAGTGTGCCGGCGGCCGTCCGTCATCTCGTGGACGTCTATCGGCGGGATCGGAAGCCGGGCGAAACGTTGCAAGGCTTCATCGCTCGGGTGGGGAAGGGAAAACTCAAGGACGAATTGATTCCCTACACGATCGTACCGAGTTACGATCAGGATTCAACTTACTACTACGACTGGGAAGGGGAATCGGAGTTCGTGCTCGAGGATCTCGGTCCCGGCGAGTGTGCCGGCGGAGCGTTGGAAATGATCGACGATCGTATGTTGGAAGCCGATCAAGAGCTGTATCAGGCCAAGCTGTTGATCGACAAGCATCAGTATGCCGTCTCGGTCAACAAGTCCTACCGAGCCGTACTGGCCGCGGCCAAGGCTCTTTTGGTGACCGAAGGGGTGGATCCGGCCACGGATGCCGAGACTCTTCTCGAATTCGATGCACGTCTGGCGACCAAAGGCATCGTACCGTCCGCCTATCGAAGCCTCGGAACCCAAATCGGGGATCTCGGCCCCAAGGAAACGACCCCCGAGGCTGCGACGTCGAAAATGGCGTTTGCAAAGCGCTTCATCGACGTATGCCGAGCGGCGACCGAACAATTGGGCAAGGATTTGAAACTCGCCAAAGTCGCGGAAGAATCCATTGCACCGGCACCCAAGGCGGCCGTCCACATGCCGGCCCCGTCAGAAAAGCAAGCGCCCGTCTATGATTTGCGAGGTGTCGCCTGCCCCATGAACTATGTCAAAACCAAGCTGAAACTCGAGATGATGGATCACGGCGAACAGCTCGAAGTTTGGCTCGACGCCGGTGAGCCCATCAAGAACGTGCCCATGAGCTTGCGGAACGATGGGCATAAGATTCTTAGTGAAGGTCCGCTGGATGCCGGATCGAAACATTTCAAGATTCTCGTCGAAAAGGTCGAGGGGTGATGCAGTGATTCGTCGGAGAATTGGCGCATGAGTTTCTCGAATCAGCCGCCTTCAGATGCGGAGCTCAAGACGCTCAGCGATTCGTTTGAGACGAAACAACCGTGGGACGTGTTGGAGTATGTCTTGAAGTCTTATGCGGGACGGACCGTGCTGGCCTGCAGCTTCGGAGCGGAAGATGTCGCGCTGGTGGACATGATGCATCGGATCGATGCCCGCGCCCCGCTGTTCTATTTGGACACCGATTTCCTTTTCCCGGAAACTATGGAGACGCGCGATCGGATCATCGAGCGCTATCAATTGAAGGATGAGCAGGTCATCCGCGTAAGGCCTCTTCTGACTCCGGAGCAACAAGCCGTTCAGCATGGTCCCGCCTTATGGGCCACGCACCCAGATCAATGCTGCCAGTTGCGGAAGATCGAGCCGTTGGGGCGTGTGCTGTCGAAATACGCGGCGTGGGTGACTGGAATCCGGCGTGACCAGGCCCCCACCAGGGCCGGTGCCGGATTCGTCGAATGGGACAAGAAATTCAACCTGATTAAAGTCAATCCGCTGGCCCGATGGACCAGCGAACAGGTCTGGACCTATATTCAGCTGCATGAAGTTCCTTACAATGTCCTCCACGATCGCAGCTATCCCAGCATCGGATGCACGCATTGCACCGCGCCTGTGGCCCCCGGGCAAGACCCCCGGTCGGGCCGCTGGAAAAACTTCACGAAGACCGAATGCGGATTACACAAGTAAGCAGCCCGCATTGGAACAAGACACAGGGGACCATCGTTCATGCAACACCTGCTCGCGAAAGTGGCCAAAGGGCAAAAGACATCCAAAGACCTCACGTGGGAAGAGGCCAAGCAGGCGATGCGGTTGATGATCGAAGGAGCCGCGACGCCGGCGCAAATCGGTGCCTTCCTCATCGCCATGCGGTACAAGTCCGAGTCGGTGACAGAACTGGCGGCCTTTACAGCCACGGCACGCCAGTACGTTCCGCCAGTTCCGGTACGGCCAGGCCTTGGAGTTGTGGATGTTCCGGTCTATGGGGGCAAGCGCGAAACCTTTCACGCCATTGTCCCGGCGGCTGTGATCGCGGCCTCTGCCGGTGCGGTGATATTGATGCACGGGGTCGATGGCCCGCCCGACCGACGAGGCGTCTCCTCCGTCTTGAAGCCGCTGCGCATCCCCACTGACCTGACCGCCAAGTCCGTCGCGGGCGAGCTCGAGAGATACGGTTTGGCCTACCTCGATCTCGCGCTCTACCATCCGCCCGTGAACCGATTTCTCGAACTGCGCCAGGAGCTGGGTGTGCGGAATGTCTTCCATCCGATCGCCCGCATGCTCAATCCTGCCAGAGCGGGGTCGCAGGTCATCGGATTGTCGCATCCACCCTATTTCGAAAAGACCGTCGAATCGCTGCGGATGCTGAGCTCTCCGCGCGCGTTGGTGATTCGGGGCGTCGAAGGCGATCCGGAGCTCTCTATCGGCAGCGTGACCCGATACCTGGAGCTACAAGGCGATCGCGTGACGCCCGGCACGTTTCATCCCAAGGACGCCGGTCTGTCGATGGCCTCGTTTAAAGAAATGGCGGGATTTCCCCCGGAGCAACGAGAGAGAGAAGCAAACCTGATCACGCGGCTCTTGGCCAACGAGATCCAAGGAGGGCAAAAAGATTGGGTTCTGCTCAATGCCGCGATGCTCCTCTATGCAGCGGGCAAGGGGACGTCGATTGCCGGCAGTCTCGCGACAGCTCGTCGCGCGCTCGAGTCCGGCCAGGCGGCGACCAAACTTGCAGACCTTACTCGGGTGCGCGAGTCGGGCATCCCGCCTACAGGAGCCGTAAAAATTCCAGCATAACCCAATGAAGAGTGTGCGAACATGAAACACCTGCGTCAGCTCGAAGATCAAAGCGTCTACATCCTTCGCGAAGCGTATAAGCATTTTGACCATCTGGCGATGCTGTGGTCGATGGGGAAGGATTCGACCGTGCTTCTGTGGCTCGCAAGAAAAGCCTTTTTCGGACACGTTCCATTCCCACTCTTGCATGTGGATACGAGCTACAAAATCCCGGCGATGATCGAGTATCGCGACCGACTGGCAAGGGAATGGCGCCTAAACCTGGTCGTCGGCCAAAACAAGGAAGCGCTTGCTCAAGGGATGAACCATACTTTGGGCCGCGATGTTTGCTGCACCGCGCTCAAGACCAATGCCATGAAGAACGTGGTCGAAGAAAAGGGCTATACCGGCATTATCCTGGGCGTAAGAGCCGACGAAGACAGCACGAGGGCCAAGGAGCGATATTTTTCGCCGCGGGACAAGCATGGCGATTGGGATTTCCGTGATCAACCGCCTGAACTCTGGGACCAGTTCAAGACTACATTTCCTCCTGGGACGCATATCCGGATCCATCCGTTGCTTGATTGGACCGAGATCAACATCTGGGAATACATCAAGGCCGAAAATATTCCGTTCATGGACCTCTATCTGGATAGGGGCGATGGGACACGCTATCGCAGCCTTGGTTGTGCGCCCTGTACAACCCCGATCAAATCGACGGCGAAGACCGTGGATGACATCATCGACGAATTGCGCGGCACGACCGTCGCAGAACGGGCAGGGCGGGCTCAGGATGCCGGCCGCGGCATGGAGATGCTTCGCAAGAAGGGTTACATGTGATGAGTATGACTACGGCGCCGACGAAGGCCAGCACCCAACCGAAAGAGAACCTCAATATCGTGATCGTGGGGCATGTCGATCATGGGAAGTCCACCCTGGTCGGCAGACTCTATGCCGACAGCGGTTCGCTGCCGGAAGGCAAGTTGGAAAAGGTGCAAGCCATCTGTCTGCAGCAGGGAAAGGAATTCGAGTACGCCTTTCTCTTTGATGCCTTCCTGGAAGAGCAGGAACAAGGCATTACCATCGATACGGCGCGGACGTTCTTTATTTGGAACGACCGCCAATACATCATCATCGATGCGCCGGGACACAAGGAATTTCTGAAGAACATGATCTCGGGTGCCGCACGAGCCGAGGCCGCTCTGCTTTTGATCGATGCATTGGAAGGGGTGAAGGAGCAATCCAAGAAACACGGCTATCTGCTGTCGCTCCTCGGGGTGCGGCAGTTCGCGGTCGTGGTCAACAAGATGGATCTGGTGGGATATCGGCAGGATGTGTTCGACGGTATCGAAAAAGAATACCGAGAGTTCCTCAGGCAATTCAAAGCCGTACCGCAACAAATGATTCCCGTCAGCGCGAAACTGGGGGACAACATCGTGACCCCCAGCAGGCATATGCCTTGGTATAAGGGACCGACCGTGCTCGAGACGTTGGCGCTCTTTCAAAAAGAGCGCGCGTGGGCGGAACAGCCGCTGCGGCTGCCGCTGCAGGACGTGTACAAGTTCGATGCGCGCCGCATCTTGACGGGACGCATCACGTCTGGCCGCTTAAAGGTGGGAGACCAATTGGTGTTCTCCCCCTCGAACAAGACCGGGACCGTCCAGTCGCTCGAGGCATTCAACGTGGAACCTCCACCGACGGAGGCGAAGGCAGGGCAGTCCGTCGGTATCACGCTGGACGAGCAAATCTTCGTGGAGCGCGGTGAAATTGCATCCCATCGAGATGCCCTCCCGATGGTGTCGACGACCTTTCGCGCCAACCTATTCTGGTTGGGGAAGCGGCCGTTGGATTGCCGGCGGAAATACCTGCTCAGATTGGCGACCAAGGAGGTAGCTTGCGAGGTCAGCGCCATTCATCGAATTATCGACACGACCGATTTGGGGCAACCTCAGGCAGGTGACGTGGTAAGCAAGAATCAAGTCGCCGATCTGACCTTGCGAATGAAGTCGCCGATTGCCTTCGATCTGTCTTCCTCTTTCGAGGCCACGGGACGATTCGTGCTGGTCGATGAGTACGACATCGCCGGCGGCGGCATCATTACGGAGTTGGTTCACGACGAGCAGGAAG
>DASTLA010000160.1:0-4343 GCA_035715525.1 Nitrospiraceae bacterium
CCACCGGATTCCAGTTCCATTCATGTTTCGTCACCCCCGACAGGTCCCCGTGGCCCCAGGACTTCGCGGCGGCCGTCCCGTCCAGCGGCACCCACCAGCCCCTCGGCCTCCATTTGCTCGATCATCCGTGCGGCGCGCGGGTAGCCGACTCGCAATCGCCGCTGGATCAAGGAGGCCGATGCCTGGCCGGTCGAGAGCACCAAGTCCTTGGCCTGCTCATAGACCTCGTCCTTCGCCTCTTCCTCTGCCGCCTCCTCCTGTTTCAATGCCTGCAGTTCCTGATTATACGTCGGCAATGCCTGTTTCTTGACGAATTCCACCACCCGGCGGACGTCGTCATCCGAGACATACGATCCATGCAAACGCATCAGACGGCCGGTGCCGGAGGCCAGGTACAACATGTCGCCTCGTCCAAGGAGCGCCTCCGCTCCGTTGGCATCCAGGATCGTCCGGGAATCGGTCTTGGAAGAGACTTGAAAGGCGATACGGGCAGGAAAATTCGCTTTGATCAATCCGGTCAAGACATCGACGGACGGCCGTTGGGTCGCCAACACCAGATGGATGCCCGAGGCCCTCGCCATCTGCGCCAACCGGGCAATCTTGTCTTCGACATCTTTGGGCGCGACCATCATCAGATCGGCCAGCTCGTCGATCATCACCACGATGTAGGGCAAAGGTTCAGGCGGCGTGCGAGCGGGACCCGAATCCGTAGGACCATTCTCGCCGCCCGGCTCCGCGGTCTCGCCGCGCGAGAGCCGCTCTTCCTCCGTCATGAACTGAAGCTTCGCCTGTTCCGGCTTCCCCTCCCACAGATCCGAGACGACGCCTTGGATCTCGGCCACCTTTCGATTATAGGCATCGATGTTCCGCACGCCCGCTTCGGCGAGCAATTTGTACCGGCGTTCCATCTCCTGCACCACCCATGCAAGTCCTCTGGCGGCGGACTTCGGATCGGTGATGACAGGCCGAAGGAGGTGCGGGATACCGTCATATGTTTGGAACTCGAGCATTTTGGGATCGATCAGCAACAATTTCACTTCATCCGGTTTCGCACCGAATAGCAGGCTTAAAAGCATCGTATTCAAGCTGACGCTCTTCCCGGCACCCGTGGCACCGGCGACCAAGAGATGCGGCATGGTCTTGAGATCGGCCGTGACGGGATGGCCGAAGATGTCTTTGCCCAGCGCCATGCCCAGCTTCGATCGGCAGCGCGTGAACGAGTCGCTCATCACCACTTCCTTCATGGACACCGTTTCACGCGATGGATTCGGCACTTCGATCCCGACCACCGACTTGCCCGGCAACGGCGCCACGATTCGGAGGCTGATGGCCTTGAGCGCCAGCGCCAAATCGTCCGCGAGATTGACGATGCGCGCCACCTTCGTCCCGGCGGCCGGCTCGAATTCATACATCGTGACGACCGGTCCCGGCCGCACTTCGGTGACGCGTCCTTCGATGGCAAAGCTCTTGAGGGCTTTCGTCAGAATCTCTGATTGCGCCTTGAGTTCCTCGTCGCTCAACCGAGAAAGCGGTCCGGATGGATCGCTGAGGAGCTCTTGCGGATCGGGAAGCTGATACCCGCTGCCGACCGGCCGGGCGGTGACTACGTCACGCTCCGGCTCTTCCGGCTGGGCCGGCTGTTTTTCGGTCTTGATCGAAGGCATGATCTTGGGCGGTTCCACCACCGGCGCCACCGCTTCCACCGACTCCGCGATGACCTCCGATTCCATAACCGCCTCTTCAGCCGTAACGTCCCGCGGTGGCCGGGGAGATCTCGGCTTCGTGCGCTTTTGCGGCTGCTCGAGGCGGCTCGGCCATTCAGGCAGAAGCGCGACAGCCCCTTCGCGGGTCCGTTCCCACCGTTCCGGCAGTCGCTGGAGGACTAGGGCTAGGGAGATCGGGACAGTGAGCAACAGAGCAATGACCAACCCCGTCAGAATAATGATGTGCGCGCCGGTACTTGCAAAGTAGACTCGGAGGCCTTCCGCCAACACTTGCCCGATGATGCCCCCCGCAAACCCCCGGTTGACCATCCCGCTCGACATTGTCGGCACTGCCGTCATTTCGAGATGGAGCAACCCGCTGAGGAACAAGACGGCCGCCACGGAGCTGGCTGCGTTGCGCAGCCGGACCGTCAACGGCGTCTGGCTGAAACAGCGGGCGCCAAGCAGCCCCAACAGGAGAGGAAACAAATAGGCGGCGCCGCCGATCATGAAAAAGCAGCCAGCAGCCAGAAGGGCGCCCACGGAGCCGATCATGTTTTTCGGCTGTGAGCCGACGGAAGCCGGGGATGCCATGGCCTTGGCATCGCCGGGCACGAAAGATACGAGACTCAGCAGGATCAGTAGGGCGGCCGCGATCAGGAGAACCCCGATCACTTCTCGTTTGACATGGGATGAGCGAGGAGGAGCTGAGCGGGCGTCACCGCGCTTCGCCGTGGTGGATACACCCATATTGCGCGATCGTAACATAGGGGGGTGATCAATTCAAACAAACGGGGGAAGCCAGCACTGGCGGACGTCGGTCGGTTCTGCGGTTTCACGACCATCATGGATTCGATCGCCGACTTCACCCGCTTATGGCAGAAGCGAATGCTTGCAGAACTCATTTCTCTTGTGGATCAGGCACGCGCCGCGTCAGCTCCATGAATTCCATGACGGAAAGAGATTCGGCGCGTACCGAGGGCGGAAGAGACAGCACCTGGAGGGCCGCCGCAACTGCCTCAGCTTCGTAACCTTCGTTCCGCAAAGAATTCACCAGCGTCTTGCGTCGATGCGCGAAGGCGGCCTTTACGATGGCTCGAAATGTCAGTTCTTCGCCTCTCGCCAAGCGCCCCGATTGCTTGGGCTTGATCAGAACGACGGCGGACCCGACCTCCGGCCGCGGCCTGAAGCAGTTCGCAGAAACCTTGAAGGCCTTCTCGATGTCGGCGGCATATTGCGCCATAACGGAGAGCACCCCGTAGGCCTCATCACCGGGGCGAGCGACGAGCCTGTCGGCTACCTCCTCCTGTAGCATCAGCACGAGTCTTGGAAAGCGGTCACGTTGCTCCAGCAATCTGAACAATAATGCCGTGGAGATGTAATAGGGCAGATTGGCGACGACGATGGTGCCGATGGGCAGCCCTCCCAGCGGATAATCCAGGGCGTCCGCGCAGATCAACTCCACGTTCGGCCATGCTTCCTGTCGTTCATGCAAAAAACGATGCAGCAATGGATCAATTTCGATCGCCACCACCCTCCCGGCCGCCCGAGCCAGCGCTTCCGTCAAGATGCCTCGCCCTGGACCGATCTCCAGGACGGTCTCTTGGGCGCTCAAGGCGGCCAAGGCAACGATTTTTCGGACGATGTTCGGGTCGATGAGAAAATTTTGGCCGAGACGCTTGAGAGGAGGAGGCAGGGGCGAGCGCGCCATCTCCGGCTATCCCGCTGAAGCCGGTGGTGCCGCGCGAAGGCGCTTTGCGAGAGCGGTGAGATGAGCGCGGTAGAATTCGACCTCGTCGTTGAACTCCTCCAGGAGATCGCTCGTAAAGGAGGGGCCGGGTTTTTTCTGTGCCAATTCATCGGCCTCTTTTTTGCCGACCTGTTGAGCCAGCAGGGCCACCGTCCGGGATTTCCACTTGGTGATTCGCTCGGCCCCCGCGACCGTATTGAGATCCCCATTCGTTTGCTTCGCGACGACGTCAAGCTCTTTGATCTGCTGATCAATCACAGCGAGCGACTGCGCGTTCGTTTCCGCCATCATTTCTCCCTTGAGGGTATAAACCTCCATTCTGAATGCTGAATGAAGGATTTGACTCTCGGTCAAACATTCAACATTCATCATTCAGCATTCCAATTCTTTGCCAGCCTTGCCGCTACCTTCACCGCCTCCAACAAACTGCCATGTTCGGCCAGCCCTTTTCCGGCAATATCATACGCCGTGCCGTGATCAACCGAGGTGCGTATGATGGGTAACCCGACCGTCAAATTCACGCAAGTCCCAAACGCCACGAGCTTGAGCGGGATGAGCCCCTGATCATGGTACATCGCCACGACACCGTCGTACAGGCCGCGGGCGGCCTTACCGAACAACGTATCCGCAGGAAGCGGCTCGCTGACATCGATGCCAGCGGCACGGGCCTGTCGCACCGCCGGGGCGATGCTCGTCGCTTCTTCATCCCCGAAGAGCCCATGCTCTCCGGCGTGGGGGTTCAGCGCCGCAACGCCGATCTTGGGCTGCTGGATGCCGAAGTATTTGCTCAATCCCAAATGGGCCAGCCTGATGGCCTTGGCGATACGCTCCGTGGTCAGCACAGCTGACAGATCGCGAATGGCCACGTGCGTCGTCGTGAACATGATCTT
>DASTLA010000161.1:0-7067 GCA_035715525.1 Nitrospiraceae bacterium
CGGAGCGCTACCTGCGGTTTGCGCTCACTGAACTCAATTATTTCTCTCGTTCGGAGTCCGAACACGCAGCAAGTCTTCAAGCGTGCTACGACAGAGACGTAGACGAAGCTAAACAGAAAACGTCAAGCCACATTCTGGACGCTGGGAAGGCGTTGGGGCTCCATCTCCGCGGCTTCACTTAGGCGCTGCGAAAGGTGTGGTGGCGAGGACGGTGGTCAAAGAAAACACCAGCACGATCAGTGACTGACCTTCGGGCAAATCTGTCGGGTGGTGGAAGTGTGAGCTGCTGCCGGTTTCGTGGACGCCGAGATAAGGTGTTTTTGACGAAGCCGGAGTTTGTGAATGCAGAGAAGGAAATTCAGCCGCGAGTTCAAGCTTGAGGCGGTGAGACTGGTGAAGGAACGAGGCGTGTCGGTCGCCCAGGCTGCCCGCGATCTTGATCTCCATGAGAATGTGTTGCGCAAATGGGTCAGGGACCTGACCGCCGACCCGCAGCATGCCTTTCCCGGTCACGGGCAGATGAAGCCGGAGCAGCTCGAGATCGACCGGCTGCGCAAGGAGGTCGCAAAGCTCAAGGCGGAGCGCGACATCCTAAAAAAGGCCGCAGCCTACTTTGCAAAGGACGCGATATGAGGTTCGCCTTCATTGCAAAGCACCGTTCGATCTGGCCGGTGGCATGGCTTTGCGAAGCGCTGGATGTCTCGCGTTCGGGCTTTCATGCCTGGCTCACCCGCACACCCAGCGCTCGGTCACGGCACGACGAGACGCTCCTCGGCGCGATCGATCGAAGCTTCAAGAGCAGCAACCGCACCTATGGCGCACGCCGCATCTGGCACGATGTCCTCGCCGACGGCTTCGCCTGCGGCCTGCACCGCGTCGAGCGGCTGATGCAGGAGAACGGCCTGCGGGCGCGACCACGCCGGCGTGGGCTACCGAAGGACACGGGCGAGCGTGCAGCGGTATCGCAAAACCTTCTCAACCGCGCGTTCGAGGCGTCGGCCCCGAACCGCAAGTGGGTGGCCGACTTCACCTATCTGTGGACCGCCGAGGGATGGCTTTATGTCGCCGCTGTCATCGACCTGTTCTCCCGCCGCGTCGTCGGCTGGGCGATGAAGGCCGAGATGACGGCCCAGCTCGTCACGGATGCCCTCATCATGGCGATCTGGAGGAGAGGCAGGCCGGACAGCCTCATGCATCATTCGGACCAGGGAAGCCAATATACGAGCGAGCAGTTCCAGAGCCTGATGGCTGACCACGGCATCACCTGCTCGATGAGCCGGTCGGGCAATGTCTGGGATAATGCAGTGATGGAGAGCTTCTTCTCCTCGCTCAAGACCGAGCGCACAGCCCGCAAGGTCTACAGGACGAGGGACGACGCCAGGGCGGACGTGTTCGACTACATCGAGCGCTTCTACAATCCGCGGCGCAGGCACTCGACACTGGGCTACTTGAGCCCAGTGGAGTTCGAGGAACGAGCTATGTTAGCTTAACCTCGTGTCCGAAAAACCGGCAGCAGCTCAATGGCCGAGAACATCGGCCAGGGAGTTCGGCCTCTCACGGCCAAGCTCGAACGGTTTAAGGTTTGACACGAACCTGCTTGGACGTGTGTGCGCGAAACCTTTTGCGGGCCAACGCGTTTTTAGTTCCGCCCTGAACGATACCTCGCAAAAGATGAACGACCGACGATTCTCCCGCCCTGTTTCCTTCCTGCATCACAGTCACATCCGCCACGTCGCGACAGCCTACGAGGCGCTGGAGTGCCTTGACGATCTTTGGGACAGCTCGAGCTGCCGCGAAATGCGCGCTGCATACCGCGCATGTCGGGATGTGCTGGATGGCATCCGGCCGGCGGTCGATGCAGAGCGGAAATTTCGGAGTGCTCTGAGCCAGGCCGGACTTGAGATATTCCACTTCCCAAGCTTGACCGCCCAGAAGGCGGCGGCCTGAGGGTGTGCAGCCGTACATGCTGCGTATCCGCATCTGAACCAAAGGCGGGTCCGTTTCGCTTTGTGAGCGGACGGTCTGTCTCAATCAGCAGAAATTGATCCGAAAATCTTGAACTTCTCGAAATCTGCATAGGGGATAGGCGATCAACTCGCGTTCGGCGAGGAAGGAAGGCTCCGGACCGAGTGCGCCACCGGCATCAAGAAACAGCCACCACATATTGGAGAATGCCCCCCACGTATGCGGCCGAACCGATCAGACAAGTTTGACGCCCTCCGTTCGGTGCTATCTCGAAGAGATGCTCGTTGTGAACGACCGCGCTCGCCGGTCTGCGGATCAAGTTCGCACTCAAAGGTGAAATCTGTCCAGGTATCTACGACTCGGGCCAGGCCCGAACCGGTGAGCAACCGATTAGTATTGAGTTGAAGAGTGGCGGGATCGTCAGTGCCGAGGAAAACTCGGTCGGCCTCTCCATTCCATTTCTTGAGCTCGCGCGCAGCAAGAGGTTTGCATATGATCTCAGCCACCTTCTTTGGCCTGCTGCGGTCATCTTTGTTGGGATGTTGTTCAGATCTTTCTTGGCAGGACCTGGTCGACTGCGTTGAAGGCATCGTCGATCTCTTCCTGCGACTGACTTTCTGGCCGAGCGACAGGGATTCGGACAAGCCGGCTCTTGGCCGCTCACCTGGCGGACCTCGAACCGCCACCAGGCAAGAAGCGAGCATGAAGCGATGCAGACCTAACAGAGATCATCGTGGGACCACAGCCGAACACGCCTATTTTCGGCAAGCTGGCGTCAAAAATGATTCAAGCTTTCAAGCGGCAATGACGCATCGCGATACAAGACAGATCGGACATTGCAATGGCTATCTTCGGGTTAGCGACCAAAGTCGCCTTCGATCCGAGGCGGTTGCCTGCCGGTTGATGATCATACGTCCTTGAGCATCTCTCATTTCGTAACGCCCAGCACCGATCTCCTCCTTCATGCCATTCCTATGCTGTACTTCGATCGAAGATCCACGAACAGTGACGGAATCTATCTTCGACGCAGGCCCACGCTGCGAGGTAGCGGTGCTCGTACCCGGGTTCGCTGCACCGCTACCGCTTCCGGCACTGCCGCTGCCATTTCCGCTGGCCCCGGTGTTGCTTTCACTGCCATTTCCGTTACCGCCGCCATTACCGTTCCCATTCCCGTTACCCCCGCCGTTCCCACTCCCATTTCCTCCGCCGTTGCCGTTGCCGCCACCATTGCCGCCGCCGTTCCCACCCCCATTGCCATTGCCACCACCATTACCGCTGCCACCACCGTTGCCATTCCCACCGCCGTTGGCCTGAGCGAATGACGTGCCGCACTTGAGAGCACACAGGCATGCGGCGCCGGCTTGCGCCATCGCGACCACAAACGCTCTCCTGGAGATCGGAGATTGGAAGGGCTTCTGACCCATTGCTCAGCCGTCCGGTGTTGGGACTAATTCCTTGTTCCATAAAGCTAACGATGTCTGCCGCCGCGTCAACAAAGACGCCCGCCGGCTTGGTGAGGCCGACGGGCTGTATCCGTGCAGGAAGGGACAATACAGCACGGAATTCCTATGATTGTTCGTCGTGGCTCGTATGATGCGTATTAGAGCCAGCTCATGGCAAAGAATCCTATATACAACCCTAGCACCGGCCAGAGCAGCCATCGCGCTTCATGTATACTCTTGTGCATTGTCGGACCTCGCCGTTGAATACTTGTTGGCGATAAATGCGCCAAGCTTTTCGGGTGTTCCCCCGAACAGTATTCAGTGGACCTTTGCCGAGGATCGAATAGGACCTAAGTCTGGCCATCGCGTATCGTTAGTCGGGGTGCGGATACGGACGGGAGCCGACGCGAGAACTTCGGCTTTTGACCTGCGTTCTGTGGCCTTGTCCTGCCCGGATGTGTTTCGGCCGGCGGGAACGCAGGGGCCGCAACGGGACGGGTAGCACACACAGGGCGACGGGTGGCGTTCGCATGGCAGCGCCATTGCGCTAGCCTACATGTGGGCCTCTTCCACATTTATGCGTCGATAGATTGCCTCCGCAAAGGAATAGATCGCAAAGGCGATCAGGCCGATGCCTGCCAGGCTCAGCAGTAGCCATCCAAGCGGCAACCCCTGCACAAACTCAAGCGCCGTTTTCAAACTCGCTTCTTCGCCGCCGCGAAAGGAACGGGTCGCGAACAGGAAAGCCGTTACGAGGAAAACCGCCCCTCGCGCAATGAGGCCAGTCTTTGCAATGGGATGTATGGCCTTCATCGCCCTGTCGTCGGCGTCGAGATATTTCGCGTATCGTTCGCGCACGGCCTTGACAATATGTGCGGTCCCTACGCCTGCCAGTGCTAATGCCAACCCTGCAGCGATCCAGCGGCCACCGACAAATCCGGCAAGCATCTGTGCCCATTCGCCGCTGTTTCCGCCGCCCTGTCGCGAGGCGCCCAGCGCGAGCGACCAGGTATAGGAGGCCAGACCCGCATAGATGAGGCCGCTGACGAGAAGCCCTCCTCGGATCGCCAGGCCCTTCGCATCCGTTCCGTGACGGTCAGTGTCAAAGCCAGCTTGGACCAGCCGCCATAATGCGTAGAACACGAAACCGGCGATCAGCGCATAAGCCAGCACTCTGCCGGCACCGCTCGAAAGCAGCAGCATCAACGCATCGCGAGATCCCATAGCCTCGCCGCTGCCGATCGCGGCCAACGCTGCAAAGAATCCAATCACGCTGTAGATCAGCCCTCGCGCCGCGTAACCTGCCCGGGCGAGCGTACGAAACCATTCGCGCATTTCTCTGACCATTATTGGTTCCGCCTGTCATTGATAGATCGGAGAGAAATGCGCGACGTGGAGATTGCGTTCCTGAGGCACCGTCGACTAGGTGCTAAAGGCGTAGTAAAGCTATGTCCCTTCATCGCTGGGGCCCTTGCGAAGATAACTGCGCGCAACGGCTGGAATGGGAGCTTCTGGCGAACTCGAGCACGAGCCTTTGTCGCCCATCTCACAGCAAGAGAAAGGGCGGACTGCCAGTCCGATCGGCTGCTTACCCGCTCTTAAAGATTGCGATCGTCACTTCGGTCGACAGCACCGCGATCTCGTTCACCTACTCGATTGTCACGAACCGGAAGGACGGTTGTCCCCCAAGGGCGGGCGACATTTGTCAAAGCGTTCAAGCTACTATCGCCTACGACGCCCGGGAAAAATCGTGGCTGGCTACTATGAGCGTACGCGCAGGGACGAGAGACGTGCACAGGGACTGGATCAGGTTGTGCGAGGCGAAGGCGACGAGTGCGCTGAATGCGCTCGCAACACGGTTTGGAACGCGTTCGCGATTTGTGACAGCATGACTGAGGTGGATGTTGCTCTCGCGACTGCGCTCAGCTTCATTGTCAGAGCCTCAAAACGGTCTTGACACTATTCCCAGCCCATATCAGTACGCTGGCGCATGACGCAGTCAACGTTGTCATTTTCCGTTGAGCTGCCGAGCCGGAGGCAAGGATGCCACGCCCGCTCGCCCGACCGGCGTTGCGAGTGAAACAGCGCCGCCTTCATCTACCATGTTGTTTAGGAAACCCGCTGCTGATGTGCCAGGCACTTCCCTGTGTTCTTTGCACGCCTCGTCTCAACAAACGGCGTTTCCGGTTGCTCCTATACGCCTTGCAACGCGCGGGCTGCGGTTCAACGTCGGGTGTGCAGCGGCCGACGGGATGGGCCCGGTTGGGGACAGGTCCGCAGCCAACAATGTTCCGCAAATCTGATGGAAAGAGAAGCCCCGCCGACATCACCGGATGTAGGGGAACGACGACGGGGCCAGGTGATGGGGCCACGCTGCATCAGCCCCGGCGACATGATTCCAGCAAATGTCCGGAAAAGAAACCCCCGTCGGCCACTACTCAGTAGGTTGGGAGCAGGTGCGGCCGACGGGAAGAGCCCTCAGGGAGAAAACTCACGGCCTGCATACCAGAATTTTTTGGATTGGGTAGTAGCGCCCCGCCGACCGCGATATGTGGGCATCTAGAAGCGGCGGGGATAGACCTTGTTCCGGAGGTCCGCCGAGATAATCGCACAGGGGGCAGAAAAGAAACGCCATCCGAGACGGGTCTATCTCGGGCGCGTATGGATTGTACCGCTCACTTCTAGCAATGACCGCAACGGCGCCGGCTATCATTTGATAAACTAGCCGATCATCTAAGATGAGGTGGTCATCTAGGCAACAGACTGCACATTCAGATCGACAGTGGCTGAGGCAACGCCACGCTGGTTGCAAATGATCTCCATCGTGATTGTCCTGCGAATGCTCCCAGGGATTCTCTCGCGAACGAGATCCGCCAGACCTTCCAGGCCCATTTCGACCGCTGCCGCATCGTCCGTGCAATCGATGCCGACCCGGTCGTCGGTGACCTCGTCACCGTCCCTCGTAATGAAGAAATAGCGTGGCATTCGATGAGAACTGGCGGCGCGCCAAACTGTTCCGGAATACCACGAGAAATCAGTGAGGGTCTGACCGTGACACGGGAAACCTTCCCGAAGCCCTCAAGCCAGGTTCCGTCGTGAGGGCGAATACAGCAACCATCGAGTGACCCGGCGGACCGACAAAGTGGGGGGTCACAGCGGACGCTCGGCTCGGCTCCCAAGCTCGGCAGAACTGCGACGGCTGCCGAGCTGAAAGCGCTAACAATGAACGAGACGGGGGCGATTTACCGCAAGTCCTACTGGACGCACAGTGGTGGCGATCTCCTGCTGCACGGGCTCGATTATGCCGTCTTTAACTTCGGCGTGAACTAATGGGCCGCTCGCAGCAGGCGGCTCTGCTATTTCCGTGCTGTTGGCTTTGGCCCGTCATTCGTTGAGGCTGGTCTATTCGAATTCAGCGGGTATCGTGGAGCTATCGAACTCGGCATCTGCGTTGACTGCCACCGTTAGGGCGTTGGCCGAAAATCAGCGAATCGCCGCCCACCGTGGTTATGGTCCGTCCCTCCCAAGACGATCTTCGTTGTGACTCCAGCTGCCCTCTGCCGGAAAGGTGGCGGGCCTTCTTTGTATTTGCTGCTATCCAGCCGGTTGTTCCGGTCGGTCTAAGTCGGTCAGGTCTTGGCTAAAGCCTTCGCGGATGTC
>DASTLA010000162.1:0-8207 GCA_035715525.1 Nitrospiraceae bacterium
GGACAGTGCCTCGTGGAACGTCGGAAGCTGCGTGTGGCCACCCGCCGACATCCGCGCCGCCAGGGCTACCGTATGGGTCGCAAACCCGAGCGCCGTCATCCACAAGGAAATTTTTGACAGGGACTCAGCGCGCCGGAGAAGATAGGCGAGATAACAAACTGTGCTCACGAAGTACAGGATCATCGTGAGCATGAAAAACAGGGACGACATCTCGGCTATCCTCGCAACATTCCAGAAAAAAAGCCAGTTTTGCGGAACTGGAAATTATAAAGATGGGAGCGGAACGGAGTCAAGGAAACGAAAGGGGAGAATCACCCTCCCGCGGCAGATTGTATCTCGTCGGAGTTCCGATCGGACATCCCGACGACATTACGATTCGTGCGCTACGCATTCTCAGTGAGGTCGACCTCGTGGCAGCAAAAGATACGCGAGCGGCGCAAGCGCTGCTGGCCCGTCACAACATACATGCTACCTTGACGGCATACGATCGGAAGCAGGCGGAGGAGAAAGTGCCTCTGCTGATCGATCGCCTCCAACAGGGATTGTCCATCGCCTTGGTCTCGGATTGCGGCATGCCCAACCTCTATGATGTTGGTCACCTGCTCGTGCGCGGCGCCGCTGAACGGGGCATCGAGGTCACCGTCATTCCAGGACCGTCCGCCGCTACGGCTGCCCTCAGCCTCTCCGGGCTGGATGGAAACCGATTCGTCTTTGAGGGATCCTGCCCCACGGAACAACGTGCGTTGCGATCGTTTGCGGAAAGGTTGGTTGGTGAAGATGCAACGGTGGTGCTGTTCCTCGTTCCGGCACAACTTCTCCCGCTATTGAAAGAGCTATCCTTGCGTGCTGGCGACCGAGCCCTCGTGCTAGCCAGCGATCTGACGACGGAACGGGAGAGAGTCCTTCGGGGAACGGCGCACGATCTGTTGGACCGGATATTTGCCGGTCCCGAACGACTGGTGCTGGTGATGGAGGGCCGCGGCCGCAGGCTGCTGTCCGGAAGGCGACGCGGGAGTGCGAGGTCTACCCCTCCAGACGCTTCTTGATCATGACCCGATAGGAGCGGTCGACGCGTTCCTGCGACAGAATCGCGTGGCCGTCGTCGCTCACACTGCGGGGAACATTCCGAATCGGATCTCCGTCATCCAGGTGAACCAGAAGAACCTGTCCACTTTCCATCGTTTCCAATTTCAACTTCGTCTTCACGAAATTATATGGGCAGATGACGCCCCGGAGATCAAGTTCTGCATCGGGAGGTGTTCGATCCGACATGGTGAGGCTGCTCCTCGAATGTTTATCACGGCATGCTAACAATGAAGCAGCGTCGTTGCAAGAGGACCGCCGAAACATAAAAAAAGACGGGGTGCCTCGGTGAAGCACCCCGTCCGTCTCGCTACGAAACCCTGCTGCAAGCAGGAAGAGCTTACTGCAAGCCCTTCAACAGATTCGGCTTGGCAGAATCGGTTCCATAATCTGACTTGTTCTGGACTTTAGTTTCCGGAGCCACGGTCTGGTAGCCCCATCCCGGCTGCGGTTCGCAGTTCCAGCAAGGAGCGGCACCGGTGAACTCGCCGACCGTCGTCGTGACCACACCTGAAGTGATGGTGCCGGGCAACACACCACCTGGGATGCCGCCGGTGATCGCGCCGCTGTTCGTTTCGATCCCCCGTTCGGTCATCGGGTTCGGGCGCTGTCCGAGTCCGCCGAAGCCCGCGAGCTTTTCGTTGCCGCGGATCAAATACACTTCACGGACGAGCTTGCGACCGGTGCCGTAGATGCCCTGCTGCGCATATTGGCTCGTAGGCTCGACCACTTGCACGGAAATGTCGTCTCCGGCGTTCAGCGGCTTGATCTGATCCATATTAGTGCGATCGTCGAGATACAAGGTGAGCGAGGACATGGCGCCCGTTCCCGCACGACCCTCATCGTGCGAGCTGCCGCCTGTCTCCAAATGCAATTTGCCGCCAGGGATATCGATCGCGAGCACGCGACCATACACCGTCTCAGGCTGCGAAAGACGTTCTAAAAATGCATTGCGATCAAAGGCCTGAGTTCGCCCCGAGCTTCCGGAGACGTCCCCTACTCCAGCGCCCACGCCGAATCCGGACCCTTGCGACCCCTGTTGCAGACGCTCTTGAGCGCCTGCCACACTCACAGAGCCAACGAGGATTGCTGCGGCTCCTAGTGCCAACACCTTATGCATGTGCTGCCTCCTTAGTGAGTTGTAATTGATGATGAGTTTGATGATGAACGATGAACCTATTTATGGTCATAGTAATCCATGCCAAAGACGGCGGAACTATAGGCTAACAACCACATCATGTCAAGAGGTATTCCAGGTATTTATCCATTATGTTGGGGCTTCGATGTTGGTTCGTCAGACATGACGAGTATGGCGCCTTCGGCTGCGATTATTGGAGCAGTTCGATCGCTCGTTCGCGACGGCTGGATGGTGCCCGGAGGGAGGGTCGAACTCCCACTCTCTTGCGAGAACCGGATTTTGAGTCCGGCGCGTCTGCCAGTTCCGCCATCCGGGCTAAGATCATCGTCGGTGAGGGCGTTTAAGGGCGTTTCTTGTAACATGATCCTCATGGAGGGTCAATCGGAGTCGACTCTTTGTTTCTCGAATTGGGCGGTGTTAGAATGCGCGCATAGTCGCATCCAATGAGGAGGATAGCATGGCAGAAGTGCAATGTGTGACGTGTGGACAAACTGGCGAAGCCATTACCGATATGTTGTTTCTCGGAAAGCTCGAGGCCGAGATCAAGGCCAAGGTCTGCAAGCCCTGTTGGAAAAAGTGGGAAGGCATGCGCGTCATGGTGATCAACGAGTACCAGGTGAATCTTGGCGATGAAAGCGGTCGAGAGCTGGTGAAGAACCAAATGAAGGCATTCTTGAAACTCGGCGAGCAGGCGGATACCTCGAAACTCGACCAGAATTATCGTCCCACCAGCTAGTCGAATAGACCTCAGCCTCCTTGGTTGCGGATCCCTCTCGATCGTGACGAAACGGGATAGCGCGGCCGGTGAGTCGTCCGTTTCATTGACACTCCGATTTCAGAAGTGCTAAATTGCGCTATTCTTGAGCTTTTGGGCTCCATCGCGGAAGGATGACTGAACACCGTGATTACGCAAATGCGGGTCAAAGGTCTGATCTTCGACCCGTATAACAACGCCTATATAGTGGTGTTGCGAGACGAAGAAAACTCCGACATGCTGCCGATTTGGGTCGGGAAGTCCGAAGCCAGCGCTATCGGCCTCGCCATCGAAAACGTGACGGCTCCCCGTCCCATGACCCACGATCTGATGAAGTCGTTTTTGGAGACTTTCGATGCGAAAGTCATCAGCGTGGTCATCACGGACCTGAACGAGAATACCTACTTCGCCAAAATCCATCTCATGTACGAAGATTCGGAATATACCGTCGATTCCAGGCCCAGCGATGCGATCGCCTTGGCCCTGCGTACGGATGCTCCCATTTTCGCCAACGAAAACGTGATCAAGAAGCAATCATCCGAAGAACTCGAGCAATGGCTCGAGAACCTCAAACCGGAAGATTTCGGGAAACTGGATACTTGAGTTATGGAAACCGAGAATCAACCCCCCGCCACTGCCGAGCTCGTTCCGCTTACCGTCAAGCAGGTGATCGAGGACAGCAATACCGATACGAGGATCGTCGTACTGAAGAGCGACGATGCGACCGATACCTTGCCTATTTGGGTCGGGGCCGCGGAAGGCAATGCGATACGTCTAGCGATGGAGCGGGTCGTCACACCACGCCCCATGAGCCATGATTTGATCCGCAGCTTCGCGGATCACCTGGGCGTGAAGATCGAGCGCGTGGTCATCGTCGATGTCAAGAGCAGCACGTACTATGCGACGGTATCGTTTTCATCCAAGGGAGTGCAGCGCGACATCGACGCAAGACCCAGCGACGCCATTGCACTGGCCATTCGTGCCGGCTGCCGAATATTCGCCACTCGGGATGTCTTGAAGCGACGGACGGCCGTCCATCTCGATGCGTGGCTTTCGAAGCTGGACGCGAACAACATCGAACCCCAACAAGCCTGAGGCATGGAGCCTCGGTGACGCAGGTTACTGCAGGAGTGATGGAGACATGACAAAGACGTACCTCGAGAAACCCGCAACGGTCTCACGGAAATGGTTCTTGGTGGACGCCGAAGGCAAGACCCTCGGCCGATTGGCCGCGAAAGTGGCGAGCCTCTTACGTGGAAAGCACAAGCCGACCTTTACCCCGCATGTCGATACCGGCGACCACGTCGTGATCGTCAATGCGGAAAAGATCGTCCTCACCGGCGATAAGATGGAGACCAAAACTTACGCCTATCACACGGGATACCCGGGCGGCTTGAAGACCATGACGGCAGAGCATCTATACCGCCGGCATCCCACGGACTTGCTGACCCGCGCGATCGAGGGCATGCTGCCCAAGACGCCGCTCGGCAAGCACATGGCCAAGAAACTGCGCGTCTACGCAGGACCGAACCACCCGCACCAGGCGCAGCAACTGGAAACACTCTCGCTCTGATCATTCACCTATTGATTCGTTTTGTGAAGGAGGCCGCCTGATATGGCAGCAATGACGCAGTATGCAACTGGGAAACGGAAGAGTGCGATCGCGCGGGCTTGGGTGACGGCCTCCGCCGGCGACATCGTCGTCAATGAAAAGCCGATCGAAAAGGCCTTCCCACGCACGACGCTCCGCAACGTCATTCAATTTCCCCTCGAACTGGCCGGGGTAGCGGGTAAATATTCCGTTCGCGCGACGGTACAAGGCGGCGGTCCCGCGGGCCAGGCCGGGGCACTGAGGCATGCCATCTCCAAGGCATTGGTCATCATGAGTGCCGCGTTCCGCAGCCCCTTGAAGAAAGAAGGTCTTCTCACCCGCGATTCGCGCGTGAAGGAACGAAAGAAATACGGTCAGAAGGGGGCCAGAAAGCGCTTCCAGTATTCGAAGCGGTAACCAAGGCCTGGAGCCTCACAATTGTCAGACAAAAAGGGAAGGCTCCTCGAGCCTTCCCTTTTTTATTGCGCACCGGCGGTTGTACGTTTAACGCTCAGGGCCGGTTGACGCAACGAGGAGGACGTCATGACATCGGTACGGGTCGCTGTTGCGGGGGCGAGTGGGTATACGGGCGCAGAGCTGGTACGATTGCTGGCGCAACACCCCCGGGTGACGCTCACAGCAGTGACATCGGAAAAATCGGCCGGTGCTACCGTCTCATCCGTTTATCCTCACCTGCAGGGTATCGTCTCACTCTCCTTCGAGGCTCTGGCCGCCGAGGCGCTTGCCGATCGGGCGGACGTGCTGTTCCTTGCTCTGCCCCATACGAAGTCCATGGAGCCGGTCGCGAGTTGCCTCAAGGCCAACAAGCGCGTCATCGATCTCAGTGCCGATTACCGGCTGAGGGACCTGCGCACATACGAAACCTGGTACCAAACGGCGCATACGCATCCCGAATTGATCAGACTGGCCGTGTACGGCTTGCCGGAGTTGCATCGGTCCGCGATTGCGCAAGCCGATCTCGTCGCCTCCCCCGGCTGCTATCCAACCGCGGCAATCCTGCAGTTGGCGCCCTTGATTGCCAACGGACTGATCGAACAGGACACAATTGTCATCGATGCGAAATCCGGCATCTCGGGCGCCGGCCGAAGTCCTGCTCTGCCCTATCACTTTCCGGAAGCCCACGAGTCGCTGGAGCCCTATAAGATCGGACAGCACCGGCATATTCCGGAGATCGAACAGGAATTGACCGGGCTTGCCGTCAGACAGGCCTCCCGCGCATCGACCGCTCAGTCCAGCGCTGCCTCGGGCGTAACGGTCACTTTTACGCCGCATCTCGTTCCGATGAACCGGGGCATCTTGAGCACGGCCTATGCGCGGGTCCGGGGCAAGCTCAACCTCAACGATCTGCGGGCTCGCTATCGTGACTTTTACAAGGGCGAGCGGTTCGTCCGGCTGCTGGACGGAGCCATGCCGAATCCGCGTCACGTACGCGGCGCCAATTATTGCGATATCGCCGTCCACGCCGACCCACGCGCGGGATGGGTCGTGACGGTCGCGGCCCTGGACAATCTCATCAAGGGCGCGGCCGGTCAGGCCGTCCAGGCGATGAACCTCATGATGGGTTTTCCGGAAGAGCTGGGGCTCACTGCACCCGGCGTCTATCCATGATCCGCTGAACCCACGCTCCGCGCCATAGTCTGCGCTACAATCATCGCGAAAAGGACGAACGATGGACATGATCAAGGGCGGCGTGACCGCCCCACAAGGATTTCTGGCCGCCGGCTTGCACTGCGGCATCAAAAAAAAAGCGCTTCCCGATCTGGCCTTGGTAGTCTCGGAAGAAACGGGCCCGATTGCGGGCGTTTTCACGACCAACCGCGTGGCCGCTGCACCCGTCATCCTCGATAGGGAGCATCTCCGCCAGGGCCAAGGACGGGCCATCATCGTGAACAGCGGGAATGCCAATGCCTGCACGGGTCGTCAAGGCCTACGGGTGGCCGAGGCCATGGCCCGCATGATCGCCGGTCCTCTGAAAACACCGACCCATACCGTCTTCGTCGGGTCTACCGGCGTGATCGGCCAGGCGCTTCCGGTCGGAAACATCCAGCGGCATATCCCGGCGCTTCTTCGACACTTGAGCCGACGCGGAGGACCGGAAGCGGCACGAGCCATCATGACCACCGATCTGAAACCTAAAGAGATGGCGGTACAGGCCAGAATCGGAAAGGCGCTTGTGACGGTCGGCGGCATGGCCAAAGGATCCGGCATGATTCATCCCAATATGGCCACGATGCTGGCCTATCTGACGACCGATGCCGCGATCGGACGAGCGGCACTGCAAGCCGCGCTGCGTCGCGCCGTGGACCGGTCGTTCAATTGCATCACGGTCGATGGCGATACGAGTACGAACGATACGGTGCTGTGCCTCGCCAACGGTCAAGCCGGCAACCGAACACTGAGGCCCGGCACCGCGGACTACCGACGTTTCTGCGACATGGTCGAGACCGTCTGTCGCACGCTAGCGCTCAAGATATGTTGGGACGGAGAAGGCGTGACCAAAGTGGTGCGGATAGAGGTCGTGAGGGCGAAATCGGTCGCGGCCGCCCGGCAGGTGGCGCAGACCATCGCCACCTCGAATCTTGTCAAGACCGCGCTGTTTGGGGGCGATGCGAACTGGGGTCGGGTGATGGCGGCGCTAGGGCGCTCCGGTGTGGCTCTGGACCCAGCTCGTGTCGGTTTACGGTTTGGAGATGTGGCCATCGTTCGGAATGGCCAGGGGCTCGGCCGGGCGGCTGAATCGCGCCTTGCCAGGGTCTTTCAGCGCAAAGAATTCACCATCCTGGTGGATTTGAGCCAGGGAACGGCTCTGTCTCATATGTGGACAACCGATCTATCTTATGAATATGTCCGAATCAATGCCAGCTATCGGTCCTGACCAATCGCTGCATTCTTGCAAAGTGGAAGGGATTGTGCTAGCGTTCTGACGCTTTGTCGCAGTGAAGCGGGAGCCTTGCCGCGACGTTCTTGAGCCCCGGGTAACCGGGGCTTTTTATTCAAATCCACACCGGCGTGATGCGCACGCTGCGCAGCCTGAGAATAAGGGGGATGTCCCCCTCGCCCACGGCTTTTGTCGGGCGCTCTGCGGGCTTCGGAGGGAGGTGAAGGTATGGGAGTAGTTTCAATCAAAGAGTTATTGGAAGCAGGCGTCCATTTCGGACACCAGACGAATCGCTGGAACCCGAAGATGAAGAAGTTCCTCTTCGGCGAGCGAAACGGAGTCTACATCATCGACCTTCAACAGACGGTCGATCGAATGGAACAGGCCTATGCCTTCGCCCGTGACACCGTGGCGGCGGGCGACTCTGTACTGTTCGTCGGAACCAAACGCCAGGCAGCCGATATCCTGGAAGAGGAGGCCAAGCGCGCGAACATGTTTTTCGTGAACCAGCGGTGGCTCGGCGGCATGCTGACCAACTTCCAGACGATCCGGCGCAGCATCGACAAGATGAAAAAGATGGAAGCCACCATCGCCGATCCGTCGCATCAAGGACACACGAAGAAAGAACTCGGGCAGATGCAGAAAGAAGTCGTCAAACTGCAAAAGAATCTCTCCGGAATTCGCAACATGCGCGCTCTTCCCGGGGCGGTGTTCGTGCTCGATACGCGTATCGAGCACATCG
>DASTLA010000163.1:0-7708 GCA_035715525.1 Nitrospiraceae bacterium
GTTTCATTACTCACCATTCACAATTCATCATTCAACATTCTTTGAGTACACGTCTTTCGTCAAATGCTCTACCGGTTCCCAGGGGCCGGCTTCGGCGAACGCGACCGCCTCATCGACTTCCGTCGCGATGGCCGATTCCAGCTTGGCGAGGTCGGCGTCGTCAAGAAGGCCTCGGGCCCGCAGGCTCCCTTCGAAGAGGGGGATGGGGTCGCGCTGCTTCCAGCTCGCGACTTCCTCCTTCGTCCGGTAGAGCTCCGCGTCGTACATCGAATGGGCACGGAAGCGATAGGTGCGGTACTCCAAGAACGCAGGGCCATCGCCTCGACGCACAGATTGGACCGCACGCCTAGTCGCGTCGGCTACGGCGAGCACATCCATGCCGTCGACCGTTTCCCCCCTCATGGCATAGGCCCTAGCCTTCGCGGCCAGGTCGGTGTTGGATTGATGCCGGGAAACCGCGGTTCCCATCGCATAGAGATTGTTTTCGCAGAGGAACAGGACCGGCAGCTTCCAGAGCGCCGCGAGGTTCATCGATTCGTGAAATTCGCCTTCGGCGATTGCGCCGTCACCGAAATAACAGGCCGTCACGCGGTTGCGATGCTGGAGGCTGTCGGCGAGTGCCAACCCGACGGCAATCGGCAATCCACCCGCCACGATCGCCAGCCCGCCGTAGAAGCGGCGTGAGGCATCGAAGAAATGCATCGAGCCGCCTCGTCCCCCTGCGCAGCCGGTCGCCTTGCCGTACAGTTCGGCCATTAGCGTGCCCATGGGCGTGCCCCTCACCAGGGCCTGCCCATGTTCCCGATAGGTGGCGACGATCGCGTCCTCCTCGGTAAAGCAGGGGAGAGACCCGGCCGCGACCGCCTCCTCGCCTATATACAGGTGGAGAAACCCACGAATCTTCCCGCGCTGGTAGAGCTCCGCCGCTTTTTCTTCGAAGCGTCGGATGCGGAGCATCTGGCGCATGAATTCGAGCCCCTCTTCGCGTGTGATGGCAAGCGGCATAAAGTGCGGTTCACTCTTGTCAATCGTCAAACGTCATGCGTCGATCGATTCGTCAATTTTCCAAAGTCGACGTATCCCCTTCCGGCAGCCCGAGCTCTCGGGCCTTCAGCAGGCGCCGCATGATCTTGCCGCTCCTGGTCTTCGGCAAGGTCGGTAAAAAAGTAATTTCCTTCGGGGCGACCGCTGCGCCGAGTCGCGCACGCGCAAAGCCGAGCAAGTCTCGGCGCAACGCTTCGTTGGGTTCGTATCCGTCCTTGAGCGACACGAAGGCCTTCACGACTTCCAACGCGACAGGGTCAGGCTTGCCGATCACGCCTGCCTCGGCCACCGCCTTATGTTCGATCAGCACGCTCTCCACTTCGAACGGCCCGATCAAATGCCCCGACGTCTTGATCACATCGTCGGCCCGGCCGACAAACCAGAAATACCCATCCTCATCCCGGCGCGCCAGGTCGCCGGTGAGGTACCACCCGCCGGCGAAGCACTTCTCGTAGCGCGCCGCTTCGTTCCAGTAACCACGAAACATGGAAGGCCAGCCGGGTCTCAGCGCGAGCTCGCCCTGTATGCCGGCCTGCTCCACCGGCGCGACCTCACCACTTTCCGTCCTGTGCACGATGGCAGCCTCGATGCCCGGAAGCGGCCGCCCCATGGAGCCGGGGCGGATATCCATGGCGGCATAGTTCGCAATCATGATCCCGCCGGTCTCGGTTTGCCACCAGTTGTCGTGGAAAGGATGGCCGAACGCTTCCTCCCCCCACACGACCGCCTCAGGATTGAGCGGCTCGCCGACGCTGGCGAGAAAGCGCAGATGGCGCAGGTCGTATTTGCGAACGAGCTCGGCCCCTGCCTTCATCATCATCCGTATTGCGGTCGGAGCCGTGTACCACACCGATACCAGCTGGTCCTGAAGGATGCCGTACCAGCGTTCCGCGTCGAACTCCGCTTCGTCCACGACGGCCGTCACGCCGTTGGTCAAAGGCGCGATGATCCCATAGGACGTTCCGGTGACCCAGCCTGGATCCGCGGTACACCAGAAGATATCGCCGGGATGGAAATCCAATGCGAGCTTCCCGGTCATATGGTGGGCAACGACGGCTTCATGGACGTGAACGGCGCCCTTCGGGGTTCCGGTAGTCCCGCTGGTGAAATGCAGCAGCGCCCGGTCTTCCGGATCGGTGGGGCCGATGGCATAGTCCGTGATCGCCTGTTCGAGGAGCCGGTGAAAGTCCTGCGTGCCCGGCAAGGCGGTACCGGTTCCCGCTTCGCCGACGAGGAGAACCTGTTCGAGCCGAGGCAGCGAATCGCGGATCGGCGCCACCTTGCGCTGGTACAGGGCCTCGGTCGTGACCAGTACCTTGGCCTCGCCGATCGTCAAGCGCGCTCGGATCGGTTCCGGCCCAAAGGCGGAGAACAGCGGACAGAAGACCGCCCGGTGCTTGAGCGCGCCGAAAGCCGACACGTACAGCTCGGGAATGCGCCCTGCCAGTACGAAGACCCGATCTCCCTTAATGACGCCGAGACTTGCGAGGACGTTGGCGAAGCGGTTGGTGAGCTCGTTCAGCCCTGCGTAGGAGATGTCCTGAAGGGTTCCTGCTTTTCCGATGAAACGAATCGCCGTATGGTGAGCGAGCGGGCCGGTCGCGTGGCGCACCACCGCTTCATGCGCGATGTTGAGTCCTCCGTCGCTCGGCAACCCGTCCAATTCGGCCCGTGCCTTGTCCCAAGAGAAAGTGTTTCGGCCCGTCTCGTAGTCGTAGAGGTTCGGGACGACTTCCCATTCCCGTCTGGATTTGATGATGGGTTTCCAGGGCATGGCAGTTCCTGGATCGGGCGAACTGCTGTTGGTCGTGCAAGGAAAGGACCATCGAGATCTATCGTAATGAAGAGGCATGACAGCGGGAATACAGCACGTTTGTCGAAATGAGGAAGCGGACGATCGTTCCTGCTGTAGCAAAAGTCATCAGGAGAGAAAATGAGAGACGGGAAATACGCGTCAAGGATGGTGAGAGGGAGGCATTACTGTTGCTTAGAGTGAGGCCAAAGACTTCCTGCAGGGAGAAGCCGTATAGGCAGCCATGAATGCCACGACGCTGTTGATCATGGGCGCGGCCGGGCGAGATTTCCATACGTTCAACGTGCTATTTCGCGGGAATTCGCAGTATCGCGTCATGGCGTTCACTGCCGCCCAGATTCCCAACATCCAGAACCGCCGGTATCCGGCCTCGCTGGCAGGCTCGCTCTATCCCGAGGGAATTCCGATTCATTCGGAACAGGACTTGGAGCCGTTGATCCGCCGCCATCGCATCGATCGGGTCGTCTTCGCCTACAGCGACGTCTCGCACGAAACCGTCATGGGTTTGGCTTCGCGTGCGCTTGCGGCCGGGGCGGATTTCTGGTTCCCCGGCACCAGATCGACGATGTTGCCGGCCAACAAGCCGGTCGTCTCGATTTGTGCGACCAGGACGGGTGCAGGGAAGAGCCCGGTCGCACGACTCGTTTGCGCCCGGTTGAAGGAAGCCGGCCTGCGTGTCGCTCTGGTGCGGCATCCGATGCCGTACGGAAATTTGGAGCAACAGGCCGTCCAACGGTTCGTGAGTATGGAGGATTTGGACGCGGCAGCCTGTACGATCGAAGAACGGGAAGAATACGAGCCGCACCTCCGGGCCGGCACGACGGTTTACGCAGGAGTCGACTACCAACAAATCCTGCGTCGCCTCGAACCGGACTCGGACGTCATTGTCTGGGACGGGGGCAACAACGACTGGCCCTTTTACCTGCCGGATTTGGAGATAGTCGTGGTCGATCCATACCGGGTCTCCGACGAGAAGGGGTTTTTCCCAGGCGAGGTCAATCTGCTGCGGGCCGACGTGGTGATGCTGTCGAAGATCGACACGGCTCCGGCGGCGCAGCGCGAGATGGCCCGTCGCCAGGCCGGCCGTCTGAATCCTCATGCGATCGTCATCGAGGTCGCGATGCCCGTCACGATCGACCGGGCCGACGCGTTGCGCGGGAAGAGGGTGTTAGTGGTCGAAGATGGGCCGACTCTGACCCATGGCGGCTCGGGATTCGGCGCCGGGTATTTGGCCGCTCGGAAATGCGGCGTCGCGGCCATCGTAGATCCGAAGCCCTATGTCGTCGGCGGCCTCGGCCGAATCCTGGCTCAGTACCGGGACCTTGGTCCGGTCCTGCCGGCAATGGGCTACGGATTGGAGCAAATGCATGAGTTGGAGGCCACGATCGCGAATGTTCCCTGCGACGTGGTGGTCATCGCGACGCCGGTGGATTTGGCAAGATTGATCCGGATCGGGCAACCGACGGTCCGGGTGACCTATGAGGTGGAGGAGGTGGGAAGCCCGGCTATCGTCGACATTCTCCAGCCGCTCGTTGAGCAGGCGCGAATCCTTTTGAGGCAATGTGGCTCTTAAGATGAGACAAAGTGTAGCCCTCTTCAAACAGAAAGGTGGAGACCGTCATGGTGAGCACTCAAAAGCGCGAGTCCCAGGAGTCCTGCCATCGCTGCGGTGGTTTCATGGTGCCGGTGGAGATCCGTGAGGCCAATGTCCAAGGTTGGCGTTGCATCATGTGCGGAGAGCATATCGACATGCTGATTCTGGAGCATCGCCGCCAGATGAAGGCTGCGGAAGAGTCCAATCGACCGGCGATCAAGCCCGAGTTAGTCGACGTGCGCTTGAATTAGAGTGCCATCCGAGCGATCTTGACCGCCGCGGCGGTGGGCCCATTCTGCGACAGCCCACCGCAAGAGGTGAGGAAGAACGCGACGCATCCCTCCTCTCCGATCCGTCCCACCCATTCCTGTTTAGGCTTACAAGCGGGCTCGTTCATTGCAAGGGCAGTTCCTGGATTGATCCGTGCTGCCCCGGCCGGCGAGTGCCTATGAGGCGAAGAAGTTCCTTCAAGAGTCTGCCGAAGACGCAAATCAGGCGTTTTCCTAAACCATTACTCGCGAAAGAGCGGGATCCCGCAAAGGGTACGAAACCGACGAAGAAGCCACCAAGCGCGGGAAGTGGCTAGATCCTAGTCGCTCACGGAGATTCTGCTATGCCCATCGCGAATGCCGACGTGGCGGCAAAATTTGCCGAGCTGGCCGATCTGCTGGAGATCGAAGGGGCCAATACGTTCCGCGTGCGGGCCTATCGGATGGCGGCACGCACCCTCCGTGA
Source organism: Nitrospiraceae bacterium (assembly GCA_035715525.1). Taxonomy (GTDB): domain Bacteria; phylum Nitrospirota; class Nitrospiria; order Nitrospirales; family Nitrospiraceae; genus JAHBWI01. The sequence continues at coordinate 5,187 of DASTLA010000163.1, forward strand.
TTGGCCTCGAAGTCTCGAGGAGATGGTGGAGCAGGGCGAGGACCTGACCGATCTGCCGGGCATAGGTACGGACCTCGCCGGCAAGATCCAGGAGATCATCCGAACCGGAAGCACCGGGCTGCTCGAGGAGTATCACAAGAAGGTTCCTGCCGCCCTCACCGAGCTGTTACATGTTCCCGGATTGGGTCCGAAGCGGGTCAAAACGCTGGTCCGCAAGCTGAACATTCAAAACCCTGCAGAATTGCTGCAAGCTGCGCAGGCCGGGCGGATACAGGCCCTCTCGGGATTCGGGGCAAAAACCGAACAGCGCATCCTCGAGACGCTGACGACTCAGGCGGCCTCGACTCGGCGCTTCCTGTTGGCCGTGGCGACTCAATATGCCGAGCCGTTGGTCGGCTATTTGAGACAAGGACCCGGCGTACGCAGGGTTGCCGTGGCCGGCAGTTATCGGCGCGCGAAGGATACCGTCGGCGATCTCGATATCTTGGTGACTGCGTCTGCGGGAAAAAGCGTCACGGACCGCTTTGTGGCCTATCCCGAAGCGGCGGAGATTCTGGCCCATGGAGAAACCAAAGCGAGCATCCGCCTCAAGAGCCTGCTTCAAATCGACCTGCGTGTCGTTCCGGAAGAAAGTTATGGTGCGGCATTACAGTACTTCACGGGGAACAAGGATCATAACGTCGCGCTCCGTCATCTCGCCCAGCAGCGGGGACTCAAACTCAACGAATATGGGATCTTTCGCGGCGACCGGTTAGTGGCGGGAGGGACGGAAGAGTCGGTGTATGCGGCGCTCGGCCTTCAATGGATTCCCCCGGAGTTGCGCGAGAACCGCGGGGAGATCGAGGCGGCTCGCGCGGGACGCCTGCCCCATCTCGTTGAAGCGACCGACCTGCTGGGCGATCTGCATGTCCACACCAAGGCCACCGACGGCCGGGACAGTCTTTTCGACATGGCTGAGGCGGCGCGACGCCGGGGGTGGACCTATCTGGCGATTACGGACCATTCCCAGCGACTGGCAATGGCCAAGGGCCTAGATGCCAAGCGGCTGCTGCAGCAGATGGAAGAGATCGACCGCTGGAACGCCGCCTCGTCGACCATCACGCTGTTGAAAGGCGTGGAAGTCGATATTCTGGAAGACGGCAGCCTGGACCTGCCGGACGAAGTACTCGGCCGCTTGGACTTGGTAGTCGGAGCGGTGCACAGCCACTTCACGCTTCCCAAAGAACAGCAAACGGCCCGCATTCTGAAGGCCATGGACCATCCGCATTTTTCGATCTTGGCCCATCCGACGGGGCGACTGATCGATCAGCGCCCCCCTTACGACGTTGACATGGCTCGCCTCATCCGCAAGGCCAAAGCGCGCCGTTGCTTTCTGGAAGTGAACGCGCATCCCGAGCGGCTCGATCTGGTCGACATCTACTGCCAAATGGCCAAAGCGGAAGGTGTGCTGCTGGCCGTCAACACCGACGCCCACAACATCCGCGATTTCGAGCATGTGCGGTTCGGCATCGGACAAGCCAGGCGGGGCTGGCTGGAAAAGCGCGACGTCGTCAACACCAGGCCTCTGCGCGAGCTTCGGGCATTGCTCAAGCAGACAACGCAAGGATCAGTCATAGGAAGTTGATCGCGTCAGTTCATGGTGCCGACTCAAGTAGGGATCTTGTTCGAGATGTCTGAGCGATAGACGATCACATGCGCCTGACGGTTGAACATATGACGGGGGAACGGCAGGGACGGACCGAAGTCGTCGACTCCGACACAGTGACCTTCGGAACCGACCGAGCGTGTCGCATCCTACTCGGCGCCGGCGTGAACGGGACGGTGTCGCCGATTCATGCGGAAATCGCGGTGGAGGACGCGGCCCCGACGATCCGGGATCGCAGCCAGGGAAAAGGCCTGCTGGTGAATGGAGAATCGGTGCCGGAAGCGTCGCTGCGAGACGGAGACTTGGTGCAATTCGGGGAGGGCGGACCTCGGGTGCGGCTGCGTTTCCCGGAGCAGGAGGGCCGCGGCAGCAAGCCCCTGCGGACGATCGTCGAGGAATCGCGCGAGATCTTCGTACGGACTCCTCATCCCCGCTTCTTGTCGGGTCTATATTTGGCTCGCCACGTTCTCAGGGATATTGTCGTCCACGCCTCGCCGCTCGGTAAGCTGGCAGCCGCTTTGTTCCTGCTGGCTCCGCTGCTGATCATGCTGGTGCTCGGAACCATGCTGCTGCGACAGCAACGGGCGGCGGAGGCGACCAAACATCGCATGATTCAATTGATCAGTCAGCTCCAATCCGGCGTCTTAAGCCAGGCCGAGTTGGAGCAGCGTATCGAGGAGGAACGGCGCATTTCCGCGGAACAAGCGCGCCGGCAAGAAGCGGAAATCGCCTTCCTCACGACCCGCCTCATGGAACTTGAGCGCCGCCGGGGCGCGCAGTCGGAACTGTCCTCCATTCGAGAACAGCTCGGAGCGCTGCACCAGGCGCGCAGCAGTGCAGTCAGCATTGCGCAACGGTTCGAACGCAATGTCGGCTT
>DASTLA010000164.1:0-13097 GCA_035715525.1 Nitrospiraceae bacterium
GTGCAGATGTTGCTCGTCGCCTTTTCCCTGCGAATGTGTTGTTCGCGCGTCTGGAGGGACAATCGGTAAGCCACGTGCCCCGCCGCATCCTTGGAAACTCCGACAAGACGGCCGGGAATCAGCCGACGGAACTCGTCCTTGGCGGCGAGAAAGGCTGCATGCGGGCCGCCGAACCCAAGAGGTACACCGAAACGCTGGCTCGAGCCGACCACCACGTCGGCTCCAAACTCACCCGGGGGCCGAAGAAGCGTCAGCGCGAGCAGATCCGTTGCAACCGCCACGAGCACGCCGGCATCGTGAGCACGAGCGATGACATGGCTGTAATCCCTGGCATAGCCGTCGGTCGTCGGATACTGCAGCAAGGCTCCAAAATAGTCGCCGCTCGAGACATCGAGCGAATCAGCCGGACCGACATGCACGCCCACGCCCAGCGGTTCGGCACGGGTTTGAATGACCGCGATGGTCTGGGGATGACAGTCCTGTGCAACGAAGCACCGTTTCCGGTCGCGACCGGCCGCACGGGAAGCAGCGAGACACATCGCCATAGCCTCGGCTGCCGCGGTGGCTTCGTCCAACAGCGACGCATTGGCGAGAGGCAACGCGGTCAAATCCGACACCATGGTTTGGAAGTTGACCAATGCTTCCAAGCGCCCTTGCGCAATCTCCGCTTGGTAGGGAGTGTACTGGGTGTACCAGCCGGGGTTTTCAAGAATGTTCCGCTGAACGACCGGCGGCGTGACGCAATCGTAGTACCCCATGCCGATCAGCGAGCGATAGATCTGGTTCCGACGAGCCAGGTTGCGCAGTTCGTCCAGCACGTCCTGCTCGCTGCGCTGGGTCGGGACGGTCAGTTGCCCTCTGAACCGGATATCCGAGGGAACGGTGACGTCGGCAAGCGCCTGCAACGAGGGAAGACCGAGCGCGCCCAGCATCTCCTGGATGTCGGAGTCGCTCGGACCGATATGACGCGGCACAAAGGAGTCGGAGAGATCGAGAAAGTTGGGTTCAGGCATGTAATGAGAATCCCGTTGATGGTGGAGCACTCCCGATGGAACAGCGAGCGTTAACGTACCATGTGAGGCCCCGTTTTCCAAGCATCCTCTGCGGAGCCGGCGCGGCTTGTATTCCGCATTTTCGTACGGTAATAGTGGCGTAACGTGCCCACGATGCCGATGCATTTCACCTTCGTGGTTCCCCGTCGCCGATGATCACACATGACATTCTTATCGTGGGGGCCGGCCTAGCAGGGATGCGAGCGGCGATCGCCGCTTCGCCCAATCTCGATGTGGCACTGCTCTCCAAGGTCCATCCCGTTCGGAGCCATTCGGTCGCTGCTCAGGGCGGGATCAATGCCGCCATCGGTGAGAATGATTCCTGGGAGGCTCATGCCTACGACACAGCGAAAGGCGGCCTATATCTCGGAGACCAGGACGCCATCGAGGCCATGTGTCGTGAAGCGCCGCACGACATTCTCGAACTGGAGCGGATGGGAGTCATCTTCAGCCGGACTCCGGAAGGCCGGATCGCACAGCGGCCGTTCGGCGGAGCGGGGTTCCCGCGCACCTGCTACGCGGCAGACAGGACGGGACACGCCCTGCTTCATGCGATGTACGAGCAATTGCTCAAACGCCGATGCCGGGTATACGAAGAATGGTACGTGACGTCCCTCGTGCTCGAAGCCGGCCGTTGCTGCGGTGTGGTTGCGTGGGATCTCGTCCGCGGGGGCCTCGAGCTCTTGCGCGCCAAGGCCGTGATCCTCGCGACCGGAGGCAGCGGGCGTGCATTTTCCACGAGCACCAACGCCGTCATCAATACCGGGGATGGCATGGCGTTGGCCTACCTCGCCGGGCTGCCTCTCCAGGACATGGAGTTCGTTCAGTTCCATCCCACCACGTTAAAGGACACCGGAATCCTGATTACCGAGGGCGCTCGCGGAGAAGGCGGCTATCTCTTGAATACCCTCGGGGATCGGTTCATGAAGCGATATGCACCGGAACAAATGGAGTTGGCGACGCGTTCCACCGTCTCGCTGGCCATCGGCCAGGAGATTCTCGAAGGGCGGGGCGTGGACGGCTGCGTTCTCCTTGATCTCCGCCATCTCGGACGAGCCCGTATCCTAGAGCGCCTCCCGCAGATTCGAGAGCTGGCTCTGGAGTTCGCCGGGTTGGATCCCATTGAAACCCCGATCCCGATCCGACCGGGCGCTCACTATCAGATGGGAGGCGTACGGACCGACATGTGGGGCGAGACGGCGCTTCCCGGACTGTACGCGGCGGGTGAGTGCGCGTGCGTCAGCGTGCACGGAGCGAATCGGCTCGGTGGAAACTCTTTGCTGGAAACGATCGTGTTTGGACGGCGGGCTGGAACCAAAGCATCGACCTTCGCGAAGGATCAGACTGCAGCGACGGTCTCCGACCGTCATCTCCGTGTCGAGTACGCGCGCCTGGAATCTCTGTTGAAGAATGACGGACCGGAACGTCCGTGGCAGGTGCGGGACGACCTGGGCAAGATCATGAGCCTCAATCTCGGAATCTTTCGCACCAAGGATTCCATGCGCGAAGCCTCTGCCGCCCTCCGCACGTTGAAACAACATGCGGCAACCGTCCGCGTGGATGATAAGGGACGTATCTTCAACAGCGATCTCATTCAGGCGCTGGAACTCCAATGTTTGGTGGAGGTGTCGGAGACCATCGTGGTGAGCGCGCTGGCAAGAGAAGAAAGCCGGGGGGCGCATTATCGAGCCGATTTTCCGAAGCGAGACGACGGCGCCTGGCTTCGACATACCCTCGCCTATCGCCGCCCCGAGGGTCCGGCTATTCAGTATGCCCCCGTGACGATCACCCGCTTTCCTCCTGCCTGACCGTCAAAGTAAGTCGGTGTCAAGGTCCTATTCTGCCTCGATCTTGTGAAAGCCACCTGTTCCCGCCCTGCCGGGGAGCATGGTGAACCGGTTGCGCTCTCGGCGATTTGAGCTATGCTTTTCCAAGATCACCCCGAGGCCCATTTCGATCAACCAGGCGCACCATAGTACGGCCAGGGCGAAGGGTAACTAGGCACCATGGCAACCATTCACCCCGGCAATGCCCTCGCTGCGTCCTCTGTCGAAACGCCGTCCGCTTCCCCATACCTCGCCGAATGCCCGTTCTGCCTCACGCCGAACGCCCATGAATGCAAAGAGAAAGATTCCTGGGCGCAACTTCCCTGTTCATGCTGCGGCAATACGCTCATTCTTACGCCGGCCAGCACGGGCCCCGGCGCAGACGAGGGACAAGCAGGAGAGAAGGAGATCAGCCCCGACGCCCTCTTAGCATCCTACCAACGCCGCATCGGCATCATCGTCGCTTCGCTGGCCAGCCTCCTCAACTATGTGCTGCTGTCGATCTTCATCGCCGCCCTCTTCGCCGAAGTCAAACAGAACCATGATCCCTATGACGTCGACGACTCGCTGCTCTCCTCTCTGCTCCTGCGAGCGAATGGATGGACGGCGCTTCATCTCGCAGCCGCCCGGGGAGATCTAGAGCAAACGCGCGCTCTGGTGGCAACCGGTGCCGCAGTCGATGCGGTCAACGAAAGAAAACGGACCCCTTTGTACGAAGCCGCGAAGCGGGGCCACACCGCAGTGGTCTCGCTGCTTTTGGAATACGGCGCAGACCCTAATCGAAAGGCTGTGCAAGGTTACACACCGATGGTGGTCGCGGCCGAGCGAGGTCATGCGGATACCCTGGCGCTTCTCTTGTCTCGGGGGGCCGACCTGAGCGTACGGTGCGAAGGCGGGGATACGGCTCTCCATCGTGCCGTGTCATTTGGGCATTTGCTCGCGGTGCAGGTCCTTCTCGACCGAGGAATGGACGTGAACCTGAAATCCCACGGACAGACTGCGCTCGAATTGGCCGAAGCCAATGAAGATCAGGACCTCGTCGGCTTCCTGCGGGCTCATGGGGGAAAAGAGTTTTCGCTGGCCAAAGCTCACTTGGCCAGAGGCAACGCGCTTCACAACAACGGACAGTATACCCAGGCGCTCTTCGCCTATGCGGACGCGCTGGCAATCGATCCCGAATATGCCGAAGCCTATCTAAGCCGTGGATCCACTCTGATTCAGAAGGGATCGCATGACGAGGCGCTCATTACCCTGCAAGAGGCGATTCGCCTGGAGCCGACCCTTGCCGATGCCTATACCCATATGTCCTCTATCTACTGGCAACGGAAACAGTGGGCTGAGGGAGTCGTCCTGTGGGATGGATTGCTCGCCATACAGCCGAACAACGGTCGTGCCTATTATGAGAGATCGCTATTCCGGCGTGCAGGGGGCGATGCGAAGGGTTTCATGGAGGACGTGCAGAAGGCCTGCACGTTCGGATATCGAAAGGCCTGTTGACGATCGTGCTCTCCCGGGAAGCCTGCGAGGTTGAAGATGCTCCGCGAGTCCTGTGCTTCCATTGCCAGAGCCATTACCGCGTGCGCACGCCGGCCCTGCTTACACCCTCGGCTCGAAGCACCTGTCCGAAATGCGGTTTTCGTTTCGCCGTAGTCCGTTTGAAAGGTCCGGCACGTGCGCACCATTCCACGCCGACAGTGTCCTTTTTATTCCATGGATTCGGCAGCACCCTGTTCGGAATGCAGCTCGTGAATCTCTGCCTGACCATCCTGACGATCGGGCTGTACCATTTCTGGGCAAAAGCCAAGATCAGGCGGTATCTCTTTAGCCAGATGGCATTCGCCGGAGACCGCTTCGCGTACCACGGTACCGGCAAGGAACTCTACATTGGTTTCTTGAAGGCCATGCTCATATTCGGCGTCCCCTACTTCGCTCTGACCGCCGCCCGAGAATTCCTGGAGTTCAATCCCTGGATCGACCGAATGCTGCAATGGATGGCCGGAATCGTCCTCTTCCTGTACGTGCCGATCGCCATCGTCAGTGCAAGGCGCTATCGTTGTTCCAGAACATCCTGGCGGGGCATTCGCTTTTCATTTCGAGGAGGAACGTGGGATTTCTTAAAGCTCTATAGCGCAGGGTGGCTGTTGACGGCACTATCTTTGGGCACCTACTATCCCTACTTCCAGACCAAGCGGCAAGCCTTTCTCCAGTCGCATACTTTTTTCGGCAATCAACGTTTCCACTTCACCGGCCAGGGGTCCGGCCTGATCCTGCCCTTCGCGATGACGCTTTTTGTCACATATCTGATCGTGGGCCTTTGTGCCCTCGCCCTATGGCTACGCCTCGCAAACGCCGTATTGGCCCTGCTCTTGATTCCCCTCATTCTCGGGCCGTCCTGGATTTGGTTCCTGAGCAAGAAGCAGAAGTATTTCTGGGATCACACGACCTTTGGAACCGCTGAATTCTGCTCGAGCATCACCTGGCAGAAACTCTTCACCCTCCATCTCGGCAATGCCCTATTGCTCCTGGGCACACTGGGATTCGCATGGCCCTGGGTCACCGTTCGTAAGGCCTGTTTCGTCGCTTCCAACCTCACGCTTCGTGGATTGGTCAATCTCGACGAGATCCTGCAGCACACGAGCGAGACATCCCTCGCAGGCGAAGGATTATCGAACCTACTCGACACCGGCTTCGAAATGGACTAGCCATGCAGCCGCTCAGGACCGCCCATTACCTCGATGGCCGAAACGCGACACGCCACAACGTCGTCCTCCGTGTAACGCCGGCCGCCCTCCATATCGTCACTGAAACCGGGGAGACAAAATCATGGCCCTATGATCGGATACGGCAGACACAGGGAAGCTATGCCGGCGAACCGGTTCGTCTCGAATACGGCGAAGAACCGTCCGAAACCGTCGTGGTCTCATCCACCGATCTTCTTCAGGACATCCATCGGGTAGCTCCCTCGCTCGCACGGCATCTCCATAACCCGATACGACGGAAAGCCCGGCTACGTTGCACGGTGATCGCCGCAGGAGCCGTCTTTGTCCTGACGGCGGTCCTCTATAAGTGGGGCATTCCCGGATTCGCCGCGGCCGCCACTCCTTATATCCCGACCTCGTGGGAAAATGCCCTGGGACGAGAGGTCGTCGGACAGCTCGTTCCCACGGAGCGGCAATGCCGCGATCCCGAACGCACCGCCAAACTCGAACGCGTGGTTCAAGCACTGAGCAGCACGGCGCCCTCCTCGCCCTACCCAATCACGCTATACGTGGTGGATAGTCCTTCGATCAATGCATTCGCCGCCCCTGGAGGACACGTGGTGCTATTCAGAGGCCTGCTCGAACGGACCGAGAATCCGGAACAGCTCGCGGGCGTTTTAGCGCATGAACTGCAGCATGTGTATCGGCGTCACACCACGCGGGCCATTTTGGAGCAAACGGCGAGTACATTTTTCATGACCGCTTTCGTGGGTGATTTTTCGGGGGTCGCGTGGGGCCTCCAAGGCGCAAGAACACTAGGAGCACTGCACTATAGCCGTTCTCATGAAACCGAGGCGGACATGGAGGGATTGAGAATGCTGCAGGCAGCCAACCTCGACCCGGGTGCGATGATCGCCTTCTACGGGATTCTGCAGCAGACGACGAAGGATCATCGCGAGGCCCTCGATTTTCTGGCCACTCATCCGAACATCGCCGAGCGCATCGCCACACTTCTGCCTCTGACCGGCCCCCGGCCACGTCCTGTTTCGACGCTCCTGCCCAACGATGACTGGAACGACATTCGGACCCTCTGCCGAATGGAACATCGCAAGCCGGAAACATCATCCTAATTCCCGCCGACCTTCGACTCCTTTGTTGCGGGTTCATTCCGCGAGCCTCTGGTATAATCCATCGATCTCCAGGGAAAGCGTGTGATGCGCATTCTGGTCGTGGAAGACGAAACCAAAGTCGGGTGCTTCATCAAGCGGGCGCTTGAAGAAGAGAGCTACGCCGTAGACCTCTGCGAGGACGGGGCGCAGGGCCTGGACATGGGCTTAAGCGGCAACTATGACTTGATCGTGATCGATTTGATGTTGCCCGGATTGCCTGGGCTGGAAGTCTTGAAACGGCTGCGGAAAGAAAAGATTCACACGCCGGTCCTTATCCTGACAGCCCAATCGAAAGTCGATCAACGGGTCAAAGGACTCGATGCCGGAGCCGACGACTACCTGACGAAGCCCTTCGCGATCGACGAACTGCTGGCGCGTGTGCGGGCATTACTCCGGCGCGGGACCTCCGATGTGCCGGGCGTGCTGCAAGTGGACGATCTCATGCTCAACCCGGCTACGCGCGAAGTCACAAGGGGCGGACAACGGATCGATCTGACGGTGAAGGAATATGCCCTGCTGGAATACTTTCTACGCCACGCCGGACGCGTGCTGACCAGGCCGATGATTTCGGAGCACGTGTGGAACCAGGACTTCGACACCTTTACCAACGTCATCGATGTCTACGTCAATTATCTGCGCAACAAAATCGATCGCGGGCGAGCCCGAAAACTGATTCATACCATCCGAGGCAGCGGGTACATGTTGAAGGTCGATTGATGCCGCTTCGCGTCCGACTGACCCTCTGGTACGGAACCGCCCTCGCACTGGTCCTGCTGACCTTCTCTCTGATCCTCTACACCATCACCGCACGAACGCTTCGCGATCAAGTCGACGAGTCCTTGCAGGAAACCGCCACCGCAGCGGTACGCTCGCTGGAACAGCGAGGATTCCTGCCTTTGCTCGACGAGGAGGTGCTCCTCAGTCAGTTTCCCGAATTGGCCCGGATCGACAAGTTCTTCCAGATCTTCAGCCCCTCCGGTACGATCACAATTCGGTCCCCGAACATACGCCAGCACGACGTTCCCCTCAGCCGTCACGCGCTGGAAGTCGCCTTCACAGGGCGGACCATCTTCGAGTCCGCCAAATATCCCAACGAACCGCCGCTGAGGATGATCTCGGTGCCTATCATCTATCGGGGGTCGTTGCTCTATATTGTCCAGGTCGGAACGACTTTGGAAGGAGTGGAAGAAACGCTCAGGCGGTTTCTGATCGTGCTGTTGATCATGGCTCCTTTGGCGGTGGCCGTCTCACTCATCGGTGGATGGTTCCTTGCGGGACGCGCGCTACGCCCCGTTGATTCGATCACCGTCGCCGCACAGCGAATCGCCGCGGGCGACCTCACCCAAAGACTGACGACACCGCCGTCACCCGACGAGATCGGCCGGCTCACCGACACCTTCAACAATATGATCGCGCGGCTCGAAACCTCCTTCGCTCAGATTCGGCAATTCAGCAGCGACGCTTCGCATGAGCTCCGGACACCTCTCACGGTCATGAAGGGCGAAACCGAACTCGTTCTCCGTCGTACCCGGCCGATCGGCGAATATGTGGCCGTGCTCGAGAGCAACCTCGAGGAAATCGATCGCATGTCCCGCATCGTCGATGAGCTGCTCTTTTTGTCTCGGGCCGACCTCGGGCAAATCAAGATGGAATGCGTGCCCGTACATCTCGAAACCCTGGTAGAGGATATTCAGCGACAGGCCTGCTTGCTCGGCCAAGAGCGCGGAGTGGACGTGGTGTTAGGACCGACCGCTCCGGCCGTCGTTCTCGGTGATGAGCTGCGGCTCCGTGAGCTGCTACTCAACATCGTAGACAACGCGGTCAAATACTCCCATCCGGGAGGTAAGGTGGAGATCCATCTTCTTCCGGAAGGCCAGACCGTTCGCATCGCCGTCATCGATCAAGGGATCGGCATTCCGGCCGAATTCCACAAGCAAATCTTCGATCGCTTCTTTCGCACGGACGACGCGCGTGCCCACACGAGAAAGGGCACTGGGCTTGGGCTGTCGATTTGCGCTTGGATCGTAGAGACCCATCACGGTCGCATCGAGGTTCAAAGCGACCCGGGCAAAGGATCAACCTTTACCGTCATCCTTCCGCTTGCTCCCCGTCAGTCTTAGGCAGTTTTAATGCCTGCTTAATCCGCCTCTCATTCCATATTGTTACGTTTGTTCAAGTACGGCGAACAGCCGGCGCCAATATATCAATCAAGTGGAGGGATAATATGAAACGAGTGAAGCAGTCGGTAGGAACCTTCCTCGGCATCGGCGTGCTTGCGACCGCATTGGTTGCCAGCTACGCCGGCCTGGCGACATCACATGCATCGGGATCATCCGCCATCGTGGAGAACGGTGCGCACGCAACCTCGGCCGGTCTGCCGGCGGCGGGGTTTACCGATGTCGCCAAGGCCGTAACGCCCGCCGTCGTGAACATTACGACGAGCGGCGCGGAAAAAGTGTCTGACTCCGGAACGCGTGACAGGATGGAAGACCTCTTCCGTTCTCCTTGGGGCCCGTCTGGTCCTCGCCGATTCGGACCTCCGTCGGAGCCACGTGGAGGGGGTCAGGGTTCGGGAGTCATCGTGACCCCTGACGGATATGTGTTGACCAATAACCACGTCATCGACGGAGCCCGCACCGTGACGGTCACTCTTCCGGATAAACGTGAGTTCAAAGGCCGCCTTGTCGGCGCGGACCCCAAGACCGACATCGCAGTCATCAAAATCGACGGAAGCAACCTTCCGGCAGTTCCCTGGGGCGACTCTTCGAAGTTGCAGGTGGGTGAATATGTGCTTGCCGTGGGTAACCCGTTTGGCTTGAATTCCACCGTGACGCTCGGCATCGTCAGTGCGCTCGGGCGAGGCCGCATGGGCATCACGCAGTACGAGGATTTCATCCAGACCGACGCCGCCATCAATCCCGGCAACTCGGGCGGCGCGTTGGTCAATACTCGGGGAGAACTGGTCGGCATCAACACGGCCATTTTTTCTCAGTCCGGAGGCTATCAGGGAGTGGGGTTTGCCGTGCCGACCAGCATGAGCAAACCCATCTATGAGAGCCTGGTGAAAACCGGCAAGGTCGTCCGCGGCTATCTCGGTGTCGGCATTCAAGATCTGACGCCCGACTTGGCGAAGTCGTTCGGGATCAAGGACACCAAGGGCGCCGTCGTCACCGAAGTGAAGGAGGACGGTCCGGCCGACCATAGCGGCCTCAAGCAAGGCGACGTGATTACCATGTATCAAGGTTCGCCGATTGAGGACTCCATCGCATTGCAGCGGGCGGTGACGCGCACGCCGGTCGGGGACAAGGCGTCGGTCACGGTGTTGCGAGACGGCCGGAAGAAAGAACTCTCCGTCGCTGTCGGAGAAATGCCGGATACGACGCAGGTCGCCAAAGCCCAAACCGAAGGGACGGATCACCCGCTGGCAGGCCTAGCCGTGCAGGACTTGGACCGGAATGCGGCACAGGAACTCGGGCTGAAAACCAAGATGCAGGGAGTAGTGGTGATGAGCGTCGAACCGGACAGCGCGGCCGAACGGGCGGGCCTCATGCCGGGCGACATCATCCGCGAGATCAACAAACAGCCGGTCAAGTCCACCAAGGACTATGACCGCATCGCCGCGGAACTGTCTAAGAGCGACCAAGTGTTGCTGCTCATCAATCGCCGCGGTGCTTCACTCTACTTGAGTGCGAAGATCTAATCCGGAGAGGGTTCACGAAAGGCCAGGCTACCGTTGAGAGATACTCAGCGGTAGCCTGGAGCCGTTTTTTGGGGCGTGAGGAGCTTCGGTGGATCGGATGTCGTGACCGCGTCCGCCGTACTTCCGATGAGGTCGTATCCCGCCACGTCCGTAATCCTCGCTTTCACGAACTGGCCAGGCAAACCGGCTGTCCGATCCAGGTACACGGTCCCGTCAATCTCCGGTGCCAAACGCTGATGGCGCGCCTCAAGCAATGTTTCGGAGTCTTCTGAGGGACCATCCACCAGAACCTCGAGCGTCCTTCCAAGATAATTTCGATTCTTTGCCGTCGAGATCGCCTCCTGCATAGACAAAAGCTCATTCCGTCGGTCTTCCATCACAGCGCGCTCCACCTTGTCTTGAAAACCGACAGCGGCGGTGTCCTCTTCATCGGAGTACAGAAACACCGCCGCGCGATCGAATGCCATGTCGCGCATGAACTCCCGCAATTGTTCATAATCGTCATCGGTTTCTCCGGGAAACCCGACGATGAAGGCCGTGCGGAAGAACACCTCGGGAATTTTGCGCCGGATGCGGTCGACCAGCGAGGTCAGGTATTGACGATCCCCAAGCCGGTGCATGCGTTTCAGCACAGGATCGCTGATATGCTGAAGCGGCATATCGATGTATTGGGTGATGCGTTCCTCTCCGGCGTAGAGATCGAGCAAGTCATCCGTAATCTGCTGAGGGTAGAGGTAGAACGGCCGGATCCAGCGGAGTCCGTCGATCTTCACCAGCGCACGCAGCAACTGCGCCAAACCATGGCGAAGCCCAAGGTCCACACCGTAATTGATCGTGTCCTGGGAGATCAGGTTCAGCTCCTTGACCCCTTCGCGGGTCAGTCGCTCGGCCTCAGCCACGATGGACTCGACGGGACGGCTCCGTTGCTTGCCGCGCATGATCGGAATGGCGCAAAAGGCACAGTTGCGGTTGCAGCCTTCGGCGATTTTGAGATAGGCACTATGCGGCGAGCCCATGCGGATACGGGGAGTGGCTTCATCGTAAAGGTACGGTGGCTGGCCGATCCACAGGCGCTTTTGCCGAGTTTTCTTGGGGTTCAGGAGTGCCCGACAAATCTCCGCGATGCGACCGAACTCTGCCGTCCCCACAACACCATCCAGCTCCGGCAGCTCTTGTAACAGCTCACCTTGATATCGCTGGGCGAGGCATCCGGCGGCGATCAAGACACGGCAGGCCCCCGTCTTCTTTAGGAGCCCATGCTCGATAATGCTGTTGATGGACTCCTGCTTGGCTTCTTCGATGAAGCCACAGGTGTTGATGATCACCACTTGGGCGTCCTGAGCATTTCCGGTTAGCTCGAATCCCTCGGACGCCAGGGTGCCGAGCATGACCTCGGAATCCACCTGGTTCTTTGAACATCCCAGATTCACAAACCCGATCGTCGTTCCGTTGATTCGAACCCTCTCGCGGTCTTGGGGGGAGAGGGGCGAGTGAAGGGGTAAGGAACGATGAGGGGAAGCCATCCTGGATTCCCCCTTCATGGGGAGCGCCTTGCGAGACATAGTAAGCAGTCTACGAGACGCCGGAAAAGTCTGTCAAACGCGCCCTCTTGCTATTTCCGAGTTTCCTATCCTAAGGTCGTCGCCATGATCCGCACATTCCAGGGCATCAAGCCCACTGTCCCAGACTCTTGCTTTATCGAAGAGACCGCTGTGGTCATCGGCGACGTCGTCATGGGAGAGGACTGTAGCGCCTGGTTCCACGCAGTCATCCGAGGCGACGTCAATTACATCCGCATCGGTCATCGGACCAACGTCCAAGACCTCTGCATGCTGCATGTGACGCATGATACCCACCCGCTCGTGATCGGCAACGATGTCACGATCGGGCACCACGTGGTCCTCCACGGCTGTACGATAAAAGACCGCGTGCTGGTGGGCATGGGGGCCATCATCATGGATGGGGTCGTGATCGGGGAGGATTCGGTGATCGGCGCCGGCGCGCTGGTCACCGAGCGTACCATAATCCCACCCAAGAGCTTGGTCCTCGGATCTCCGGCCAAGATCAAACGTCCCGTGAGCGAGGAAGAACTGGCTTGGATCCAGCAGTCGGCCAAGAATTACGTCGGTTACGCCCGCCAATACATGTTGGGGCCCGAGAAGAACCCACCAGGTTTTTGGGTTTGACTTCTTCAAGATCCGAGCGGGTTGGAAGTGCTGCCTCGGACGCGACGGCTTGGCCTTCCCGACCTCACATCGAGATGGACGAGACATATGGGATCCCCGACCGTGGGAGAAGGAAACGCTTTGTCTTCAATCCGGTAGGGGATGCCTCGGCTGTGGCACCACTCCGCGATCCACACTACTTCCTCTACCGTCGTCGTGACCAGTCCAGGCAGCGTCAAGCGGCTCAGACAGCGACCGACGAGCTGGGCAACCGAACGTTGCTCGGAAATGAATCGGCTCCCTCGGAAGGTCACCGGGTTGGCTCGTCCATAGGACAGGGCCGACAATTCGGGGAATCGCTCTGGATCATTGGCGACGCTGACGAACCAGAGATGATCGTACTTCGCTCTGACGGATCCGGCATCGAGGTGGCGGAAGCGGCAAGGCAAACCGTCGCAGGCCTGGTTGATAATCGCCACTTCTTTC